>NZ_JBJGYT010000010.1:0-153986 GCF_054050135.1 Geodermatophilus sp. SYSU D00705 | reverse complement strand
GGCGCAGGTCCCCTGCGCCGCCAGCCTCCGCTACGGCCGGAAGTACTTGTCGGGGGTGATCGGCAGGTCGCGGACCCGCCTGCCCGTGGCGTGCCAGTACCCGTTGGCGACGGCGGCCGCGGCGCCGGTGATGCCGATCTCGCCGATGCCCTTGAGCCCCAGCTCGTTGACGTACGGGTCCTCCTCGTCGAGCCAGGAGATGTCGATCTCGCCGATGTCGGCGTTGGTGGCGACGTGGTACTCGGCGAGGTCGTGGTTGGCGTAGTGGCCGAACACCTCGTCCTGCACCGACTCCTCGTGCAGCGCCATCGACAGGCCCATGCAGAAGCCGCCGAGGAACTGCGAGCGGGCGGTCTTGGCGTTCACGATCGTCCCGGCCGCGTACACGCTGGTCGCCCGCGGCACCCGCACCTCGCCGGTGTCGGCGTCCACCCGCACCTCCACGAAGTGGGCGCCGAAGGCGTGCATCGAGTACCGCTCGGCGTGCGGTGACGGGCCGTCGACGCCGCCGTCGACGGTCACGCCGTCCGGGGGCAGCTGCCCGCCGTAGGACTCCAGCCGCCGGCGGACCTCCCGCGCGGTCAGCACGATCGCCGACCCCCACGACGCCAGGCCGGTGGAGCCGCCCGCACCACCGGCGAAGGGCAGCCGGCTGTCGCCGATCCGGAGCTCGACGTCGCCCATGCCGACCCCGAGCGCGTCGGCGGCGATCTGGGTCAGCGCCGTCCACGCGCCGGTGCCGATGTCGGAGCCGTCGATCTCGACGACGTGGCGTCCGCGGCCGTCGACGGAGATGCGGCAGTCGGCCTTGCGCCGCCGCGCCGGGTAGGTCGCGGCGGCGACGCCGGTGCCGACCATCCAGCGGCCGTCGAGCCGGACGCCGGGCCGCGGGTCGCGCCCCGCCCAGCCGAACCGCTCGGCGCCGGTGCGCAGGCACTCCTCCAGCGACCGCGACGACCACGGGATCCCCCGCTCCGGGTCCTCGGCCGGCTCGTTGCGCAGGCGCAGCTCGACCGGGTCGATGCCGAGCTCGTGCGCCAGCTCGTCCATCGCCGACTCCAGCGCGAACATGCCCGGGGTCTCCCCCGGCGCCCGCATGATCGTCGGCGGGGGGACGTCGAGCCGGGCCAGCCGGTGCGTCGTCCGCCGGTTCGGCGCGGCGTACATGACCCGGGTGCAGGTCGCCGTCTGCTCGGCGAACTCGTCGATCCGCGAGGTGTGCTCGACCACCTCGTGGCTGATCGCGGTCAGCCGGCCCTCGGGGTCGGCGCCGAGCCGCAGCCGCTGGATGGTCGGCGTCCGGTGCCCGACCAGGCTGAACATCTGCTGCCGGGTGAGCTCGAGGACGACGGTGCGCCCGACCACCCGCGCGGCCATCGCGGCCACGATCTGGTGGGGGTGGGTGAACGCCTTGGACCCGAACGCCCCGCCGACGTAGGGCGAGACCACCCGCGCCTGGCCCTCCTCCAGCCCGAACCCCGCGACCAGGTCTTTGACGATGGTGTGCGGGCCCTGGTTGGCGTCCCACAGCGTCAGCTGGTCGCCGTCCCAGCGGGCCATGGAGGTGTGCATCTCGATGGGGTTGTTGTGCTGGGTCGGCGTCTCGTAGGTCGCGTCGACCGTGACCGCCGCGGCGGCCAGCGCGCCGTCGACGTCGCCGATGACCGAGTCGGTGTCGTAGCCGGCCATGACCTGCTCCGGCGCGTAGAGGTCGGGCCGGTCCACGGCCAGCCGCACGTCCGGCGGCTCGGCGGCGTACTCGACGTGCACCTCCCCCACGGCCGCCCGCGCGACCTCCGAGGTCTCGGCCACGACCACCGCGACCACCTGGCCCTGGTAGTGCACGTCGAGGGACTGCAGCACCGGGAGGTCGGAGGAGAGCTCGCCGGACAGCCGGGGCGCGTTGGCCGGGGTGAGGACGGCGAGGACGCCGCCCATCCCCTCGGCGCGGGTGGGGTCGAGCTGGGTGATGCGGCCGCGGTTGACGGTGCTCTGCACCAGCGCGACGTGGGCGATCGGCTCGCCCGGGTCCTGCTCGAAGGCGTAGGGCGCGGTGCCGCGCACCTTCGCCGGCCCGTCGATGCGGTCGATGCCCGCCCCCAGGACGCGGTCCACGGTGGTCACGCGGCGGCTCCCGTCAGCTCGGCGAGGGTGCGGACGACGACGTTGCGGGTCAGCGGCAGCTTGAAGCCGTTGTCCGGCAGCGGGGTGGCCGCGGCCAGCTCGGCGTCGGCGGCCGCGGCGAAGGACTCCTCGGTGGCCGGGCGCCCGCGCAGCGCCTCCTCCGCGGCGCTCGCCCGCCACGGCTTGTGCGCGACCCCGCCGAGGGCCAGCCGCACGTCGGCGACGACGCCGTCCTCGATGCGCACGGCGGCCGCCACGCTGACCAGCGCGAAGGCGAACGAGGCCCGGTCGCGGACCTTGCGGTAGCGCGAGGGCATGCCCAGCGGCGGCAGGTCGACGGCGGTGATCAGCTCCCCGTGCCGCAGCGTGGTGTCGCGGGAGGCGTCGTCCCCGGGCAGGCGGTGCAGCTCGCCGATCGGGACGCTGCGCTCGCCGTCCGGACCGAGCACCTGCACGACCGCGTCGAGGGCGACCATCGCCACCGCCATGTCCGACGGCTGGGTGGCCACGCAGGTCCCGGGCCCGTCGAGGGTCTGCCCGAGGACCGCGTGGTTGCGGTGCAGGCCGCGCAGGGCGCCGCAGCCGCTGCCGGGGCTGCGCTTGTTGCACGGCTTGGTGACGTCGGTGAAGTAGCCGCAGCGGGTGCGCTGCAGCAGGTTGCCGGCGGTGGTGGCCCGGTTGCGGAGCTGCCCGGACGCGGCGGCGAGCAGCGCCTGGGCCAGCACCGGGTAGCGCTCGCGCACTCGGCGGTCGGCGGCGAGGTCGGCGTTGGGGACGCCGGCGCCGATGCGCAGGCCGCCGTCCGGGAGGTCGGCCACCTCGCGGGAGGTGAGCGTGCGGACGTCGACGAGCAGGCCGGGCGTGGCGACGCCGAGCTTCATGAGGTCGACCAGGTTGGTGCCCCCGCCGAGGAAGGCACCCGACGGCTCCATGGCCAGCAGCGCGACCGCGGCGGCGGGGTCGGCCGCGGCCTCGTAGCGGAACTCCCTCACCGGCGCACCCCGCTGGCCTCGGCCACGTCGGCCACCGCCGGGACGATGTTCGCGTAGGCGGCGCAGCGGCAGAGGTTGCCGCTCATCCGCTCCCGGATCTCGGCGTCGGTGAGCGCGAGGTCGTCCGCGGTCAGGTCGGCGGTGACGGCGCTCGGCCAGCCGGCTCGGGCCTCCTCGATCACGCCCGCGGCCGAGCAGACCTGGCCGGGGGTGCAGTAGCCGCACTGGAAGGCGTCCCGCTCGACGAAGGAGCGGTGCAGCGGGTGCGGCTGCCCGTCGGCGGCCAGCCCGTTCGAGGTGGTCACCTCCGCGTCCCCCACGGTGACGGCCAGGACGAGGCAGCTGTTGACCCGGCGGCCGTCGAGCAGCACGGTGCAGGCGCCGCACTGGCCGTGGTCGCACCCCTTCTTGGGGCTCGTGTTGCGCAGCCGTTCGCGGAGGGCGTCCAGCAGCGTGGTGCGGGTGTCGACGGTCAGCGGGTGCGCCGCACCGTCGACCCGCAGGGTGATCTCGGTGTCCACGCCGACGCTCCTGCCCGGGCGACCGGTGGCGCCAAACGGGACCGAGTGGAGTCGCTGGAGAGCGGATCCCGCTCTCCAGCGACTCCGCTAGGGCGTCACATCGGCGGGCGGCTCCGGCCACCGGGGGACGCCGGCGACCGCGCCGTCCCCCAGGGGGGCGGCGAACCGCGGCGGCCGCTTCTCGAGGAACGAGGCGACCCCCTCCGCGGCGTCCGGCCCGGCGCCGAGCTCGACCAGGGCCCGGGACTCGGCGCGGTGGGCGTCCCACGGGGAGGCCGTCCCGAGCATCGACCACAGCAGCTGCCGGGCCGCCCCGACCGCCACCCCGGAGGTGTTGTCGGCGATCTCGCGCGCCAGCTCCAGGGCGGTGGGCAGCAGGTCGGCGTCCGGGACCACGCGGGAGACCAGGCGCCCGCGCAGCGCCTCGGCGGCGTCGAACACCCGGCCGGTCGCCACCCACTCCATCGCCTGGCTGATGCCGACGACCCGCGGGAGGAACCAGGTGGAGGCCGCCTCCGGCACGATGCCGCGCCGGGCGAAGACGAACCCGAAGCGGGCCGACTCCGCCGCGATCCGGACGTCCATCGGCAGGGTCATGGTGGCGCCGATGCCGACGGCCGGGCCGTTGACCGCGGCGATGACGGGCTTGCGCAGCGCCGCGAAGGGCAGCGACGCGATGCCGCCCCAGTCCCGGGGGACGCCGTCCACCGTGCCGCGGGCCACGGGGTCGGGGCGGCCCCGGTCGCGGAAGGTGCCCTGCCCGCCGCCGAGGTCCGCGCCGGGGCAGAACGCCCTCCCGGCCCCGGTCACGACGACCACCCGGACGGCGTCGTCGGCGTCGGCGGCCGCGGCCGCGGCGGCCAGCTCGGTGGCCATGACCGCGGTGAACGCGTTCATCCGGTCCGGCCGGTCGAGGGTGATGGTGACGACGCCGTCGGCCACCTCGTACCGCACCTGGGGAGCGGTCATCCGAGCGCGCCGGCGACCGCGAGCCGGGCGACGGCGTCCAGGTGCTCGGCCGCGTCGCCCAGCAGCAGCCGGTCGACCTTGGCCCGCCGCCAGTACAGGTGGGCGTCGTGCTCCCAGGTGAATCCGATGCCGCCGTGCACCTGGATGCAGGTCTCGGCGGCCCGCTCCAGCACCTCGGCGGCCTGCGCCTTGGCGGCGCTGGCCGCCAGCGGCAACTCGTCGGGTGCCGCGTCGGCTGCCCACGCGGCCCACCAGACCAGCGAGCGCAACTGGTCCACCCCGACCCAGGCGTCGACCAGCAGGTGCTTGACCGCCTGGTAGGAGCCGATGCGGCGGCCGAACGCCTCTCGCTCCTGGGCGTACCCGACGGCCATCCGCACGGCCGCGTCGGCCGCGCCGAGGTCCTCGGCGGCGAGCGCGACGGTGGCCACCTGGCGGGCGCGGGTCCACAGGTCGGCGGCGTCCTCGGCCAGCACGCGCCGGGAGGTCAGCCGGACCGAGGCCAGCCCGCGGGTGGCGTCCACCGGCGGCCCGCTGGTGGCCTCGCCCTCCCCGACCACCAGCGCGCCGTCGTCCAGGCCGAGGAAGAGGCGCGCGCCGGCGGCGTCGATCGACGGTGCGGAGCCGGTCACCGGGCCGTCGACGACGGCGAACCGCGCCGACCCGTCGGCCAATTGCGCGGCGAGGTCGGGGTGCCCGGCGAGCAGGACCGCGGCGCGGGCCGCGGTCACCAGCGACGGGCCGGCGAGCACCGCGCCGCCCTGCTCGGCGACGACGGCGAGGTCCAGCAGCGACGCACCGGCACCCCCGGCCGACTCGGGCACCGTGATGCCGAGGAAGCCGATGTCGGCCAGGTGCTCGTGCCCGGGCGCGAGCGCACCCCCCTCGAGCGCATCGCGGGCGGCGCCGGCCGAGGCCGTGCGGCGGTAGAAGTCACGGGCGCCGGCGGCGGCGTCGCGCTGGTCGGGGCCGAGGTCGAAGTTCACCGCCGACCTCCCGAGAACGGCACGTCCTTGTCGCCGCGGGGTTCCGGCGGCAGCCCGAGCACGCGCTCGCCGAGGATGTTGCGCAGCACCTGGTCGGTGCCGCCGGCGATCGCCAGGCCCGGCAGGTACCCCTGGCTGCGCTGCCAGGTGTCGTCGCCGTCCGCGGTGGCGGCGAAGACCGCGTCGTCGCCCAGCAGCCGGACGCCGGCGTCGGCGACCAGCTTCGCCGCGGCGGTGCCGGCCAGCTTGCCGGCGCTGGCCTCCGGCCCGGGCAGCCCGCCCTGGCTGAGCACGGTGAACCGGCGGTACCCGGTGTAGCGGGTGGCCAGCGAGGCGACGACCGCCCGGCCCACCGCCTGCCGGGCGAGCACCTGCCGCTCGGCGTCCAGCCGCGGCAGCCGTTCGCGGGCCAGCGCGGCGAGCTGCTCCACCGGGACGCCGAGGTCGCTGCCGGCACCGCCGATGGTCACGCGCTCGTTCATCAGCGTGGTGATCGCGACCCGCCAGCCCTCGCCCGGCTCGCCCAGCCGCTCCTCGTCGGGGATGCGGACCTCGTCGAAGAACACCTCGTTGAAGCCGGCCGAGCCGACCATCTGCCGCAGTGGCCGGACCGTCACCCCCGGCGCGTGCACGTCGACGACGAACATCGTCAGCCCGGCGTGCTTGGGGCGGTCGGGGTCGGTGCGGGCGAGCAGGATCCCGAGGTCGGCGACGTGCGCCAGCGTCGTCCAGACCTTCTGGCCGGTGACCACCCACTCGTCGCCGTCGCGCACCGCGGTGGTGCGCAGCGCCGCGAGGTCGGACCCGGACGCGGGCTCGCTGAACAGCTGGCACCAGACGTCGTCGGCGCGCAGCAGCCGGGCCAGGTACCGGCGCTTCTGCTCCTCGCTGCCGTGCGCGATGACCGTCGGCCCGCACATGCCCAGGCCGATGTGGTTGATGAGGGTCGGCACCCCGGCGCGGGCCAGTTCCTGCTGCACGATCGCCTGCTGCACCAGCGTGCCGCCCTGCCCGCCGTACTCGCGCGGCCAGGTCACCCCCACCAGGCCGGCCTCGGCGAGGACCCGCTGGGTGCGCCGCAGCCCGGCCTCGTGCGTGCGGGCGTCGACCGCCTCCTCCCCCACGCCGACGTGCAGCAGGTCGGCCGCCCGCTCCTCGAGCACCTGCCGGACCGACGCCCGGTAGGTCGCCTCGTCGGGGGTGTCGTCGAAGTCCACGGGCTCGCCTCTCTCCGGTGGGGCGGTCGGCGGCAGCGTGACAGCGGTCCCCCGGAACGGTCAACGGTGACTGTTCGGCGGCCCGGGCCGCCCCTACGCTCGCGCGGTGACCGCCGGCCCCGCAGCGCCCCGGTCCCGCTCCGCGCGGACCGCCGACAGCCGGGCGCTGATCCTCGACGCGGCGGTCGCCTGCCTGGTCGAGGACGGCTACGCCGGCGCCTCCACCCTCGCCGTCCAGGCGCGGGCGGGGGTGTCCCGGGGGCGGCTGCTGCACCACTTCCCGTCCCGCGCCGAGCTGCTGGTGGCCGCCGCCGAGCACCTGTCGACCACCGTGCTCGCCGGTGTGCGGCAGCGCGCGGCGGCCCTCATGGCCGACCAGCCGGCCGGCCCCGAGCGGGTCGACCGGGCCGTCGACCTGATGTGGGCGACGTTCCAGGAGCCCCCGTTCTGGGCCGCGGTGGAACTGTGGACGGCGGCCCGCACCGACCCCGAGCTGCGCGCGGCGCTGCGGGACGGCGAGCGGCGGCTGCGGGCGGCGATCCGGGCCGTGGCCGACGGGATCTGGGGCCCGGAGATCGCCGCCGCCGAGCTCTACGCCGAGACCTGCGAGCTGCTGTTCACCAGCATGCGCGGGGTGGCGATCGTCTACGCCTTCGAGGACCGGTCCCCGGCCACGGACCCGCACCTGGCGCTGTGGAAGCGGCTGGCCACCCGGATGCTGTCCGCCTGAGCCCCGGCAGTCACGGTTGACCGCCCCGGACCGCCCGGCCAGCATGACGCGGGTCACACCCGGCGCGCGGCAGGAGGCCTCCGTGAGTGTCGAGATCCCCCAGCTCCAGGGCCGCGGCATGACGATGGCCGACCAGCTGGCGCGCTGGGCGCGGCGCACACCGGACGCCGTCGCCCTGGTCTTCGAGGGCACGCGGCGCAGCTACGCCGAGCTCGACGAGCGGGTGACGCGGCTGGCCCACGCACTGGCCGACCGCGGGGTGGTGGCCGGCGACCGCGTGGCCGTGCTCGGGCTCAACGGCCCTGAGGTCTGGGAGGCCTACCTCGCCGGCGTCCGCCTGGGCGCGGTCGTCGTCCCGGTCAACTTCCGGCTGGTCGCCGACGAGGTCGCCTACGTGCTGACCGACAGCGGGACCACCGCCCTCGTCGTCGACGGCGCGATGGCCGGGCTCGCGGCCAAGGCCCGCGAGCAGACGCCCGGCGTGCACACCGTGCTGACCATCGGCGAGGAGTACGAGGCGGCGCTGGCCGCGGCCGGCGCCGACCCCCTGGACGTCGAGGTCGACGAGGGCGCCGCCGCCTTCATCATGTACACCTCGGGCACCACCGGGCGGCCCAAGGGCGCGGTGCTCACCCACCGCAACCTGCTCATGCACGTGTTCAGCATGGTGGTCCACCTCGGCGCCGATCCCAGCGACCGGGTGGGCTGCCCGGGCGCCCCGCTGTTCCACATCGCCGGGCTGGCCGGGGGCCTGCCGCCGCTGCTGCTCGGCGGCACCCACGTGGTCCTGCGCTCCGGCGGGTTCGACCCGGTGGCCACCCTGGACCTGATCGAGCGGGAGAAGATCACCAACATCTTCCTCGTGCCGGCGATGTGGGCGGCGGTGGTCGCCGTCCCGGACATCGCCCGGCGGGACCTCTCCTCGCTGCGGCGCATCTCCTGGGGCGCGGCGCCGGCGTCGACCACGCTGCTGCGCACGCTGATCGACACCTTCCCGCAGGCGGAGGTGGTGACCGCCTTCGGGCAGACCGAGTGCAGCCCGGTCACCTGCTTCCTGCGCGGCGAGGACTCCGTGCGCAAGATCGGCTCGATCGGGACGCCGATGCTGAACGTCGAGGTCCGCATCGTGGACGAGGCGATGCACGACGTCCCGCGGGGCGAGGTGGGCGAGATCGTCTACCGCAGCCCGATGGTGATGAAGGAGTACTGGCGGAAACGGGAGCAGACCGCGGAGGCCTTCGCCGGCGGGTGGTTCCACTCCGGCGACCTGGTGCGCGAGGACGAGGAGGGCTACCTCTACGTCGTCGACCGCAAGAAGGACATGATCATCACCGGCGGCGAGAACGTGTACTGCGCCGAGGTCGAGGACGTCCTGGCCGCGCACCCGAAGGTCGGCGAGGTGGCGCTGATCGGCGTCCCGGACAGCCGCTACGGCGAGGCGCCGCTGGCCGTCGTCGCCCCGCGGGACCCAGCCGACCCGCCCGCCCCGGCCGAGCTCACCGCCTGGTGCCGGGAGCGGCTGGCGCACTACAAGAACCCGCGGGAGTACTCGCTGGTCGGCGCGCTCCCCCGCAACCCCAGCGGCAAGGTGCTCAAGACCCGGCTGCGGGAGGAGCACTCGGCCGGCTCGCTGGTCGCCGACCCCGCCGTCTGAGAAAGGACCCCGTCCTCCCCACCCCTCGCAAGCTCGGGGCGGTGCCCGGGACGAGGCCAGGGGCCAAGGGGGACCCCGTCCTCCCCACCCCTCGCAAGCTCGGGGCGGTGCCCTGGACGGGGCCAGGGGCCAAGGGGGACGCCGTTACACGTTCGCTTCGCTCAGCCCTGCCAGGCCTCGGCGACCTGCGCGGCGACGCTCGCCGCCTGCGCGCGACCGGCGCGGGCCGACCCCGCGCGGGCGGCCGGGTCGAGCACGTTGCGGCCGATGGCCGCGCGGCTGCCCTCGTCGGGCGAGACGACGGCGACCCGGGCGACCATCCCGGTCACCTGGGCGTCGACGCTGGCCAGCGGGCCGACCCCGCGCGGGATCGGCGCGAGGACGACGACCCGCTCGTGGCCCTCGGCGAGGTCGGCGTTGGCCGCCGAGCGCATCCCGCCGTCGACGTAGCGGCGGCCGTCGATCGTCACCGGCGGGTAGACGCCGGGCACCGCGCAGCTGGCCGCCACGGCCAGGAGCAGCGGGACGCCGGAGTCCCGGTCCAGGGGGCGGAACTCGCCGGTGTGCGCGTCGACGGCGGTGACGGTGAGCGCGCGGTCGGGCCACTCGGTGCTGGCCAGCCGGCTGCCGATGACGTCGAGCCGCTCCTGCTCCGACGGCGTCAGCCCCGCCCGCTCGGCGGCCAGCGCCAGCGCACCGACCCGCCGCCGGAACTCGACGTCCCGGCCGCGGCTGCGCAGCACCGCCCAGGCGTACCGGGCCAGGGCCGCGCGGGTCATGCGGGCGACCCGCTCATCGGTGGGCGGCTCGAGCTGGCGGGCGAACAGCGTCTCCAGGTCGGCGCCGCTGGTGACCTGCGCACCGACCACCAAGCCGGCCGAGGTGCCGACGACGAGGTCCGCGCCGGTCAGGTCGACGCCGGCCTCCGCCAGGCCGGCGAGGACGCCGATCTCCCACGCGATGCCGGTGATCCCGCCGCCCCCGAGCACGAGGGCCGCGCGCTGGTCGCTCATGCCGCCATCCTCACCCACGGTGGGACCTCGACACCCGTTGTGACGTGCGCCACGCTGGGGCACCCCGGACAGGAAGGTCCCGCATGACCGCCACGCAGGCCCCGCCGACCCCCGGCGCGAACAGCTGGCCGCCCGGCCTGCCCCGCTCGCTGGAGTACCCGCAGGTGCCGGTCGGCTCGATCCTGCGCGCGGCCGTGCGCCGCTGGGGCGACCGCGAGGCCTTCGTCGACCACGACGTCCCGCTGACCTTCACCGAGCTCGGCGCGCGGGCCCACGCGGTCGCGAACTGGCTGGCCGACGCCGGGGTCGGCCGCGGCGACGTCGTCGCGGTGCACATCCCCAACTGCCGGCAGTACCCGGCGGTCTACTACGGGGTCCTGCTCGCCGGGGCCACCTTCTCCCCCACCAACCCGCTGCTGCCCGCGGCCGACCTCGCCGCGCAGCTGACCGACGCCGGCGCCCGCGTGCTCGTCACCTGGGACCAGGTGCTGCCCCTCGTGCGCACGGCGCTGGCCGGCACGCCGGTCGAGACCGTCGTGGTCACCGGGGAGGCGCACACCCTCGACCTCGCCGCCCGCCTCGACGGCCTGGCCGCCGACGACGTCGACCTCGCCGCCCTGCTCGCCGCCGACCCCACCGACCGCCGCCACGACGCCGCCGTCGACCCCGCGGCCGACCTCGCCCACCTGGCCTACACCGGCGGCACCACCGGGGTGAGCAAGGGCGTGGAGCTGCCGCACCGCGCGGTCGTCACCAACGTCCTGCAGTCGGCCTGCTGGGCGTCGGGGTCGCTGCCCGAGCTCGACGCGGCCGGCGACGTGACCCTGCGCCAGGTGGTCGGCCCCGAGGAGTACCCGACCCGGCTCGGCGAGGCCCGCATCATCAACCTCACCCCGTGGTTCCACGCCATGGGCGCGATCGGCTACCTCAACGGCATGGTCCTGAGCGGGACGACGACCGTGGTCCACCTGCGGTTCGACCCGGTCCGCTACGTCGAGGACGCCGTCCGGTACCGGGTGACGTCGATCGGCGGCGCACCCCCGGTGTTCGTCGCGCTGCTGCAGGTCCCCGGCATCGGCGAGGCCGACCTGTCGTCGGTGCGCGGGGTCTCCAGCGGTGCCGCGCCGCTGCCCGTTCCGCTCATCGAGAGGCTCCGCGCGCTGCTGCCCAACGCGGTCATCGGCGAGGGCTACGGCCTCACCGAGGTCACCATGCAGGCCACCGGCAACCCGTCGTTCCGCTCCGGCACCCGCAAGGCCGGCACCGTGGGGGTGCCGGTGTTCGACACCGAGATCACCATCCGCCCGCTGGGCGGGGGCGACCCGCTGCCGCCCGGGGAGCGCGGCGAGGTCTGCATCCGGGGGCCGCAGGTCATGCGCGGCTACGCGCACCGGCCCCAGGCCACCGCCGAGGCGATCGACGCCGAGGGCTGGTTCCACACCGGCGACGTGGGCGTCCTCGACGAGGACGGCTACCTGGCGATCGTCGACCGCACCAAGGACATGCTGCTCTACAAGGGCTACAACGTCTTCCCGCGCGAGCTCGAGGAGGTGCTGTTCGGCGTCCCCGGGGTGGCCGGCGCGGCGGTGGTCGGCCGGCCGGACGAGGAGGCCGGCGAGCTGCCGGTCGCCTACGTCGTCCGGCGGGCCGACGACGCCGGGGCCGCGCTCACCGCGGAGTCGGTGATGGCCGCGGTCAACGGCCGGGTGACGCCCTACAAGCGGCTGCGCGACGTCGTGTTCATCGACGCGATCCCGGTCTCGGCGGCGGGCAAGGTGCTCAAGCGGGAGCTCGCCGCGCGGGAGCGGGCGGCGGCCACCGGCGGCTGAGCCACCGGCGACTCACCCCGAGGGGTGCGGCGCGGACGCGGGAGTCACCGCGGCTCACTATCGTCCCGCGGGTGGAGAGCGACAGCGGCCTCTCGGAGACCGAGCACAGCGGCGTACGGATCGCGCACGTCGAACAGTCGCCGGTGCGGCAGGTGTGGCAGCGGGTGCTCCTCGCCGCCTTCTTCCTGTCGCTCACGGTGCTCATCGTCTGGCTGGACCGCGACGCGTACCGCGACGGCGACCAGGTCGGCATCTCGCTGCTCGACGCGATCTACTACTCGACGGTCACGCTCTCCACGACCGGGTACGGCGACATCACGCCGCTGACCGACGGCGCGCGGCTGGTGAACATCCTGTTCATCACGCCGTTGCGCATCATGTTCCTGATCGTCCTCATCGGGACCACCCTCGAGGCGCTGACCGCGCGCTCGCGGGAGGAGTTCCGCATCCGTCGCTGGAGGTCCCGCGTGCGCCAGCACGTCATCGTGTGCGGCTACGGCACCAAGGGCCGCAGCGCGATCCGCTCGCTGCAGGCCACCGGTACGCCGCTGGAGCAGATCGTCGTCGTCGACCCCGAGCCGCGGGCCATCGACGAGGCCAACTCCGTGGGCCTCACCGGCATCGTCGGCGACGCCGGGCGCACCGAGGTGCTGCGCCGCGCGTCGGTGGAGCGGGCCCGCGCGGTCATCGTCGCGGCCAACCGGGACGACGCCTCGGTGCTGATCACCCTGACCGTCCGCCAGCTCAACCCGAGCGTCCCGATCACCACCTCGGTGCGCGAGGAGGAGAACGCCAACCTGCTGCGCCAGTCCGGCGCGGACACGGTCATCACCACGTCGGCCACCTCCGGGCGGCTGCTGGGGCTGTCCACCGACAGCCCGCGCGTGGTGGCCGTCGTCGAGGACCTCGTCACCGGCGGCCAGGGGCTGGACCTCACCCAGCGACGGGTCACCGCCGGCGAGGTGGGTCTGGGCCCGCGGCAGCTGCGCGACATCGTGCTGTCGGTGACCCGCGGCGGGCGGACGCTGCGCTTCGACGACCCGCTGATCGGCACCCTCCAGGCCGACGACGTGCTCGTGGTGGTCAAGTCCCACGCGAAGGGGCCGGTCCAGACCGGCGGTCAGGCCGCCGCCGTCTGAAGGCCCGGCGGACCACCAGGGCCCTCAGACGGTCAACACCCAGGTCTGCGTCGGCTCGTCCCGGCCGCGCAGCTCCACCACCGTGCCCGGCGCCCAGTGCTGCGCCTCGTGGCCGCCGGCGGAGCGGATCACGTTGTTCGAGACCAGGGCGCGACCGGGGTGGTCCTTGGCCAGGTCGGTGAGCCGGGCCGCCTCGTTCACCGGGTCGCCGATCACCGTGTACTCCAGCCGGCGGGCCGCGCCCACCTGGCCGGCCCACACCGGCCCGCAGGCGACCCCCACGCCGACGTCGACCTCGCCCGCCGCGGCGACGGCCGTGCAGATGCGCCGCGCCGCCCGCAGCGCCGCCCCGGCCGGGTCCGGGTGGTCGGCGGGGGCGCCGAAGACGCACAGGGCGGCGTCCCCCTCGAACTTGTTCACCAGGCCGCCCTCGTCCTCGACCATCGCGACGACGATCTCGAAGAAGCGGTTGAGCAGGCCGACCATCTCCTCCGGCCCGGTGCGCCGGACGAGGGTCGTCGAGCCGGCGATGTCGACGAACAGCGCGGCCACCGTGCGCACCTCGCCGCCGAGGGAGACGCCCGCGTCCAGGGCCCGCTCGGCGACCGTCGTCCCGACGTGCCGGCCGAACAGGTCACGCAGCCGCTCGCGCTCGGCGAGCCCGTCGACCATGGAGTTGACGCCCTCCTGCAGCAGGCCGATCTCCCCCGCGTCGTCCACCGGGACCCGCACGCCGTGGTCCCCGGCCCCCACCCGCTGCACCGCCCGGCGCAGGTCCCGCAGGGGCATGCCGACCGAGCGGCCGGCCTGGTTGGTCGTGTATAGCCCCACCACCAGGGCGACGAGGACGAGGAACACCAGCGCGTCCTCGGGCGGGCCCTCCGGGTTGCTGGGGTCGAGGAACAGCAGCGCCAGCCCCATCAGGGGAACGCCGCTGGTCAGCGACCAGGACAGCAGCAGCCGCGGCCGCACACCGAGGACCAGCGCACCGGCCGGCGGGTGGGTGGCCAGCGCCCGCGCGGTGAGCCCGCGGGCCAGCCGCAGCGTGAGCAGGTAGCAGTGCCCGGCCGCCGCGACCCCGCCGAGCAGCGCGGCCAGCGCCACGCGCAGCCCGACCAGGGACAGGTCGGAGACGACGGCGCCGACGATCCCCACGAGGACGCCGCCGGCCAGCCAGCCCAGCCCGACGACGAGCGCGACGTCGGCCGGCAGGCGCAGCGCCTGGGCCGCCTCCTCGGGGCCCGGTGGCCGGCCGGCCCGCAGCCAGGCCGTGGTCAGCCGCTGGCGGCGCAGCACGGCCAGGACCCCGAGCGGCAGGGCCACCACCAGGTAGCCGACCGCGCTGAGCACGATGGCCGTGCGGCCGGCGGGGTCCCGCGCGCCGGTCGACAGGCCCCACAGCAGCAGCGCCACGATGGCCAGGCCGACGAGGTTGGCGGCCAGGACGTGCAGGACGATGTACGGCACCGCGCGGCGGCCGCGGGGGGCGAACTCCAGCGCCGCGTCCACCCGCCGCAGCGCGGCCCCGCTCACCGTCGCCCCGGGCGGGCCGGTGCGGACCCGGGTCACCACCGGGCCCGCCGGGCGGTCTCGGTCTGCTGCGCTCCGTCGGCGCTCGCCCCGGCCGGGTCGTCGGGCCACTGCTCGACCTGGGTGGTCGCCCAGTCGGCCCAGTCGGCCACCAGCCGGTAGAAGTCGGTGAGGAACCGGCCCACCAGGAGGTGCTCGGCCGACCGCTCGGGGAACGGCCCGTCACCGGCCGCGTACGCCTCGGCCGACGCCCGGGTGGCACCGTTGCGCTCCTCGGCCCAGCGGCGGGCGGCGGCGAGGGTGGCGAGGGCGTCGGCCGTCGTCCCGTGCTCGGCGAAGGCCAGCTTGAGCAGCTGCTCGAACTCCAGCACCGGCCCGCTGCCGGGCTCCCGGTGCCAGGCGGCCAGGGCCTCGCGCCCCTCGGGGGTGATGGCGTAGACGGTGCGCGAGCGCTGCCCGACCGCCTCCGACCGCGCCGTGGCGAGGCCGTGCGCGACCAGCTTCTTGGGCTCCTCGTACAGCTTGCTCTGCGCTCGCGGCCACATCCGGCCGACGCTGCGGTCCATCTGGCGGGTGAGCTCGTAGGTGCTCCACGACGGCCGCACCGCGAGCAGGCTGAGGATGGCGTACGAGGTCGTGGTCAGCGCCCCCGGGCTTGACATCTTCCTCCCTATGGGAGTACGCCGTCCGGCATGCTCCCCAAGGGAGCAGACTAGCCGCCGCGAAGGGACGCGCCATGACGCAGACCCCACTCCGGATCGACCCCGGCAACCTCGAGCAGGCCCGCGCCTGGGACGGCGGCGAGGGTGCGCACTGGGCCGCCAACGCCGACCGGTACGACGACGCGGTGCGCGCCCACCACCCGGTGTTCATGGCCGCGGCGGGCATCACCGCCTCCGACGAGGTGCTCGACGTCGGCTGCGGCGCCGGGCGCACGACGCTGGACGCCGCGCGCACCGCCGTCGACGGGCACGCGCACGGGGTCGACCTGTCCGCCCCGATGCTCGAGGTGGCCCGTGCCCGGGCCCGGGCGGAGGGGTTGACCAACGCCACCTTCACCCAGGCCGACGCCCAGGTGCTCGCCTTCCCGCCCGCCGCGTACGACGTGGCCCTCAGCCGCAGCGGGGCCATGTTCTTCGCCGACCCGGTGGCCGCGCTGCGCAACGTCGCGGGCGGGCTGCGCCCCGGCGGCCGGCTGGTGCTGATGACGTGGCAGGACGTCGGGCGCAACGATTGGATGGCGGCGCTCATGGAGGCGCTGGCCGCCGGCCGCGCGCTCCCCCTCCCGCCACCGGGCAGCCCTGGACCCTTCGGGCTCAGCGACCCCGGCCGCATCCGCGCCGTCCTCACCGCCGCCGGGTTCGCGGACGTCGGGGTCGCGCCACTGGAGGTGCCGGTGCACCTCGGGCGGGACGCCGCGGACGCCGAGCGGCTCGTGCTCGGGCAGCTGAACTGGCTGCTCGAGGGGCTCGACGCCGCGGGCCGCGAGCAGGCGCTGGGGTCGCTGCGCGCCTCGCTCGCCGCGCACGAGACGGTCGACGGCGTCACCTACGGGTCGGCCGCCTGGCTGGTCACCGCGCGCCGCGGGGCCTGACGCCTCACCTCCGTTCCAGCCGCTCCCGGAGCCGGGTGAGGTCCTTGCGGTTGGCCCGGCGGATCGCGGTCGCCATCACGGGGCCGGCGAGCCGCGAGAAGCCGCTCGGGCGGCCGCGGTTGCGCAGGGTCATGCGGGTGCTCCCGTCGTGCCGCGGCTCCCAGGTGTAGGTGGTCTCCATCGGGAACGGCCCCTGCGCCGTGCGCATGACCAGCCGGCGGCCGGGCTCCAGTTCGACGACCTCGTAGGTGTAGGCCAGCCGGCGGCCGAGGAAGGTCGCCACGAAGTCCATGCGGGAGCCGACCGCGACCGGTGGCGGGGTGCGCCACTCGACCGACGCGATGTTCGCGTACCACTCAGGGGCGTTGGCCGGGTCGCCCGCGTAGGCGGCGACCTCCTCGACCGGACGGCGGACCACCGTCTCGGTCACGACGTCGACGTCCCTGGCCACTGCTGCACCTCCCGGTCGCGCGGGAGCATCGTCCCGCAGGGCGACGTCCCACGCTCACCCCGGACGTGGCGGGGAGAACCGGCGCGACGCCGGTGTCCCTCACCTGCAGGATCTGTGCGCGAGATGCTCGCGACGGCCACCGCTCCGAGCGCGGCCACCGGATCTGCCGTGGAGGTCACCAGCATGGACGAACCCAACGGGGTGGCCGGGGCGACCGACGCAGAGCAGGTCCTCGACCACGTGACCACCCCCCCGGGCCACGCTGCACTCCGTCCACCCCGACACGGCGCGGCCCTCGCCCCTGCCGCCACCCGTCATCCCGCTCGACGCGACCCCCACCGGAGGTACGACCCCATGACCGACCTGCACAGCACGCACCGCGACCCGGCCGTCCAGCCGGAGGACATCACCGAGGACACCGTCACCGACGCCACCGTCGACAGCTTCGCCGCGACCGCGGACCCGCGACTGCGGGAGCTGCTGTCGGCGGTCGTCCGCGGCCTGCACGCCGCGGTCCGCGAGGTGGAGCCCACGATCGCCGAGTGGGAGGCGGCGATCGACTTCCTCACCCGCACCGGCCAGAAGTGCGACGACGTCCGACAGGAGTTCGTGCTGCTCTCCGACGTCCTGGGGGTGTCGGCGCTGGTCGAGAACATCAACCACCGCAAGGTCGCCGGCGCCACCGAGGCCACCGTGCTGGGGCCGTTCCACATGACGGTCTCCCCGTCGCGCGCCAACGGCGACTCCATCGACGAGGTGGGCGGCCGGGAGCCGTGCGTCGTCGAGGGGCGGGTGCTGTCGGTCTCCGGACAGCCGCTGGCCGGGGCCACGGTCGACGTCTGGCAGGCCGACGAGGAGGGCTTCTACGACGTCCAGCAGCCCGACGTGCAGCCGCCGGGCAACGGCCGCGGTCTGTTCACGACCGACGGGGAGGGCCGCTTCTGGTTCCGCACCGTCGTCCCGGCGCCCTATCCCATCCCCACCGACGGCCCGGTCGGCGAACTGCTCGCCGCCACCGGCCGGCACGCCTACCGGCCGGCGCACATCCACTTCATCGCCCAGGCGCCCGGGCACGTGCCGGTGACCACGCACATCTTCGTGGCGGGCAGCCCGTATCTGGACTCCGACGCGGTGTTCGCCGTCAAGCACAGCCTGGTCCGGGACTTCGCCCCGGTCGACGACCCGGAGCAGGCCGCCCGCCTCGGGGTGGCCAGCCCGTTCCGGCACGCCGTCATCGACCTGGTGGTGCAGCCGGAGGGGACTCCCGCCGCGTGACCGCGACCGGCTCGTCGGGCAGCGGCTCCGCCGCCCGCTGATGGGGGCCGCGACGGGCCGCGGGCTCAGGCCAGGGCGGCGTCGGCGACCTCGGCCTGCAGCACGAGGTCCGCCGCGGTCGTGAGCCAGCCCGCGACCAGCAGCAGCGGCCACGGCCGCTCGTCGTCCAGGGACGCCGTCCCCGCGCTCAGCCCCGCCTGCGCCACCGCGCGGCACGCCGTGTTCCTCATGCTGGAGGAGATCGGCGCCGCCCGTCCGGAGATACAGCCGTGACACACGAACGTCATCACGACGGGGCAGGCGGCGTGACCTCCGCGGCCGAGAGCCGCTCCGCCAGTGCCGCCAGCCCGCCCCTGACCATCGCGCCGTAGGCGTCGTCGCCGAGCGCCGCCGCGGCCTGCCGCCCCAGCTCGAGGTGACGCCGGGCCGCGGCGAGGTCGCCGAGCTTGCGGTGGTCCTCGGCGAGGTTGAGGTGCAGCGACGGGTAGAACGCAGCGACCGGGCCGGTGGCGCCCGCCGCGGCCGCCCGCTCGTCGGTGATCGACTCCGCCGCCACCAGGGCGCGGAGGTCCCAGGCGAGCTCCTCCCAGGGGTCGTCCTGCACGTCGGCCATGTGGTGGGCCAGCGTGCAGCGGTGCAGCGGGTCTGCGCCGGCGTAGACCTCGGCCCAGATCTCGGTGAACGCCGCGCGCGCCTCGGCCCGGCGGCCCTGCCGGCCCAGGGCGATCGCCTGCCCGATGCGGGCCATGGTCTCGTCGACGCCTGCGGGCTGTGCGCCGCCGGCCGGCGGGGTCGCTGCCATGCCGGGACCGTACGGGGGGAGTACGACAGCACGGGCGCCGTCCGGACCCGTTGACCCGCCCGCCCGGCCGCGCGCAGCATCGGACGGTGCTGCTCCTCCGCCACCGGGACGTCGAGGGGCTCCTCGACGTCGCCCAGCTGGTCGACGCGCTCGCCATCACCATGACCGAGCTGTCCGCGGGCCGCGCGTCGGTCCCGCCGCGGGTGGCCGCCCTCGTCCCCGACCGCGAGGGCGTACTGGCGGCGATGCCCGGCTTCAGCCCCGGTCTCTGCGCGCTGACCGTGAAGGTCCTGTCCGTCTTCCCCGGGAACCGGGCGGTCGAGGCCCCGACGCACCAGGCCCTGGTGGTGCTCGTCGACCCCGAGACCGGCACGCCCCGGGCGCTCATGGACGGCAACGCGATCACCACCGCGCGGACCGCCGCCGGCTCCGCGCTGTCCATCCGGCTGCTCGCCCGGCCCGAGGCGTCGGTCCTCGCCGTCCTGGGCACCGGCGTCCAGGCCCGCGCCCACGCGCTGGCCGCCCGTGTCGTCCGCGACCTCGACGACGTCCGCGTCGCCGGCCGCCACCCCGAGCGCGCCGAGGCCCTGGCCGCCGAGCTGCGGGAGCTCGGGCTCCCGGCGCGGGCCACGGCGACCTGGGAGGAGGCGACGCGCGGTGCGTCCATCGTGTGCGCCACGACCGCGTCGGACGAGCCGGTGGTGCGGCGCGAGTGGCTGGACGACGGCACCCACGTCACCTCGGTCGGCTACACCGCCACCGGCCGCGAGGTGGACGACGACACCATGGCCGAGGCGCTGGTGGTCGTCGAGCACCGCGACACCTCGTTCACGCCGTACCCGGTGGGCAGCAACGACCTCACCGAGCCGGCCGCGCGGGGCCTGATCGCACCCGACGAGGTGGCCGAGGTCGGCGAGCTCGTCGAGGGACGGCGGCCCGGGCGGACCTCACCCGGACAGCTCACCGTCTACAAGTCGGTGGGCGTCGCCGTCCAGGACACCGCAGCAGCCGCCCTGGTCTACGCGGCCGCCTGCCGCCGTGGGGTCGGGCACCGCATCACGCTCTGAGCGGGCCGGGATCAGCCGCCGGCGAGCGCGGTGGCGAGGACGACGTGGACGACCGTGCCGGTGAGGATGCTGACCAGGGCGTTGCGGCGCCACAGGTGCAGGCCCACCGTGACGGCGACGGCCACGACGAACGGCAGCGCGGCCGTCCCGGTCGTCGTCGGGACGTCGCGCAGGGTGTAGACGGCGAGGATCAGCATCACGCCCAGCGGCACGTGCCGGCTCAGGTGGCGGACGACGGCGCTGTCGCGCATCGGCGCCAGCACGGCGAACGGCGCGGCCCGCATGGCCCAGGTCAGCGCGGCGGCGATCGCCACGGTCGCGGCGACGTGGCCCGGCTCAGGCACCGACGGCCTCCAGCTCGGGAGCGCGGCCGCTCTCCCTGCGCGCACCGCGGCGGCCGACGGCGCACCGCAGCAGGAGCAGCAGGGTGAACGCGGCGTAGGCGGCGAGCAGCATCTGCCCGGGCAGCAGGAGCACCGCGGCCAGCGCGCAGCCGAGGGCCAGCACCGCGGTGCGCAGGTCCGGCCGGGCCCGGTAGGCGTCGATGGCCAGCACGATGAACAGCGCACTGAGGGCGAAGTCGAGACCGCGCAGCGAGTCCAGCGGCAGCGCCTCGCCCAGCAGCGCGCCGAGCGCCGCCCCGGACACCCACGAGAGGTGCAGCAGCACCTGCAGGACGAGGATCCGCGCGCCCGGCCACCGCCGCCCCTCGGGGGTGGCGGTCATCGCGTAGGCCTCGTCGGTCAGCGCGAACGTGCTGTAGGTCCGGCCCAGCCTGCCGCGGACCCGGTGCAGCGGGAAGGACAGCGCGTAGAAGACGTGCCGGGAGTTGACCACCAGCGTGGTGAGGGCGACCTGGGCCAGTGGCGCGGCGGCGGTGACCATCGCGACCAGCAGGAACTCCAGGGACCCGGCGTAGACGACGGCGCTGAAGACCGGGGCCCACCACCACGCCAGGCCGCTGTGCAGCACCAGCAGCCCGAACGCGATGCCGAGCGGGACCATCCCGAGACAGACGGGACCGGCCGTCCGCACCGTCGCCCACACGTCGGCACGCCATCTGGCTGCGGACGGCGGAGTCACGGGCTGGGGAGCGGGAAGAACCTGGCGGTGCACGGTTGGAACGCTAGAACAAGACGCAGGTCACCCGATTGCGAGTCGTGTCGCTAGCGTGCCCACATGCGCAACGAACCGCGCCTGGACCGCATCGACCGCGACATCCTGTTCCACCTGGAGCGCGACGGCCGGCTGAGCAACGTCGAGCTCGCCGCCCGCGTCGGCCTGACCCCGCCGCCGTGCCTGCGGCGGGTCAAGCGGCTGGAGGCCGAGGGCGTCATCTCCGGCTACCGGGCCGTCATCGACCCGCGGGCCACCGGCCGGGCCTTCGAGGTCGTCGTCGCCGTGGAGATCGCGGCCAACGACCGGCGCACCGTCGAGGAGTTCGAGGCCGCCGTCCTCGCCTTCGACGAGGTGGTCGCCGTGCGGCGGCTGTTCGGCAAGCCCGACTACTTCGTGCACGTGGCGGTCGCCGACGCCGAGGCGTTCGAGGCCTTCCAGATGGGCAAGCTGATCGGCCTGCCGGCCGTGGCCCGCGCCGTCTCCCACCAGACCATGCGGCTGCTCAAGGGCTGAGCGGGCGCGACCGGCCGCCGGTCACGGAGCGTTCCGCCGTGCGGTGGGAGGGCCCTGCGACCCTGGCGCGCCCCCGGGAGCCGAGAAGCGTTGCCTGCGCCCCGGGAGCGCCGACCGTTCCGGTGGCGCTGACACGGGGCTCCTGCGCCTGACGGTCCGGCCTCCCCCCGACGATCCGGACGACGAGGGATGGACCCCAGGATGACGACCGTTGCGCAGGAGACCGGCAGCGCTGTCCGCCCGTTCCGTGTGCAGGTGCCGGAGGAGGCGATCACCGAGTTGCGGCGCCGCCTCGCCGCGACGCGCTGGCCCACCCGGGAACTGGTCGGCGACCGGTCGCAGGGCGTGCAGCTGGCGACGCTGCAGGCCCTGTGCCGCTACTGGGCCGACGAGTACGACATGGGCCGGCTGGAGGCGCGGCTGAACGCCCTGCCGCAGTTCACGACCGAGATCGACGGGGTGGACGTCCACTTCCTCCACGTGCGGTCGCCGCACCCGGACGCGCTCCCGCTGGTCATGACGCACGGCTGGCCGGGCTCGGTCGTCGAGCTGCTGGACTCCGTCGGCCCGCTCACCGACCCGCCCGCCTTCGGCGGGCGTGCCGAGGACGCCTTCGACCTGGTGCTGCCGTCGCTGCCCGGCTACGGCTTCTCCCGGGAGCCGGCCGACCTCGGCTGGAACGTCGGCCGCACCGCGGTGGCGTGGGCGGAGCTGATGCGCCGCCTGGGCTACAGCCGCTACGTCGCCCAGGGCGGCGACGTGGGCGCCGCCGTCACCGACGCGATGGGCCGCCAGGCGCCCGAGGGCCTGCTCGGCATCCACCTCAACCTGCTCGTGACGGTGCTGGGCGGCCCGCCGCGGACGGACACCGAGGAGGAACGAGCGGCGCAGGAGCAGCTCGCCACCTTCCAGCAGACCGGCTTCGGCTACTTCCTGGAGATGGCGACGCGGCCCCAGACGATCGGCTACGCCCTGCTGGACTCACCCGTCGCCCTGGCAGCCTGGATGTGCGACCACGACACCGACAGCTACTACAAGATCTCCCGCGCCTTCGTGGACGGGCGGCCCGCGGGGAACCTGACCCGCGACAACGTCCTCGACAACACCACGCTGTACTGGCTGACCGGCACGGGCGCCTCGGCCGCCCGGTCGTACTGGGAGGACGGACTGGCACGCGCCCAGGCTGCCGCGTCCGGCCAGGCTCCTCCGGACGTGACGGTCCCGGTCGGCTTCACCACCTTCCCCGGCGAGATCTGGCGGACGCCGCGCAGCTGGGCCGAGACGGCCTATCCCACCCTGAGCTACTTCAACGAGGTCGACCGCGGCGGCCACTTCGCCGCCTGGGAGGAGCCCGGGCTCTTCGCCACCGAGGTCCGGGCGGCGTTCCGCCCGCTGCGCGGCCCGCAGATCCCCGGACCGCGCGGCTGACCGCGGCACGGCGCGGACGCACGAGAGCCCCGCGAGGACGTCGTCCTCACGGGGCTCTCGTACAGGGGTGGAGGTGGCGGGAATCGAACCCGCGTCCTACGACGCATCACCAGGGCTTCTCCGAGCGCAGTCCGCTGCGTCTCTGCTCGACCCTCCCGATCTCGCGGACGAGACGGGATGACGGGCCCAGTCGCTGTTTGGTGTCCCGTGCGCGCCCGCGACCGGCACGCACGGTGAGTCATCTAGCTGATGCCAGGATCCGGGCCGATGACGAACCCGGGCTGACAGAGTCGACCTAGCTGATCAGGCAGCGAGGGCGAACTCGCGCTGACTGGAGTCGGCGCTTGATTGGTTTGCAACGCGTGGTTAACGAGCTCATCGTTGCCTTCCTCGGCTCGCTTCCCCTGGTCATCCGACCGCAGTCGAGACCATTCACCCCCTGTGTAGTTGTGCAGTCAGGGTAACGGCACCGGCAAGACGGTTGTTCCCGCCGCCCCGCGGAGACGCGCCCGAACCCCGTCCCGGGTCCCGCCCGAGCCTGCGGAGGGTGGGGAGGACGGGGTCCTCCGTCAGATCCAGCCGCGGCGCTTGAAGACGGCGTACAGCGTCACGCTGACCCCGACCATCAGCACCAGGGCGAACGGGTAGCCCAGGTGCCAGTGCAGCTCGGGGATCGAGTCGAAGTTCATCCCGTACACGGTGCCCACCAGCGTCGGGGCGAAGAGGATGGCCGCCCAGGCGGAGATCTTCTTGACCTCCTCGCCCTGGGCGATCGAGGCCTCGGTGAGCTCGCGGATCTCCTCGTTCTGCCGCTGCGCCACCAGCGTCGCGTTGACCGTGAGGATGTCGCGCAACTGCAGCCGGAAGCCCTCCACCCGCTCGTTGACGCTGGTCACGTGGTCGGCGACGTCACGCAGATAGCTGCGCAGGTCCTCGTCCACCCCGTACTTGTCGAACCCGGCGGTGATCGCGGCGAGGATGCCGGTCAGCGGCTGGGCGGCCCGCTGGAACTCCAGCACCTCCTGGGACAGCTCGTAGATGCGCCGGGAGACGCCGGGGTCGCCGCGGAAGACCTCGGTCTCGATCTCGTCGATGTCGTTGGCCAGCCCCGCGACCACCGGCGAGTACCCGTCGACGACGGCGTCGAGGATCGCGTAGAGGACCGCCTCGCTGCCCTTCTCCAGCAGCGCCGGCTCGCTCTCCAGCCGGCGGCGCACCCGCGAGAGGTCCGGCGACTCGCTGTGCCGGACGGTGATCGCGAAGTTGGGGCCCAGGAACAGGTGCAGCTCCCCGAACTCGACCTCCTCGGCCGCGTCCAGGTAGCGGGCGGCCTTGAGGACGACGAACAGCGTGTCGCCGTAGCGCTCGAACTTCGGCCGCTGGTGCGCCTTGATCGCGTCCTCGACGGCCAGCTCGGGCAGGTCGTACTGCTCGGCCAGCTCCCCCAGCTCGCCGGGCTCGGGCCGGTAGAGGCCCAGCCAGACCAGGCGCTCGGGGTCCTCCACCAGCCACTCGTGGCTCTCCGCCACCGTCGCCGGAGTCGCCACCCGCCGGCCCGAGGAGTAGACGGCGTTGTCGACGATCAGTGCGTGCCGCTCCCGCTCGGTGGGGACCGGCACGGGCGCCGGTGGCGGCGCGAGGCTCAGCTCGGGCCGCGGACGGCGGCCGAGGGACAGGGCGGTGAGGGACGCACGGCGGCGGTCGACCACGACGGACTCCCGGGGGACGCTGGAGCGGGGGGACACACGGGGGTCCGCACCCGCGCGAGCGCGCTAGGCGGTGCCGACCCCGGTGCCGGTACTGGGCGGTTCGCTGCGCATGCGCTCGCTCTCCTCCCGTCGTCCGGGCCTCGGGTCAGCAGGCCGTCCACCATCGTGACACGCCGGGGGCGACGGACGCCGTCGGCCCGACGGACATCACCCCACGGAGCCGAGGACCAGGTCGATCATCACCGGCAGCAGGACGACGATCAGCAGCCCGCCGAGGACGTCGAAGGAGATGCCCGAGCGGATCATCTTGGTGATCGGCACGATGCCGGAGCCGTAGACGATCGCGTTCTGCGGCGTCGACACCGGCAGCATGAACCCGAAGGACGCCGCGAACGTCGCGGCCAGCGCCGGAACGAAGGGGTTGATCCCCGCGGCCACCGCGACCGGGATGATGATCGGCACCACGACGGCGGCCGACGCGGTGTTGCTGGTCGTCTCCGAGATGACGATCGCGAGCAGCACGGCGAACACGGTGATCGCGAAGGTGCTGGTGAGCCCGAGCGCCTCCGACGAGCTGGTCCCGATGGTCTCGGCCAGGCCGGTGTCGGCCAGCAGCGAGCCGAAGATGATCCCGGTGCCGAACAGCAGGATGGTGCCCCAGTCGATCTTCGCCGCGTCCGACCAGTTGAGCGTGAACTCGCGCGCCTTCCAGTCGGTGGGCAGCAGGAACAGCAGCGAGGCCCCGAGGACGGCGACGATCCCCTCGTCCAGCCGGTCGGAGATCGTCACGTAGAGCTGGGAGTCGGTGCCGGCGGTCAGCGCGATGACGCCGGGGAAGATCCACAGGAACACCGTGGTGCCGAAGGCCACCAGGGTGTTCCGCTCCGCCCGGGTGACCGGCCCGAGCTCGGCGCGCTCGCGCTGCACGTACTCGTGCACACCCTCGATGCGCTTGATCTCCGGCCGGTTGAGCAGCAGCAGGACGGCGGCGAGTGCCACGAACATCAGCGCGCAGATGGGTAACGCCATCAGCATCCAGTCGAGGAAGCCGATCCGCTCCCCCGTCGCCTCCTCGATCAGGCCTCGGCCGATGAGGTTCGGCGGCGTCCCCACCGGGGTGATCAGCCCACCGACGCTGGCGCTGTAGGCCAGCATCAGCATCAGCGCGACACCCACCCGCAGCCGGAGCGGGTCGAAGTCAGGGGCGACCAGCTCCTTGTCCTGCATCAGCTTGGCGATGACCGAGAGGATGCCGATCGCCGTCGGCAACAGCATCGCGACCGTGGCGGTGTTGGAGACGAACGCCGACAGCAGGCAGGTGATCAGCCCGAAGGCGATGACCACCCGCGCGGTCGAGGTGCCGACCCATCCCATCGAGAGGATGGTCATCGCGAACCGCCGCGCCACGCCGTGCTTGAGCATCGCCGCGGCGAGGATGAACGCGCCGATGAACGTGAAGACCGTCGTCGACCCCAGCGGCGCCACCGCGTCGTCGGCCGGGACGACGCCGAGGACGACGATCGCCCCGACCCCGATCAGGCCTCCGACCGGGATCGGCACCGGCTCGGTGATCCACAGGACGATGACGCCGAGCAGGACCGCCGCGAGCAGGTGCTGGTCGCGCGGCAGGTCGAGGGGCAACAGCGCGAAGACGATCGTCACGACCGGGGCCAGGAACAACCCGACGGTCCGGCGTCCCTTCTCGAACCGCTCCTCGGCGGGGCTGAGGGACTGCTCCCCCAGGCTGCGGTAGGTGGCGGAGCCGCGGAACGCGGCGTCGACGTCGGTCCGCTGCCCGGACCCGGTTCCCTGGTCGGTGGTCGCCATGGCCCCTCCATCGAGGACTGTGACCCAGACCATAGGGAAGGCGGTGCCTATCCGGCGACCTCCTCGTCCGGCGGCGGCACCTGCAGCGCGACCAGGAAGCGCGACACCATGGCGTATCCGGCGACCAGCGCGGCGAGCTCGACGACCTGCCGGTCGTCCAGGTGCGCCCGGACGGCGACGAACACCTCGTCGGGGACGGCGACGGCGCGGGTGGAGGCGTCGGTGAACGCGAGGACGGCAGCCTGCACCGGCGTCCAGACCGGCTCGGAGACGGCATCGGGTTGCTGCAGGACCCGCATCTGCAGGTCGGCCAGCCCGGCGCGGCGGCCGATCGGCTCGTGCGCGGCCCACTCGAAGGCGGCGTCGTTGAGCACGGCCACCCGCAGCACCACCAGCTCGCGCAGGTCGGCCGGCAGCGTCGTCCCGCCGCGCAGTGCACCCAGCAGCGCGTTCCAGCCCTCCGCCACCGGCGGGCTGTGCAGGAGCAGCCGGTCCAGCGTGGACAGCCGTCCGCCGCGGCGGACGCGGATCAGGTCGGCGGTGGGCCCGTCGCCGGCGGCCTCGGGGAGGCGCGGTCCGCCGGTCACCGGGCGGCGAAGGTGCCGGAGGGGTAGGCGCCGGCCGCGACCAGCCGTCCCGACAGCAGCCGGCCCAGCTCCACCACCCGCGCGGTCCCCTCGGCGCCCAGGTGGCGCCAGGGCCCGGCCGAGAGCTCGTCGGTCTCCGCCTCGACGGTCGCCCGCAGCTGCCGGCCGGCGCCGGTGAGGGCCCCGTCGGCCAGCAGGCCGCGACCGGCCAGTGCGGCGCCGGCGGCGGCCCACTCCTCGTCGCTCCAGCCGCGGGTGGCCTTGGCGGCGGCCTCGGAGAAGCCCCGCCCGGTGGCCGTGTGGGTGACCAGCGCCTCGAGACCGGTCAGGCCGTGCCGCAGGAGGGCGGCGACGTGCCCGTCCCCGCGGTACTCGCGCAGCAGGGTGGCGCCGTGCCAGAGCACCAGGAGGGGCTCCTCGGGCCACGGCAGGTCGGCGTGGCCGGCGTACAGCGGCCGCCCCTCGGGGGTCAGCACGCTGCACGCCTCCCGCAACAGCGCGGCCAGCTCGTCGACCTCCGGGCTCCCGGGCCCGCCGAGCAGCCGGGTCAGCGCGGCCCGCGCCGCGGTGAGGCGGGCGGTGAGGACCTGCTCGGGGCTCGCCAGCGTCCAGGCCCGGGGCAGGTGGCGGGCGACGACCGCGGGCGCGAAGTTGTAGAAGGTCGCCGTCACGAGCCCGGGGCCGACCGCGCCCATGGGCGCCGCCCGGCCGGCGAAGTAGCACATGCGCCCCGGTCGCAGGCCGACCGCGGACAGGTGCTCGTCCTGCTCCGGCGCGAAGTAGAGCTGGCTGTGCAGCGGCTCGACGGCGCGGTGCGCGCGGGCGACGTCGGCGAGGTGATCGGCGCTGACCATGGGGCGACCCTAGGAGGGCCCCGTCCTCCCCACCCCTCCGGATGGGCTCGCCGGCCGGATCGACCGCAGCCACCGCCGCTGCCACGGCGTCTCGACCGCCCGGGGGTGGTACCCGGCCCGCACCCACCGGACGGCGTCGTCGGCCGGCAGCCCGTCCAGGACGGCGAGGGCGGCCAGCGCCGTGCCGGTGCGGCCGATCCCGCCGGAGCAGCCGACCTCCACGCGCTCCCCCGCGTACGCCCGCCGGTGCGCCTCCCGCAGCGCGTCGAGGGCGTCGGCGGGGTCGGTCGGCACCCAGAAGTCCGGCCAGCGCACCTGCCGGTGCGGCCAGGGCGGGAGCGGGCCGGAGCCGAGGACGACGGTGAGGTCCGCCGGCTGCGCCTCCGCGCCCAGCCGCCGGCCGCGCACCCGCGCGCCGCCGGGGAGGGTCACCACCCCGGCGCCGTCGTCCCACGGCCCCGCGCCGGACACCGCTCAGTCCGCGGCCGGGAGCCGGTGCACCCACGACGTGCGGGTGCGCACCGGCGCGAACCCCAGCCGCGCGTACAGGGCCGGTGCACCGGTGGAGTTCTCGCTGTCGACCTGCAGCCCCGCCGTGCCGCAGCCGGTCGCCGCGGCGGCGCGCAGCGCGGCCGCGATCGCCGCGGAGGCGACCCCGCGGCCGCGCGCCGGACGCAGGACGCCCACCTGCCCGAGGTGGGTCTGGCGGACGCCGGTGGCCCGGGTGTCGGCCTCGTAGACGTAGGCCAGCACGTAGCCGACCACCGCGCCGTCGGCGAGGGCGAGGACCGACAGGTCGGGGCGGAACGCCTTCTGCCCGGTGAACCACGCCCGCCAGGTCACCTCGTCGCGCTCGGCAGAGCCGAAGTGCTCGGCGAACGCCGCGTTGTGGGCCCGCCGGACCTCCTCGTCCCGGTCACCGGTGAAGGGCACCAGCTCGATGCCGGGCACCGCGGGGACCTCGGGCAGGTCGCGCAGCGGCCGCTCCATGTCCCGGTACCAGCGCTCAGGGGCGAACGCCGCGCGTCGCAGCAGCCCCTCCAGGGACGTCATCGCCGGGTACGCCGAGGCGGTCAGCAGGCCGGGGACCTCGGGGTGGTCGCGGCGGTGCAGCTCGGCTCCGCGCCGCAGCTGCCAGTCCAGCAGGAAGCGCCCGACGCCCCGGCCGCGGGAGCCGGGGTGCACGCGGCCCTCCAGCTGGACCCGGTGGCCGTCGCGGACCCCGCGCGCGGCCGTCGCGGTCGCCCAGCCGACGACCGCGCCGTCCGGACCGCACACCGCCAGGCCGTCCCGCGACAGGTCGAGCAGGTCGCCGGCCCACCACTCGGTGAGGTCGTCGGCGTCGAGGTGCTCCCCGGTGCCGTCGAGCGGCTCCGCGGCGGCCAGCAGCGCGGCGACCGCGTCGACGTCGCCGGTCGTCAGCGGACGGGCGGTGAGGCCGTCGGGCAGAGGGGACACGGTCTCGCAGCGTAGGGACGCCGCCCCGCCGTGGCGACCCAGTCACGGCTCTGGACCGTCCGTCGCCGCCACGCCGCGCCCTCCCCGGCCCGCGCCCGCGGGCGTTGCGACGGCGCCCCGGCCGCCCCGACCATCGCACGCGCACGGGGGCCGGACACGGAGACCGCGATGCCCCGCTTCCTCGTCATCGGCAACTACGCACCCACGGGCGCCAAGGCGATCCTGGCGGCCGGCGGCACCGCCCGCCGGTCGGCGATCGAGAAGATGCTGTCCGATGTCGGGGGGCGCCTGGAGACGTTCGACTTCGCCTTCGGCACCGACGACGTCTACGCGATCGTCGAGCTGCCGGACCACAAGACCGCCGCGGCGGTGAGCCTGACGATCAACGCCTCCGGGGTCGCCGCGACCCGGACCATCGTCCTGATGACCCCCGAGGAGGTCGACGCGGTCGGACAGGTGCACGCGGACTACCAGCCGCCGACCGCCTGAGGTCTCACGGCACGAAGAGGCAGAACGGGTGCCCGGCCGGGTCCAGGCACACCCGGACGTCGTCCTGCGGCTGGAACTCCGCGAGCGTCGCACCGGCCCCGACCGCGACCGCGACGGCCGCGTCGAGGTCGTCGACCTCGATGTCCAGGTGCAGCTGCATCCGGGGGTCGCCGGGGCCGGCCGGCCACACCGGGGGCACGTGCTGCTCCTCGCGCTGGAAGGACAGCCCCGGGCCGCCGTCCTCCGGGCGGAGGGTGGCCCACTCCGGGTCGTCGTCGCGCAGCGGCCAGCCGAGCAGCCGCTGGTAGAAGCGCGCCAGCCCCTGCGGGTCGGGGGTGTCCAGCACGGTGGCGGTCAGCGAGAACCGCGGCATCAGGCCTCCACTCCGAACAGTCGCGCACCGTTGCCCCAGAGGACGGCGCGCAGCCACTCCTCGCCCAGGTCCAGCCGGTGCAGCGCGGCCAGCTGGTGGGCGTAGGCGTACGGGATCGACGGGAAGTCGCTGCCGAGCAGCACCTTGTCGCGCAGCGCGGCCAGCCGGGGCCGGTCGGCCGGGTCGAAGGGCATGAGCCGCTCGGTGAAGTCGGTGGCGAACATCGTGGTGTCCAGGTGCACCCGCTCGTACCGCTCGGCGAGGTCGAGGAACTCCCGGTACTCGGGCATGCCCAGGTGGGCGATGACCAGCCGCAGCCGGGGGTACCGCTCGAGCAGCCCGGTCATCGGTTCCGGGCCGGTGTGCTCGCCGGCCAGCGGGCCCGAGCCGCAGTGGATGACCACCGGTGTGCCGGTCTCCTCCAGCCGTGCCCACACCGGGTCCAGCAGCGGGTGCCGCGGGTCGAAGGCACCGACCTGCACGTGCACCTTGAACACCCGCACCCCGCGGTCGAGGGCCTCGGCGACGTAGTGCGGCGCCTCCGGCTCGGGGTAGAAGGTCGCCGACTGCAGCACGCGGGGGTGCTGCCGCGCGAACCCGGCCGACCAGTCGTTGAGCCACGCCGCCATCCCGGCCTTGTGCGGGTAGGGCAGCGTCGGGAACGCCCGGACGCCGAGCCGCTCCAGCACCGCCAGCCGCTCGACGTCGGGCAGCGCGTACCGGATCGGCCAGGCCGCGCCGTAGTGGGTCTCCGCCGCCTCGAAGTAGGCCCACACCTTCGCCTGCACCCGCTCGGGCAGGAAGTGCACGTGCACGTCGACCAGCCCGGGCAGCCCCAGCTCACGCCAGTACCGCGGGACGTCGGCGTCGTCGACCGGCGGCTGGAGAGGGCTCACCGGAGAGTGACCACGACCTTGCCCCGCACGTGCCCCTCGGCGACGAGGGCCTGCGCGTCGGCCACCTGCTCCAGCGGGAACGCCTTGGCGATCGGCACCCGCAGCTGCCCGGCGTCGGCCATGCGACCGAGCTCCTCCAGGTCGTGGGTTTCGGGCCGGACGAAGACGTAGCGGCCGCCCATGTCGTTGACCGCCGGGTCGACGACGCTGGCGATGCGCGCCCGGTCGCGGACCTGCCGGCGGGCGTCGGCCAAGGTCTCCCCGCCCACGAGGTCCAGGACGGCGTCCACCGGCTCGGACAGCTGGGCGCTGACCGGACCGGCCGAGTAGTCGAGCACCTCGGCCACCCCGGCGTCGCGGAGGAAGCCGTGGTTGCGCGGCGACGCGGTGCCGACCACGTGGGCGCCCAGGGCGACGGCGATCTGGACGGCGTTGAAGCCGACCCCACCGGCGGCCCGGTGCACCAGCACCCGTTCCCCCTCGCCGACCGCGAGCACCTCGGTGAGCGCCTGGTAGGCGGTCAGCCCGGCCAGCGGCAGCGCCCCGGCCTCGGCGAAGGACAGCGACGCCGGCTTGTGCGCCAGGCAGCGCTGCGGGGCCGGCACGAGCTCGGCCATCGCGCCCCACTGGACGTCGTCCCGGCGGACGTAGCCGAACACCTCGTCACCGGGGCGGAAGTCCACGACCGCGGGACCGGCCGCCTCGACCACACCGGACAGCTCCCAGCCCGGGACGATCGGGAAGTGGTGCGGGTAGGCGCCGGCGAGGAAGCCCTGCCGGATCGCGATGTCGACCGGGTTGACGCCGGCCGCGTGCACCCGCACCAGCACGGTGTCGGGGCCGACCGGCGGCTCGGGCAGGTCGTCGCGCACGGTCAGGACGTCGAGACCGCCGAACCGGTTCTGGGCCGCACCCCTCACCGGCGGCCCTTCACGTAGCGGCCGAAGGCCTTCTGGATCTCCCGGCGGGAGTCCCGCTCGGCCATGTCCTGCCGCTTGTCGTAGGACTTCTTGCCCTTGGCGAGGGCGAGGGTGGCCTTGACCTTGCCGTCCTTGAAGTACAGGTCCAGCGGCACGAGGGTCAGGCCACCCTCCTTGGTCTTGCCGACCAGCTTGTCGATCTCGGCGCGGTGCATGAGCACCTTGCGCTTGCGGCGCGGCGCGTGGTTGGTCCACGTGCCCTGCACGTACTCGGGGATGTGCACGTGCTGCAGCCAGACCTCGCCGTCGTCCACCGTGGCGAAGCCGTCGACGAGGGAGGCACGGCCGGCACGCAGGCTCTTCACCTCGGTGCCGGTCAGCACCAGGCCCACCTCGTAGGTGTCGAGGATCGAGTAGTCGTGCCGCGCCTTCTTGTTCTGGGCGATCAGCTTCCGCCCCTGTTCACGCGGCATGTCCCCAGGTTAGGCGACGGACCGGACCGGGGCCTCGACGTTCCCCGGCAGCGGTTCGGCGCGGGACGGCGTCCGCCCGCGGGCCGCCGTCCAGGTCAGCATCAGCGCCGAGGTGACGCCCCAGCCCGCCGTGCAGGCCAGCCACAGCGGGGCGACGGCGACCTCGACCGCCCGGTCCACCACGCTCACCGGCACTCACCGCACGGGCACAGGCCGGCCCACAGCCGGCGCGACTCCCCCACCAACGCGCTCTCCGCTCTTCCCACCGTCGGCCCCCGCGCTGAGGCTCCCCGTCCTTACCCAGCGGTGACGAGGAGCAACCCCCCGTGTCGGCAGAAACGGCGAGATCGCCGGCCTCGCACGGTTCCTGGGCCCGGAGCGTGCGAGACCGGCGATCTCGTCGGGGTGGGGAGGCGCTACAGGCGCACGTACAGGCGCAGCGTCACGTACGCGGCAACCGCGGCCAGGCCGACGCCCGCCCCGGCGATGATCGGGCTGATGAAGGCGATCGCGCCCCAGTCGACCGGCGGGATGATGCCCGCCTTGATCGGCCCGGCCAGGGTCTTGTCGACGAACAGCACCTTGGTGAGCACCAGCCCGCCGACCGCCAGCAGCGCGCCGATCAGCCCGGCCAGCGCGGCCTCGAGGATGAACGGCAGCTGGGTGTACCAGCGGGAGGCACCGACCAGCCGCATGATGTTGGTCTCGTTGCGCCGGTTGAACGCCGCCAGCTGGATGGTGTTGGAGATCAGCAGCAAGGCCGCCAGCGCCTGGACGACGGCCACGGCGATCGTCGCGTTGCGGGCGCCGTTGAGCAGGCTGAACAGCCGGTCGAGGAAGTCACCCTCGTCGCGGACCTGGTCCACGCCGTTCTGCCCGTTGGGGAACTCCGCGGCGATGACCTCGTAGCGCTCGGGGTTCACCAGCTCGACGCGGAAGCTCTCCGGCAGCGCGTCCGGCGGGGTGTTCTGCACGAGCTCCGGCTGCTGGCTGAACTGCTGCTGGAAGCGCTCGTAGGCCTCGGCCTTGGACTCGTAGAGGTAGGAGGCCACCTCCGGTGAGTCCGCGAGCTCCTGCTCGATCGACGAGCGCTGCTCGTCGGTGACGCCGTCGGCCAGGAAGATGGAGACCTGCACCTTGTCGTAGTAGATCTCCTTCATGTCGGAGATCATCCCGGCGATCAGCAGGCCGGTGCCCATGAGGCCGAGCGAGATGGCCGTGGTCAGGATCATCGCGACCGTCATGGTGAGGTTGCGACGCAGCCCGGTGGCCACCTCGGAGAGCACGAAGTTGACGCGCATGGATTCCCTGTCTGGAGTTCAGCTGGCGGGGGTCGGCGGACCGGCTCGGCCGGCCGTCAGCGACCGACGCCGTAGACGCCGCGCGACTGGTCGCGCGCGACGACGCCCCCGTTGAGCTCGATGACGCGGCGGCGCATGGAGTCGACGATGTGGTAGTCGTGCGTCGCCATGATCACGGTGGTGCCGGTGCGGTTGATCCGCTCCAGCAGCAGCATGATCCCCTCGCTGGTCTCCGGGTCGAGGTTCCCGGTGGGCTCGTCGGCCAGCAGCACCAGCGGCCGGTTGACGAACGCGCGGGCGATCGCGACCCGCTGCTGCTCACCACCGGAGAGCTCGCCGGGCAGCCGGTTGGCCTTGCCCTCGAGGCCGACCATCTCCAGCACCTCGGGGACGACGCGCTTGATGGTGCGCTGCGGCTTGTTGATGACCTCCAGCGCGAAGGCCACGTTCTGGGCCACGGTGCGGTTGCGCAGCAGCCGGAAGTCCTGGAAGACGCAGCCCATCGTGCGGCGCAGCTTCGGCACCTGCCACTTGCTCATCGTGTTGAGCGTCTTGCCGTTGACCGTGACGGTGCCGGAGGTGGGGTCGTCCTCCTTCAGCAGCAGCCGGAGGAAGGTCGACTTCCCCGACCCGGAGGAACCGATGAGGAAGACGAACTCGCCCTTGTCGATCTCCGTCGACACGTCATCGAGGGCCGGCCGGGAGCTGGCCGGGTAGAGCTTGGTGACGTGTTGCAATTCGATCACGAGGCGCCACGGTACCTTCCCCGAGGCGCGTCCTTGTCCGTTCGCCACGGAACGCCCCGGTGCAGGATCCGCGCAGCGTGACGGTGCCGCGGAAGCCCCGCGGTACCCGCTCACCCAGCGTGGCGCATCCCGCGCGACACCGTGCGAACGGTGTGACGAACGGGACGCCCGGGGTCACTGTGCCAGGGACGTCAGCGGCCCGTGTTCAGCCGGCGGCCACGGCCTCCTGCTGGCGGCGCCACCGGATGCCGGCCTCGATGAAGCCGTCGATGTCGCCGTCGAGGACCGCGGCGGTGTTGCCGGTCTCCTGCTCGGTGCGGAGGTCCTTGACCATCTGGTACGGGTGCAGCACGTAGGAGCGCATCTGGTTGCCCCAGCTGCTGCCGCCCTCACCCTTCAGCGCGTCCATCTCGGCCCGCTGCTCGGCCTGCCGCACCGCCAGCAGCCGTGCCTGGAGCACGCGCAGCGCCGCGGCGCGGTTCTGGATCTGGCTCTTCTCGTTCTGGCAGGAGACGACGATGCCGGTCGGCAGGTGGGTGATCCGGACGGCGGAGTCGGTGGTGTTCACGCTCTGCCCGCCCGGCCCCGAGGACCGGAAGACGTCGATGCGCATCTCGTTCTCGGGGATGTCGACGTGGTCGGTCTGCTCCACGACCGGGAGCACCTCCACGCCGGCGAACGACGTCTGCCGGCGTCCCTGGTTGTCGAAGGGCGAGATGCGCACCAGCCGGTGGGTGCCCTGCTCCACCGAGAGGGTGCCGTAGGCGTAGGGCTGCTTGACGGCGAAGGTGGCCGACTTGATGCCGGCCTCCTCCGCGTAGCTGACGTCGTACAGCTCGACGGGGTACCGGTGCCGCTCCGCCCAGCGCAGGTACATGCGCATGAGCATCTCGGCGAAGTCGGCGGCGTCGACGCCACCGGCCTCCGAGCGGATCGTGACCAGCGCCTCGCGCGCGTCGTACTCACCGGACAGCAGGGTGCGGACCTCGAGCTCGTCGATCGCCTTGCGCAGGCTCTCCAGCTCCCGCTCGGCCTCGGCGGTGGTGGCCTCGTCGCCCTCCTCGGCGGCCATCTCGTGCAGCAGCCCGACGTCGTCGAGGCGGCTGCGCAGCTCCTCCACCCGCCGCAGGTCGCCCTGCAGGTAGGAGAGCCGGGAGGTGAGCGCCTGGGCGGCCTCGACGTCGTTCCAGAGGTCGGGAGCCGCGGCCTGCTGCTCCAGCTCGGCGACCTCGCGGCGGAGTCGGTCGACGTCGAGCACAGCCTCGATCGACTTCAGGGTCGTGTCGAGTTCGTCCAGGACGACGGAGAAGTCAGCGGCCACGTCGACCCAGGGTAGTGCGCTCCGGCGCGGGGTAGGTGGCCCGCCATGAGCGAGCCCCGTCGACGCCGGTCACGGGCCGACCACGAGCCGCGGTCCCGGACCGACTACGCCCGCGGCCTCCCCGACCACCACGACCCCACCGCCGGGATCGGGGGCGCGGCACCGGCGCAGTCGGCGCTCACGCTGCGGCTGGTGCTGGCCGCGTTCGGCCTGGTGGTCTGCCTCGCCGGAGGGCTCGTCTGGCTGGCGATCGACCTGCCGGTGTGGCCCGCGGTGGTGCTGTTCGTCCTCGCCGCGGTGGCCGCCGTCGACCTGGTGGTGGTCGTCCGCCGCAAGCGGCGCGGCGAGCCCGGCTGAACCCCCGCGGTCAGCGCCCGCCGGTGCCCAGCCCCCGCGCGGCCACCCAGGCCGCCAGCTCGTCGGGCGGCATCGGCCGGGCGATGTGGAAGCCCTGCGCCAGGTGGCAGCCCAGCTCGACGGCCATCTGCAGCTGGTCGGCGGTCTCGACGCCCTCCGCGAGGGAGCGCGCGCCGCAGGCCCGCCCGAGAGCGACGATCGCGGCGACCGCGGCGGCGGCCTTGCTGCGCCGTCCCTCCGGGTAGGCGACGAGGCTGCGGTCGATCTTGAGCACGCCGGCGGGCATCGTCACCAGCTGCGCCAGCGAGGAGAAGCCGCTGCCGAAGTCGTCGATGCAGACCTCGACGCCGGAGCGCCGCAGCTCGGCGAACTGGGCCGCGGCCCGCTCGGCGTCCTGGGCCACCGACGTCTCGGTCAGCTCGACCACCAGCTGCTCGGGCGGCAGCCCCGTGGCGGCGAGCGCGTCGCGGACGTCACGGACGAGGGTGCCGGTGGCGAACTGGCTGGCGCTGATGTTGACGCTGGCGATCAGCCGCATCCCGGCCCGCGTCCAGGCCACCGCCTGCCGGGCCGCCTCGCGCAGCACCCACCGCGCCAGCGGCGTCATGAGGTCGTGCTGCGCGGCGACGGGCAGGAACTCCGACGGCGGGAGCAGCCCGCGCTTGGGGTGCTGCCAGCGCACCAGCGCCTCCACCCCGCTGCAGCGCAGGCTCGGCAGGCGGACGACGGGCTGGTAGTGCAGCACCAGCTGCTCGTCGAGGATCGCCTCCCGCAGCTCGCCGGCGACCGAGGCCCGCCGCTGGGCGGCGGTGCGCAGGTCGGCGGTGAACAGCCGCACCCGGTTGCGGCCGGCCGCCTTGGCCGCGTACATCGCGAGGTCGGCGTCCCGGACCAGGTCGGTGGACCGGACCTGCGGCGCCTGCGGATCGGCGGCGGTGGCGATGCCGATGCTCACGCCCAGGCGCACCATCCGGCCGCCGAGGTCGAAGGGCCGGTCGACGCTGCTGCGGCAGCGGTCGGCCAGCGTCTCGGCGCCGCCGGTGTCGCAGTCGCGGCAGAGGACGACGAACTCGTCGCCGCCGAGCCGGCCGACGGTGTCACCGGCGCGGGTGGAACCGGTCAGGCGCCGGGCGATCTGGCGCAGCAGGTCGTCGCCGGCCTCGTGGCCGAGGGAGTCGTTGACGTCCTTGAAGCCGTCGATGTCGAGGAAGAGGACCGACACGGGCCCGCGCTCGGGGCGCTGCAGCTCGGCGTCGATGAGCTCGTGAAGATGGGCGCGGTTGGGCAGGTCGGTGAGGGTGTCGTGGCGGGCCCGCCAGTCCGAGGCCCGCTCGGCCGCCACCCGGGAGGTGACGTCGGTGTGGGTGACCACCACCTGGCCGGCCTGGTCCACCCGGGAGGCCTGGAGGTGGAACCAGCGGACGCCGTCGGGGTGCTCGAGGGCGTAGTCGGCCTGCACCGAGGCGCACTGGCCACGGGAGAGCGCCCGCAGCCGGTCGACCAGCGACTCGGTGCCGGCGCCGCCGCTGAGCCGCCGCGCCATGGCGAAGTAGTCGCCGGCCACGCCGACCCGCATGCGGTCGTCACCGAGCACCTCGGCGGCGTTCTCCCACGCGGTGTTGGCCAGCAGCACGGTGCCCTCGGCGTCGATGAGCAGCGTCGGGGAGGGCAGCGCGTCGAGCACCGCCTCGACGGCGACCGCCGAGCTGGTGGGGCCCTGGACCCGGCGGCGGACGTCGAGGGGCAGGTCCGGCTGCCCCGGCCGTCGTGCCACGTGCCCTCCTGCGGGGTGCGGGCCGCCCCTCGCGGCGGCCGGTCGGCTGGGTGGGGCGGCGGTGCGGGCGCCGGTGTCGCCCGCCCGGCGCGCGCTGCTGCCCGGGGTCAGTGCTCCGGCTCCCTCGTCTCGGCGACCACCCACCGGAGGTACTCCGGGTTGCCGCCGACCAGCGGCAGGGCGATCACGCAGGGGACGTCGTAGGGGTGCAGCTCGGCGGTGCGGGCGACGACGGCCGGCACCAGGGCGCGCCGGGTGTGCAGCGCCACCCGCGCCTCGGGCTCGTCGTGCACCGCGCCCTCCCACCGGTACACCGACCGGATCGCGGCCACCTGGTGCCCGCAGGCCGCCAGCCGTTCCTCGACCAGCGTCCGGGTGTACCCGGCCAGCCAGTCGGCGTCGGCGGCGGTCACGACGACCTCGCAGCACTCCTCCTGCACGGGACCATCCTCTCCCCCGCGCTCGGACGTGCAGCAGCCGCCGCGCGGGGTAGGGCCCCGGCATGAGCGACGAGATGAGCATCCGGCTCGACAGCGAGGAGTACGTGCTGCGCCCCGACGGGGCGTCCCTGCAGGTGGGGCGCCGGGTGGGCGGCGACGTGACCTGGCTGGACACGGTGGACACCGGGCTGCTCCCCGCCGGGGCGCGAGACGCGCTCGAGCGCGGGGACACCGACGACGCGGAGTTGCTCACGGCGCTGCGCGGGGTGGTGCAGGCGGAGGTGCAGCGGGGCGGCTGAGCGCCGTCCGGGAGGGGTCAGGCCGGCAGCTCCACCGGCGCGCCCAACGGCACCCAGCGGAAGAGCGCGGCCAGCTCCGGCGGCGCGGCGGCGAGCTGCCGCTCGGCGGCCGCGCGACCCTGCCGGAAGTGCGTCCAGCCCTCGTAGTGCACCGGCACGGCGGTGCGCGGGCGGAGCACGCGGCACAGGTCGACCGCGTCGCGGGCGGTCATCGACCAGCGCAGCGGCCCGGTCACCGGGAAGCGGACCCCGCCCAGGTGCAGCAGCGCGGTGCCCACGCGGAGGCGCTCCCCGATGCGGCGGACCCCGTCGAACAGGACGGTGTCCCCGGAGATCCAGAGCACGCCGTCGGCCTGCCCCTCCCAGCGCAGCGCGAAGCCGGTGACCTCACCGGAGATCGGGGTGGTCAGCGGCGGCCCGTGGCGCGCCGGCGTCGCGGTCACCTCGATCGACGGGCGGCCGGCCCCGGCGAGCACCGTCGTCTCCCAGGGACGCAGCCCGCGGGCGCCGCTCCCCAGCCGCCGCGCGCCCGAGGCGGTGGTGACGACGACCCCGGCCGCGGGCAGCAGCGCACGGCCGGCGTCGTCGAGGTTGTCGCCGTGGCCGTCGTGGCTGAGCAGGACGGCGTCCACCGGCGGCAGGTCCCCGGCGGGGAAGGCCGGACCGGCCACCTTGCGGCTGGAGCTCCCCCAGCCGAACGCGTACCGCCTGCCGGGCGCGTCGAACGTCGGGTCGGTGAGCAGCCGCCAGCCCCCGACCTCGATGAGCACGGTCGGCCCGCCGACGTGGGTGAACCGGACGGGCCCCGCCGTCACTGGGCGCCGGCGACCTCGGGCCGGCTGCCCCGGGCGTGCTCGACCGCCCAGTCCAGGGCGGAGTCGGCGATCTGCTCCCAGCCCTCCTGGGCCGGCAGCAGGTGGGCGTAGCCGGGGTACTCCCGGTGCTCGGTGACCGTGTGCGGCGCCCGGTAGTGCCGCGCGTTCGACCGCTGCACGCTCGTCGGCATGATGTGGTCCTCGCTGCCGGAGACGAACAGCAGCGGCGGGCGGGCGTCGTTGGCGTAGTCGACCGCGGCGTCCTGCGGGCCCGGCATGAAGTTGGCCAGCACCGAGTTCCACAGGATCCGGCCGGACGCCGGGATCGCGTACCGCTGGTACAGCCGCCGCGACTCCTCCTCGGTGAACGTGTTGGTGAAGGCGTAGCGCCACTGCTCCTCGTCCAGAGCCACCGCGCGGTGCCGGTTCGCCGGGTTCTTGAACGCGACGAACGTCGAGCGCAGCTGCGACAGCGGCAGCACCCGCACACCCTCGGTGGGGGCGGAGTTGAGGACGACGCCGACCGCGCCGTACCCGCGGTCGAGCAGCAGCTGCACGAGGGTGCCGCCGGCGGAGTGCCCGATGAGGATGGGCGGCTTCGGCAGCGCCCCGACCACCGACTCCAGGTGCGCCATGATCTGCGGCAGCGTGAGCTCGGCGATCGGCGTCGGGTCGGCGTTGAGCGCCTCGACCTCGACCTCGAACCCCGGGTAGGCCGGGGTCAGCACGCGGTAGCCGCGGGCCTCGTAGTGCGCCTTCCACGCCTCCCAGCTGCGCGGGGTCACCCAGAACCCGTGCACGAGGACGATCGTGTCGGGCGCGCCGGCGGCGGACGCCTCGGCGGGCCGCGGGGTGGGGACGGTGTCGGTCATCTCGGTTCCTCTCAGCCGCGCGCGAACGCGAGCAGGTCGGCGTCGAACTCCTGCTCGTGCGCCCCGGTGAGGCCGTGCGGACGGCCCAGGTAGACCGTCAGCTCGGCGTTCTTGAGCAGCTCCGCCGTCTTCGGTGCGGAGTCGTGGAACGGCACGATCTGGTCGTCGTCACCGTGCGCCACGAGCACCGGGACGTCGATCTGGCGCAGGTCGTCGGTGAAGTCGGTCTCGCTGAACTCGCGGATGCAGTCGTGGGCGCCCTTGAGGCCGGCCATCATGCTCATCCGCCAGAAGTCGTCCAGCTGGCCCTGGCTGACCTCGCTGTCCGGCCGGTTGGCGCCGTAGAACGGGATCGCGAGCTGCCGGTAGAACTCCGCGCGGCCGCCCAGGACGCCGGCCCGGATCGCGTCGAAGGCCTCGATCGGCGTGCCCTCGGGGTTGGCGGCGGTCCTGAGCATGGTCGGCGGGATGGCGCCGAGCAGCACGGCCCGGGCGACCCGTCCGGTGCCGTGCCGGCCCATGTAGCGGGTGACCTCGCCGCCGCCGGTGGAGTGCCCGACGAGGACGACGTCGCGGAGGTCCAGGCGCTCGATCAGCTGCGCCAGGTCGTCGGCGTAGGTGTCCATGTCGTTGCCCTGCCACGGCTGGGCGGACCGGCCGTGGCCGCGGCGGTCGTGCGCGACGGCCCGGAAGCCGTTGCTCGCCATGGCGAACAGCTGGCCGTCCCACGCGTCGGCGCACAGGGGCCAGCCGTGGCTGAACACGACCGGCTGCCCCTCGCCCCAGTCCTTGTAGAAGATCTCCGTGCCGTCGGTCGTGGTGATCGTGGGCATCGCGGTGTCCTCGCTGGATGTCGTCGCTCGATGTCGTCGCCGGACCCTCCGGTCGCCGAGCCTGGCAGCGGCCGGCCGCGCGTGCCGGTCCCTGTCTGCACATCTCTGGTCCCTGCACGCACGGGCGAGGGGTTCACCGCCGGACGCCGTCCTGCCAGACTCGTCCCGCGAGCGGGGGCGCCGCCCGTCCCCCGGCGCGCGACGACGACGTCCCGCCGCCCTCCGCCCGCCCGAGGGAGTCCGATGCTCCTGCTGGACACTGCGGCGCTGCCGCCCGAGCAGCGGGTCGACGCCTTCCGCGCCGCGTTCGGGCAGGCGTCGGTGCCCTGCCGCATCGAGCACCTGGGGCCGCCGGCCGAGGTGCGCACCCGCATGCACCTGTGGCGCTACGGCCGGGCGAACCTGTTCACCACCGACTCGTCGGGGTTCCGGCTGGTGCGCACGCCGCGGCACGTGCGGCAGGAGGACCCGCCGGTGGTGGCGCTGGCGCTGCAGTCCAGCGGGCTCGGGCGGTTCACCCAGTTCGGCACCGACCAGGAGGTGCGCGCCGGCGAGCTGATGCTCAACGACCTGCGGGTGCCGTACTCCTTCTCCTGGTCGGGGTCCGGGGGCTCACGCGCGTTCCAGGTGCCCTCCGAGCAGCTGGGGCTCTCGCCGGACGTCGTCCGCGCGGCCGCGCCGCGGTTGCGAGCCAGCCCGCTGCACGACCTCGTGCGCGACCACCTGGCCGGCCTGACCCGGGACGCCGGCCGGCTCACCGCCGACCCGGCCGCCGCCACGCTCGGGACGGCGACGACGGAGCTGGTGCGCGCGCTGCTGGTCTCGGCGGCGGCGCCCGACCGGCTGGTCGCCGGCGTCCGCGCCGAGACGCTGGCGACGCGGGTGCTGGCCTACGCCCGCCGGCACGTGACCGACCCCGAGCTGACCCCGGAACGGATCGCGGCCGCGCACAACGTGTCGGTGCGGCAGCTGTACAAGGTCTGTGCCCGGGCGGGCGTGAGCCTGGAGCAGTGGCTCATCGAGCAGCGGCTGGAGGCGGCGCGGGCGGAGCTCACCTCGCCGGCCGGCCGACAGCGCTCGATCGCGGCCGTCGCCCGGGGCTGCGGGTTCAGCGACCCGAGCCACTTCGCCCGGCGGTTCCGCGCGGCCTACGGGACGACCCCGCGGGAGTGGCAGCGGTCGACCGGCTGACCTCGCCGCGGCCGAGTGCGCAGTCGTGGTCGCCCGCGGCGGCGTGTCCTCGCGTGCCGGCGACCGCACCTGCCCGCTCGGCGGGGATCAGCCGCGCGGCAGCTCCACGGCCGGGGTGCCGGGGCGCGGACCGCAGCCGGTCTGCGACCAGCGGTGCGGGTCCACCCCGGTGGGTGACCCCGCGGTCAGGCGGCGGCGCCGACCGCCGCAGGGACGACGCCCTGCTCGACCAGCGTCTCGACCACCGCCACCACGAGGACGACGATCCGGTCCTCGGCCGGCATGCTGTTGAGCCCGATGGCCACGATCAGGCCGGACTCGGGCAGGTGGACGTGCAGGGTCCGGAAGCCGATCGTGCCGCCCTCGTAGACCCAGAACGTGCCGAACCCCTCCGCGGTCTGCTGGGCCACGCCCAGGCCGAACCCGCTCGGGTCGCTGGGCGAGGTGGACTCGATCGGTTCGCCGGTCGCGGTCGAGACCAGGCTGGTCAGCTCCTCCTGCTGCTCGGGCGGCAGCAGGCGGCCGGAGTAGAGCGCCCGCTCCCAGCGGGCCAGGTCGCCCGTCGTCCCGACGATGCCGCCGGCGCCCCGGCCCCAGGACATCGTGTCCCGGCTGGCGTCGCGCCCGAGCAGGGCGGTCCGGGCGGGCCCCCGGTCGTCGGCGAAGTAGCCGGCGGGTACGCGGTCGGCGATCCGCGGCGGGTACAGGTGCGGGCGGTAGTGCAGGTCGTCGAGGTCCAGCGGGTCGAGCAGCCGGCCGTACAGCTCGTCCTCGTAGCTCTCGCCGGTCACCCGCTCGACGACCAGCTCGGCGAGCACGTAGTTGGTGTTCGAGTAGCTGTAGCCGGAGGTCGCCGGGAGGCCCTCCGCGTACCCGACCAGCCGCTCCGGGGAGAAGTTCGTCCGCGGGTCGGCGACGTAGTCGGCCCAGAAGGACTCGTCGTGGTCGTAGGTGGGGATGCCGCTGGTCATGTTCAGCAGCCGCCGGATCGGCACGTCGGCCCACTGCGGGTACTCGGGCAGCCAGTCGCCGAGCGGGTCGTCGAGCGACAGGCGGCCCTCGGCCTCCAGCTGGAGCAGCAGCACCGAGGTGAACGCCTTGGTGTTGCTGCCGATCTGCCAGAGGGCGTCCTCGGCCACCGGTTCGTCGCCGCCGTACGTCGTCGTCCCCGCGGCCACGTCGACGTGCGGACCGTCGGGCAGGCTCACGGTCAGCCCCGCGGCCGACACGTGCTCCGCCTCGCCGCGCGCCTGGAGGTAGGCCTCCAGGTCGGCGCGCAGCTCGGCCCGCAGGACGTCGTCCTGCGCGTGCGCCGGCAGGACCGCGACCTGCGGGGCGACGAGGGTGGCGAGCCCGACCAGGACGACGAGGACGACGCGGGTCGGGAGGAGGCGGGCGCGCTGTTCGGTCATGGGGACTCCCCAGCCGGGACGGGAGACGCGTGCGAGCAGCAGGGTCCCGCGGCCGGGCCCGCGCCGACAGGCCCTGACGCAGCGCCCGGCCGATGACCTGGGTGCCCCCGACCGGGCGCAGCCGTGCTCCGTTGGGGTGACCTCCCGGCGCACACCGTTGTGGTGCAGCTCACTTCGTCGAACGCTCTCCGCTCGGAGCTACTGGGGGGACGTGGGAGCGATGGCGTGGTGGAACTGGGCCCTGATCCTGTGGGCGACGGGGGCGACGGCGGGCGTGGTGTGCCTCGGCGTCGTCCTGTCGAACCGGGTGGAACGGCGGCAGGCCCCGGCGTCCGACGACGACGGGCTGGGCGTGTTCGACGAGGAGGCCGCACAGCGCGCGGAGATCCCGAAGGCCCGGCGCCCGCGGCCAGGACCTTCTGCCCTTCTGCGGTCCGGCGGGACGAGGAGAGTCGTCGACGCCCTGCGTTTCGATGCGCCCACCGGCAGGTCTCGTCGGGGGGCCTGAACCACACCGCGTCGTCCGGCTCTCCTCGCCGGCCTCCTGCCGCGGACGGCCGCCGTGCCCGAGCGGACGACCGGATCGGGAGGACGCCATGAGTGACCGTCTCGCCGGCAAGGTCGCGCTGATCACGGGTGCGGCACGGGGTCAGGGGGCCGCGGAGGCGGCGCTGTTCGCCTCCGAGGGGGCCCGCCTGGTGCTCGGGGACATCCGCGGCGAGCAGCTCGCCGAGGTGGCCGCGGAGCTCACGGACAAGGGCCACGACGTGGTCGCCCACGCGTTCGACGTGAGCGACGAGGACGGCTGGGCCGGCGCGGTGGCACTGGCCGAGGAGCGCTTCGGCCGGCTCGACGTGCTGGTGAACAACGCCGGCGTCCTCGACATGGCCGGCGTCGAGGCCACGACCATGGAGAACTGGGAGCGGGTGATCGCGACCAACCAGACCGGGGTGTGGCTGGGCATGAGGGCCGTCGCACCCGCGATGCGCCGGGCCGGTGGCGGATCGATCATCAACACGTCGTCGATCTACGGCCTGATCGGGAGTGGCGGAGCGACGGCCTACCAGGGGACGAAGGGTGCCGTCCGCCTCCTGACCAAGACCGCGGCCGTCGAGTTCGCCGGGGACGGCATCCGCGTCAACTCGGTGCACCCCGGGATCATCGACACACCGATGGTGGCGGAGGACGTGCCCGACGAGGTCATCCCGATCGTCGTCGGCGCCACGCCCCTGCAGCGGATGGGGCGACCGGACGAGGTCGCCTACGGCGTGCTCTTCCTCGCCTCGGACGAGGCGTCCTACGTGACCGGCTCCGAGCTCGTGATCGACGGCGGCTACTCGACGCAGTGAGCCGGCCGCTCAGCGGTCGACGTAGCGGTCGCGCTCGACGACGAACTGGCCGGTGGCGGTGTTGGCGTCGGCGAACTCCGGCAGCAGCGGGATGCGCACGGTCACGGTGACGCAGACGGAGAACTCCTCCCCCGGCGTCAGGCTCGGCGTGTAGCTGCCGGCGGCGTCGCAGTCGGCACCCGGCGGTGCGTAGGCCAGCCGGACGTCGGTGGCGTCGACCGCCTGGTCCTCGACCGCCAGCCGCGCCGCGACCTCAGCGCGGGCGGCACCGCTGACCGGGTCGGGAGCGGTGCCGATCGCCCGGCCGGCCTCGCGCGCCGCCGCGGTGGAGGCGAACACCCCGCGCTGCACCGCGGAGAACCCGGCCACGATGTAGACCAGCGGCACGAACACGACGATCGCGATGAACACGAACTCGACCAGCGCCGAGCCCCTCTCACCCTCCATCTGACCCAGTCGTGCGCGCAGCCACCTCACGCCGCGGCCTCCTTGACCGCCCGGCCGGTCACCTCGAGCGGCAGCAGGCCGCCCAGCCCCGCCAGCAGGGTCGGCACCGACCCCGAGCAGCGGACGACCACCAGCGTCAGCCCGGTGTCGTCGGCCTCCTCGACCGAGCTGCACACCAGCCCCTCCGCCGTCCCGACCGACGTCGCCCGCGCCACCGTCGCCACCGCGCGGTCGGCACCGGCCGACGACGCGACGTCGCCGAGCGCCGCGTACCGGGCACCCTCCTGCGCACTGGCGGTCACCACGTTGCGCACGTGCACGTAGACCGCCACCTGCAGCACCGCCAGCAGCAGCACCACGACCAGCACCGAGACGAAGACGAACTCGACGACCGCCCCGCCCCGCTCGCCCTCGCCGGGTGAGGTGCTGGAACGGCCCCGTCCCGGGGCCCGCGCCGAGCCTGCGAGGGGCGGGGGGCAGAGGGGTCCTTTCTCAGCCACCTGTCGTGACGGAGTCCAGCGCGTTGGTCACCGCGGAGACGATCGCCTCGCGGAACGGGATGAGGATGGCCAGCACCAGGGCCGCCGTCATCACCGTGATCATCACCCAGCCCGGGACGTCGCCCCGCTCGGGGTCCTCGCCCCTGAGCCGGTCGCCCAACGCGGCCAGCACGGCCAGGACCCCCGTGAACTGCGGCATCAGTGTCGTCCTTCCTGTCGAGTCCGCCGGCTCATCGCGCCAGCGAGACGATGCTGATCAACCCCGGGAACAGGGCGAAGAGAACGGTGACCGGCAGCACCAGGAAGACGACCGGGACCATCATCGCGATCTCCTTCCGCCCGCCGGCCTCCAGCAGCCGGCGCTTGCCGGCCTCGCGCACGTCGGCCGCCTGGGCACGGAGCACCTCGGCCAGCGGGGTGCCGCGCTCGATGGCGACGAGCAGGCCGTCGATGAACCGGGCCAGCGCGTCGACCGACGTCCGGTCGGCGACCTGCTGCAGCGCGTCGGTCAGCGGCACCCCGGCGCGGGCGCGGCCGAGCGCGGAGCCCAGCTCGCCGGCGAGCTCACCGCCGGAGAGCCGGGTGACACGGGCGATCGCCGCGGTCGGGCTCTCCCCCGCGGTCACCGCGAGCGCGAGCAGCTCGGCGACGACGGGGAACTCCGCGAGCAGCAGCTCCTCGCGGCGGCGGACCTGCTGGGTGAGCCACCAGTCGCGGCCGAGCACCCCGCCGACCAGGCCGGCGACACAGAGCAGCGCCGCCGACAGCACGTTGAGGCTGCCTGCGAGCAGCGAGCCGACCCCGGCGAGGAGCGCGGCGCCCAGCAGTCCGAGGCCGCCCCAGACCACCTGCTCGATGCGGAGGTCCTCGACGGTCGAGTCCCCGCCCAGCGCGTCGAGGCGGCGGCGCACCGCCGTCCGGCCGCCGAGGACGCGGTCGACCAGACGGGCGCCGTCGGCGACCACCGGGCCGAAGACCCGGCGCGCGGCGGTGAGCAGTCCGGCCTCGGTCGCCGTGCCCAGCAGCCGGGACGGCGGCGGGGTGTCGTGCACGTACGGAGCGAGCCGGTCGACCAGCCGCACCGAACGGAACGGCGGCGCGAACGTGACCACGAGCAGGACGCCGGCCGCCACGGCCAGCCCGAGCAGCATCCCCGCGAGCGCCGCGCTCACTGCAGCACCCGCACGTCCTGCGGCAGCCGGCCGATCTGCAGCATCAGCCGGTAGGCGACCAGGCAGACCGCGGCGCCGCCGAGCAACAGCGCGGTGCCGAGGGGCGAGTCGTAGGCGTCGAGGGTGGTCGATTGCGTGGCGAGGAGGAGGAGCACGACCCACGGGGCGGCGACCGCCAGCCGGGCCGCCTGCACCACCCATCCTTGGCGGGTCTCCAGCTCGGCGCGGGCCCGGGCGTCCTCGCGGAGGAAGGTGGCCAGCGTCCGCAGGACCCGGCCGAGGTCGCTGCCGCCGACCTCGCGGGCCACCCGCAGCGTCTCGACGATGCGGTCACCGACCGGGTCGGCCAGGGAGTCCTTGAGCCGGTCCAGGCACTCTCCGAACCGGCCGGTGGAGCGGTACTCGGCGGCGAACCGGGCGAACGGTGCCCGCAGCGCCTCCGGACCCCGCGTGGCCAGCGCGGCGAGCGCCTCGGGCAGGGACAGGCCGGCGCGGACGGCGGAGGCCAGGTTGTCCACGACCTCCGGCCACACCTCGCGCAGGTCCGCCCGCCGCTTGACCGCCAGCCGGCGCACCTGGACGGCCGGCAGCGCGAACCCGAACGCCGCGAACACCAGGCTGACCGTCACCGTGCCCGTGGTGAGCAGGACGACCACCAACACCAGTAGTCCGAGCCCGACCTGCAGGGCGGTCAGCTGAGCGGCGTTGATGCCGGTCAGGCCGGCCGCGGCGAGTCGCTGCTGCCGCCGCGACGGTCCGCGCGCCCCGCTCCGGCGCCGCGGCGCGCGTGGTCCGCTGCGCCAGATCAACAGCAGGCCGACGCCCAGCAGGAGCCCCAGCAGCGGCCCGGTCAGGGTCACGACCCCCACCGGGCGTCGTCGAGCAGCGCCGGCAGGTCGAAGCCGTGGGCGGCGAAGCGCTCGGCGTGCGGCGGGTAGCCGTCGGCGCGCACCAGCCGGCCGTCGCGGGTGGTGAAGACGTCGGCCAGCTCGATGACGCCGTCCTCGGCCCGTCCGGGGACCGCGGCGATCTCGCGCACCCGCCGCCGTCCGTCGGGGTCGCTGCCCACGTGGACGACGAGGTCGACGCTGGCCGCCACCGTGGGGACGACGAAGCCGTGGCCGATGTTCTCGCCGGCCAGCAGCGGCAGCGTGCACATCTTCACCACGGCCTCGCGGGCGCTGTTGGCGTGCAGTGTGCACATGCCGGGCAGGCCCGAGTTGAGCGCGATGAGGAGGTCGAGGCACTCCTCCTGGCGCACCTCGCCGACGACGATCCGGGAGGGCCGCATCCGCAGCGCCTCCTTCACCAGCCGGCGCAGCGGGATCTCCCCGGCGCCCTCGAGGTTGGGCTGGCGGGTCTGCATCGCCACCACGTCGGGCAGCGGCACCCGCAACTCGAAGACCTCCTCGCAGGTGACCACCCGCTCCCGCGCCGGGATCGCGGCGCACAGGCAGTTGAGCAGCGTGGTCTTGCCTGCCTGGGTGCCGCCGGCGACGAGGATGTTCAGCCCGGCCGCGACCGCGGCCTCCAGGAACCGGGCCGCCTGCGCCGTCAGCGTGCCGAGGGCGACCAGCTCGTCCAGCGAGTGGGCCTGCAGCACGAACTTGCGGATGTTGACCGCCATGTGCCGGCGCGTGATGTCCGGGATGACCACGTGCAGTCGCGACCCGTCTGGCATCGTCGCGTCCACGAACGGGGTCGACATGTCGATCCGCCGTCCCGAGGTGCGCAGCATCCGCTCCACCAGGTCGGCCAGCTCCCCGGCGCCCAGGATGGTCGTGGTCAGCTCGCTGCGCCCCCGCCGTGCCACGAACACCCGGCCCGGCTCGTTGACCCAGATCTCCTCGACCTCCGGGTCGTCGAGGTGCCGCTGCAGCGGACCGAACCCGGCCACCCGGTCGAGCACGTCGCGGACCACGGAGTCGGCGTCACCGATCGGCGGCAGCGCCGAGGTCAGGGAACGCTCGGAGTAGTCGGCGACGACGTCGCGCACGAGCAGCCGCACCGGCGCGGGATCTGTGAACGGGTCCAGCCCACGGCGCCGGATGAGCTCGCGCACCTCGCCGTCGACCACCTCCAGCGCACTGGTCGCAGTCGGCACGCCCACCCCCGTCGGCCTGTCGAGATCGGATCCAAGGTCGACGGACTGTAAGAGAACGGCACGGTCCGCAGGGCCGGTCGGCGACGGTCTGTGGACAACACCGCGCCAGCCCCACCCGGTCGGGTGTCACCCCGCACCGCCGGCCGGTGACCGGGTGTGACCGCGGACACTCGTGCTCTGCCCACGGTGGTGGGCAGAGCACGAGCCCCCGCAGGTGAGGGTGTCCGGTCCGCTAGGCCCCGGCCGGCGCGCCCGCCCGGCGCCACTCCTGAGGCGAGACCCCGTGTGCCGCGCGGAACCGGCGGATCAGGTAGCCGGCGTCGGCATAGCCCACCCGGCCGGCGATCGCCTGCACGGTCAGGTCGGTCTCGGTCAGCAGCCGGCGCACCTCGGCCAGCCGGCGCTCGGTGATCCACTGCTGCACCGTGCGCCCGGTGCGCTGCCCCACCACCGTCGTCAGGTGGCCCGCCGACAGCCCCACCTCCGCGGCCACGTCGCGCAGCGAGATCGGCTCCGGGTACCGCCGCTCGACCACGTCGAAGACCGCCGCCAGCAGCGGCTCGTCCCGCAGCCGTAGGTGCCCCGGGACGTCGGCCGCCAGCCGCGCCAGCTCCACGAGCAGCAGCGTCAACCGGGCCAACGCGGCCTCGGCGTACCCCTCGCGGCGCTCCCGCAGCTCCTGCTCGAGGCCGGCGAACCGCCGCACCCAGGCCGGCCGCTCGTCCTCGGGCACCGACAGCCGCTGCACCCCACCGGCCCGGCGCCCGACGAACGGGAACAGCAGCGGGTGCGCCCGCCACGAGCCGAGCGAACCCGGGCTGCGCCGCTCCACCGCGTCCGGCGGGAAGGACGCCGTCCACACCGCCGCGTCGAGGTGCGGACCCGACCACTCCGGGCCCACCACCTCCCCCGGCGCCACCACGACGACGTCCCCCGCCGTGAGCTCCCACGTCCGGCCGTCCAGGACCAGCCCGCCCGCGCCCCGCTCGACGTAGCTGAGGACGAGGAAGTCGTGCGCGTGCGGCCGGTGCGGGAACCCGGGCGGCCCGTGCGCGCCCTCGAACAGCGAGACGGTCACCGGGGGCAGCCCGGCCACCCGCGCGTAGCCGTACAGCGGCGCACCGTCGACCCGGCCCACGATCGGCCGCTCGTCCGAAGATCGTCCCATCGCGCCCGAAGCACCGCCTTTGTCGCCCGGAGTGGCAGGCCCGAGGGTAGAGGTCGAGACCGGAAGATCGAGCACGAGCGAGGCAGGGACATGAGCGAGACGACCAGCGGGCCACGGCTGCGGACGGCGATCAGCGGCACCGGCCGCGAGTACCTGCCCGGGATGGGGCGCCCCTGGCTGCTCCCCCTCTACGACCCGATGACCCGGCTGCTCGGCGTCCAGCAGGTGCACCGGCGGCTGCTCGACCAGGCCGCGCTGCGCCCCGGCCAGACCGTCCTGGAGATCGGCTGCGGCACCGGCAACCTGCTGCTCGAGGCCAAGCAGACCCAGCCCGCGGCCACCGCCGTCGGCGTGGACCCGGACCTGTCCGCCCTGGCCCGCGCGCAGCGCAAGGCCACCCGTCGCGGGCTGGCCGTCCAGCTGGACCGCGGGCACGCGGAGGAGCTGCCCTACGCCGACGACAGCGTCGACGTCGTCCTCTCCTCGTTCATGCTCCACCACGTGCCCGCCGGCGAGCAGGAGACGGCGGTGCGCGAGGTCGTGCGGGTGCTGCGCCCCGGCGGAGCGCTGCACCTGGTGGACGCCGACGGGCACGACCACGAGCACGGGGGTCACCGCGGCCACGAGCACCACGGCCCGGCCCGCCACCACGTGGGCGCGGCCCTCCCCGACCTGCTGCGGCGCGCCGGCTTCACCGAGGTCACCGAGACCGGCTCGGACTCCCGCCGCCACGTCGGCCGGTTCACCTTCTACCGCGCGACGGTCTGACCCCCGGCCGGCACCGCCCTCCGCACCTGGAAGTGCGGCGGGCGGGCGAGGGTCTGGGCGACCACGCAGTACCGCTCGGTCAGCTGGGCGAGCTTGGCCAGGGTGGCGTCGTCGGCGTCGGTGTCGACCTCGGCGTCCACGGTGATCTCGCCGAGCCCGACCGGCACCTCGCGGGAGACGCCGAGGGTGCCACGGGCGTCCATGTCGGCCCGGGCTCTGAACTGCGCCGAGCGGAGCTGCACGCCCATCGCCGTGGCGACGCTGCGCATCGTCACCCCGGCGCAGGCCAGCAGCGCCTGCAGCAGCATGTCGCCGGAGCAGGCGTCGCTGCCGTCGCCGCCGGTGTAGGCGTGCAGCCCGGCGCGGACCGGCCCGGCCCAGGTCTGCACCGTGCAGGTGATGCCGGGGTCGGCGTACTCCGCCTCGGCGTGCATCGGCGCCCGCGCGGCCTCCGGGTCGTCCCGGTACCGCTGCTTGAGCGGCGCCTGCAGGTCTCGGAGCGCGGCGGCGTCCACGGGCCCTCCCTCTCGCCGGGGTCCCCATGCTGGCCCGGCGGGCGGAGCCCCCGCCAGGTCGGCGGTCGCCGCTAGCCTGCCGCGCATGGCGACCTGGTCCGACGTCCGCGACACGGCCATGGCCCTGCCGGACGTCGACGAGCGGCCGCGGCAGGACACCCTCCAGTGGCGGGTCCGCGACAAGGGCTTCGTGTGGGAGCGCCCGCTGCGCCGCGCCGACCTCGCCGCGCTCGGCGACGCCGCACCCCGGGGGCCGGTCCTCGCCGCCTGGGTGCCCGACCTCGGCGCCAAGGAGGCGCTGCTCGCCGACGACCCGGCCGTCTACTTCACGACGCCACACTTCGACGGCTACCCGATCGTGCTGGTGCGCCTCGAGGAGATCGACGCCGGCGAGCTCGCGGAGCTGGTCACCGAGGCGTGGCTGGCCCGGGCCCCGAAGCGCCTGGCCCGCCAGTACCTCGACGCCGGCACCGACTAGCGGCTCAGCCGGTCACGTGCCGGGCCAGCTCGACCACCGCGCCGACGAACGCGTCGCCGTCGAGCAGGACCCGGTCGTTGTGGTCGGCCCCGGGCACCTCGACCAGGCGGTGCAGCCCGGCGGCGGCCGCGGCGACGGCGCGGCTCTGCGCGGGCGGCACGATGCCGTCGGCGTCCCCCAGCACGACCGTCGTCGGCGCGTGCACCGTGGCGACCCGCTCGGCCACCGGGAAACGGTCCCGCAGCAGGGCGCGGACCGGGAGGAACGGGTAGTGCACGCTGCCGACGGCGGCCAGGTCGACGAACGGCGAGCGGAGCACCAGCCCCGCCGGCGCGTGCTCGGTCGCCAGCTCCGTCACGACCGCCGCGCCGAGGCTCTCCCCCAGGTACAGCAGCCGCTCCGGCGGCACCCCGGCGTCCCCGACCAGGTACGCGCGGGCCGCGCGCACGTCCCTCGCCAGCCCCTCCTCGCTGGGACTGCCGGGGTTCCCGCCGTAGCCGCGGTAGTCGAACAGCAACACCGCCAGGCCGTGCCCGGCCAGGGCGCGGGCGAGCGGCGCTCGCAGCCCGCGGTGGCCGCCGTTGCCGTTGGCCACCAGGACGGCGGGCGCGTCGGGGCCGTCGCCGGGGAGGAACCACGCCCCCAGCCGCAGCCCGTCGGAGGTCTCCAGGACGACGTCCCGGCCGCCGGGGAGCACCGAGGCCGCCGGCGGCACCGGGCCCCGGTCGGGCAGGTACACCAGCCGGCGCTGCAGGCCCCACAGGACGCCGGTCAGCACGAGCAGCACCACCGCCAGGACCGCGGTCGCCCGCAGCGCGGACCGGGCACGGCCCCGCGGGGCCACGTCACCGGCGGCCGGGCAGCACCGCGTCGATCAGGTGCGGCCCCGGCTCCGCGAGCGCCGTCCGCAGCTGGTCGGCCAGCTCCTCGGCGGTCGTGGCCCGGGTGGCCGGCACCCCCATGCCGGTGGCCAGCGCCACGAAGTCCAGCCCCGGCCCGCCCAGGTGCAGCAGCTGCGCGGCCCGCTCGCCGTCGCCCTGCGCGCCCACCCGCGACAGCTCGTGCTCGAGGATCGCGTAGGAGCCGTTGTCGCAGACGATCGTGGTGACGTCGAGCTGCTCGCGGGCGTGGGTCCACAGCGCCTGCACCGTGTACATCGCACTGCCGTCGGCCTGGATGAGGACCACCGGCCGGTCCGGGCAGGCGACCGCCGCCCCGACCGACATCGGCAGCCCGTCGCCGATCGCCCCGCCGGTCAGCGCGAGCCAGTCGTGCCGCGGCGCGCCGGAGGTCAGCTCGGCCAGCCCCACCCCGGAGGTGAGCGCCTCGTCGACGACGATCGCGCCCTCCGGCAGCAGCGCGCCGACCACCGCCGCCATCGACCGCGGGTCGAGCGCGCCGGTGGGCAGCTCCGGGCGGGCGGGTTCGAGCAGTTCCGGCTCGGCGTCCGGGGCCGCCAGCGCGGCCAGGGCCTGCAGCGCGGCGACGCCGTCCTCGCCCGGTGCGGACAGGACGTGCACGGTGCACCCCTCGGGCACCGGCGTCCCCGGCACGTCGGGGTAGCCGAAGAAGTGCACCGGCGCGGTCGCGCCGGCCAGCACCAGGTGCGCCGTCCCGGCGAGGGCGGCGATCGCCATCTCCGGCGGGTACGGCAGCTTCGCGACGTCCGGCAGGCCCGCGCCGCGCACCATCCGGGCCGAGAAGGTCTCGCTCACCAGCCGCGCGCCGGTGCCGGCCGCGACCCGGCCGGCGGCGAGCAGCGCGTCGGCGGAGGCGACCACGTCCCCGCCCAGGAACAGCACGGCCGGCTCCCCGGACGCGAGCGCGGCCGCGACGTCGGCGACCACCTGCTCGGGCACCCGCGGCGCGGGGCGCACCGGCACCGGGGCGGCCGGCTGCGCGCCGTCCTCCCACGAGACGTCGGCGGGCAGCACCAGCGTGGCCACCGCCCCGCGCGCCGCCTGCGCCACCGCCTCCGCGGCGTCGGCGGCGACGTCGGCCGGCGACAGCGAGCGGCGCACCCAGTCCGACACGGCGCCGGCGAGGGCGTCGATGTCGGACTCCAGCGGCGCGTCCAGCCGCTTGTGCGACCGCGCGTGGTCACCGACGACGTTGACCACCGGAGCACCGCCCCGGCGCGCGTTGTGCAGGTTGGCCAGCCCGTTGCCCAGGCCCGGCCCGAGGTGCAGCAGGGTCGCCGCGGGGCGGCCGGCCATGCGGGCGTACCCGTCGGCCGCGCCGGTGGCCACGCCCTCGAAGAGGGTGAGCACGCCGCGCATCTCCGGGACGTCGTCGAGCGCGGCGACGAAGTGCATCTCGGAGGTGCCCGGGTTGGCGAAGCAGACGTCGACGCCGGCGGCGACCAGCGTGCGGATGAGCGCCTGGGCCCCGTTCACCCGCGCCCGCCCGGCCGCCGCCGCGGGACCGCCGTCACGGCAGGTTGGGCATGCCGACCTGGATCTCACGCACCTCGAAGTGCGCCATGGTCGCCCCGCCGGTCGCGAAGTTCGCGACGTCGGCCGCAGCCGACTGGCCCTCCGGGGAGGCGAAGGCCTTGCCCATCGCCTCCTCGGACTCGAAGTCGAGCTCGGCGACGAAGTAGGGCGCCGGCTGGGAGGGGTCGATCGACTTGCCGTGGCCCACGGTGAACCGGATCAGGCCGGGCATCTCGATCGCCAGCGGCGCGTGGGTGTCGCGGTAGTAGTCGTCGAACGCGCCGGGGTCGGTGGGCTGTCCGTAGCTGACCACGAGCCGGTGGACCATGTGTGCACCTCCGCGTCGGCCGGGCCTCGCTGCCCGGGAGTGGCCCCACCTTGGCAGGACAGGGGCCACTCCCGCGACCGCTAGAAGGTGATGACCAGGCGCCCGCGCACGCCGCCGCCCTCCAGCACGCGGTGCGCCTCGGCGGCCTGCTCGGCGGGGAAGGTGCGGGCCACCCGGAGGGTCACCACGCCGTCCTCCACCAGCTGCCGCAGCTCGTCGAGCTTCTGCTGCTCCTCGCCGTAGGTGCGCACCATCACCGGGTGCACGCGCAGCCCGCGCTCCCCGTTCCCCCGGTAGCCGCGGACGGTCGTCACGGCGCCGCCGTCCTTGACCGCCGGGAGCACGAGCTCGTCCTGCACCGAGCCGTCGGCCAGCCCGTCGACGCCGTCCGGGTACAGCTCGCGGATGCGGTCGGCGACGTCGTCCCCACGCCGGACGACGGCGTCCGCGCCGAGGTCCCGGACCAGCTGCTCGTCGGCCCCCGAGGCGTCGGCGACGACGGTCAGGCCCGCCTGCTTGGCCAGCTGGACGACGTAGCCGCCGAACGCGCCGGCCGCGCCGGTCACGGCCAGCACCTGGCCGGGCTCCAGCGCCATGAGGTCGAGGGCGAGTCGCGCGGTGAGGCCGTTCATCGGCAGGGTCGCGGCCTCGACGTCCGTGGCGCCCTTCGGCGAGCGGGCGACCGCCCCCACGGGGACGACGAGGTCCTCGCGGTACCCGCCGTGCGCACCGGAGGGCAGCACGACCGCCATGACCTGCTCCCCCACCTGCAGGTCGGTGTCGACGTCCGGGCCGATCTCGACCAGCTCACCGGCGGCGTCCATGCCGGGCACGAACGGGAACTCCTTGACCGGGTCGCGCTGGGCGTAGCTGCCGTTGCGGGCGTAGGTGTCCGTGGGGTTCACCGTCGCCGCGGTCACCCGCAGCCGCACCTGGCCCGCGCCCAGCGGCTCGGCCGGGACGTCGAGGACGTGCAGGGCCTCCGGCCCACCGAACTCGGTCACTCCGACAGCTCTCATGCCCCCAGCCAAGCCGGTGCGGCGGACCGGTGTTCCCGTCCTTCCACGCAGCAGAACCCCAGCCGGTTCGGGGCGCCTCCCCGGATGGGCCCCCGACCGTGGTGCCGGTGGACGGCGGGACGTGTCGGGAATGGACCGCCCCCGCCGGTCGCTGAACCGGGCGATCCCCCCGCACGACCCGCGAGAGGTGCCGCATGCCAGCTCTGCTGCAGGACCGGTCCACCGACGTCCACGCGGACGGCGCCCGGGCGCCGCGGCGTTCCCGGCGCACGCGGCGGCGGCTGGTCGCCGCCGGGGTCGGGCTCACCGTGCTCGTGCCCCTGTCCGCGCAGCTGCGGGACTGGCTGCCCGGCAACCCCTTCGGGCAGGACGTGGTCGACCGCAGCACCACCCCGCTGCTGCTGGCCCTCGACGACCTGCACGAGTACCACGCGGCGACGGGCACCTTCCAGGTCGTCGTCGACCGCGAGGTGGACACCCGCTACGTGCCCTCGGTGATCAGCGGTGAGCGGGTCACCTACCTGGCCACCGGCACCGCCGACGCCTCCGTCGACTTCGAGGGCCTGGACGCCGAGCGGGTGACGCTGTCGGCCGACGGCGAGTCGGCCACGATCGTGCTGCCGGCCCCGCGCATCGGCGAGGTGCGCATCGACCCCGCCGAGAGCCGCGTCCTCGACCGGGACCGCGGCCTGGTCGAGCGGGTCGGGGATGCCCTCGCCGACGACCCCGCCGCCGACGACCCCGAGCTGTTCGCCCTCGCCGAGAGCCGCCTGGCCGCGGCCGCGAACGGGAGCGACCTGGTCAGCCGCGCCGAGGACAACACCCGCTCGATGCTCACCACCCTGGCGCAGTCGCTGGGCGTCGACGAGGTCGAGGTCCGGTTCGAGGAGGCTCCCGGCAGCGCCGGCTGACCTCTCTCCCCGCGCGCGCTCGTGCTCTGCCCATCGACCTGGGCAGAGCACGAAGGCGGGGCGCCACCACCTGCTGCCGCGGGAACTCGTGCTCTGCCCAGCGGTGTGGGCAGAGCACGAGCTCCTGCAGGGACACCATGGCCCCAGCCCTCCGGCGAGGGCACCCCGGGACCCAGGTCGCTCAGCGCTTGAGTGCGTACTCCTTGAGCAGTCCCCGGCTGATGATCGTCTTCTGGATCTCGCTGGTGCCCTCACCGATGAGCAGGAACGGCGCCTCGCGCATCAGCCGCTCGATCTCGTACTCCTTGGAGTACCCGTAGCCGCCGTGGATCCGGAAGGCCTGCGTGGTCACCTCCGCGCAGTACTCGCTGGCCAGCAGCTTGGCCATGCCGGCCTGGACGTCGTTGCGCTCGCCGGAGTCCTTGAGGCGGGCGGCGTTGACCATCATCAGGTGCGCGGCCTCGACCTTGGTGGCCATCTCGGCCAGCTGGAACGCGATGGCCTGGTGCGCGGCGATCGGCTTGCCGAAGGTCTCCCGCTGCTGCGCGTAGGCCACGGCCAGCTCGAAGGCCCGGATCGAGATGCCGCAGGCACGGGCGGCGACGTTGACCCGGCCCACCTCGACGCCGTCCATCATCTGCGCGAACCCGCGGCCCGGCGTCCCCCCGAGGACGTCGCCGGCCGAGGCGCGGAAGCCGTCGAACACCAGCTCGGTGGTGTCCACGCCCTTGTAGCCCATCTTGTCGATCTTCCCGGGGATGGTGAGCCCGGGGAGCACCTCGCCGAAGCCGGCCGGCTTCTCGACGAGGAAGGTCGTCAGGTTCTGGTGCGCCTTCGCCGCCCCCTCGTCGGTGCGCACGAGCGCGGCGACGAGGGTGGAGCTGGCGCCGTTGGTCAGCCACATCTTCTGGCCGTCGATCACGTACCCGTCGCCGTCGCGGACCGCCCTGGTGCGGATGCCGGCGACGTCGGAGCCGAGCCCCGGCTCGGACATCGAGAACGCGCCGCGCACCTCCCCGGTGGCCATACGGGGCAGCAGCCGCTGCTTCTGCTCCTCCGTGCCGTGCTGGACGAGCATGTAGGCCACGATGAAGTGCGTGTTGATGACGCCGGAGACGCTCATCCAGCCGCGGGCGATCTCCTCGACCACCAGCGCGTACGTCAGCAGAGACTCCCCCAGGCCGCCGTACTCCTCGGGGATGGTCAGCCCGAAGATGCCCAGCTCCTTCAGGCCCTCGACGATCTCGGTCGGGTAGACGTCGCCGTGCTCCAGCTCCTGGGCGGACGGGATGATCTCCTTGTCCACGAAGCTCCTGACCGTCGCCAGGATCTCCTGCTGGACGTCGGTGAGGTCGGCGGTCTGGGCCAGGCGGGTCATGGCGAAAGCTCCTCCGGGACTCCGGTGTCCGTGGTTACCGGTGAGTATGGAGCACGTGAGATGTCCCCCGGCCGCGACGCTCGGCGCCGTCCGCGTGACCGCGCGCCTGGCCGCCGTCCTCACCGCCTGGGCACTGCTGGCGGGCTGCGGCGGCGACCCCGGCGAGCGAGCGCCGCGGGAGGACCCGGCCCCCGCGCAGGCCGAGCAGTCGGCCGCGGCCGCCGCCGACCCGGCGTCCGCGACCACCCCCGCGGAGGCCGCACTGGCCGTGGCGCTGCGCGCCGGTGACCTCCCGGCGGGGTGGACCGTGCAGGCGAACCCGGTGGCCGACGACGACCTCTCCGACGACCCGAGCCTGGACGGCATCTGCGGGATCTCCTCCACCTCCGAGGCGCACCGGACGGCGAAGCACCCCGTGGTCGGGCTGGACGCCGACGGCATCCCGGGCCTGGTCTCGGAGGCCATCGCCTACGACTCGGCCGCGGCCGGCGCGCTGGCGATGACCGAGCTGCGGGACGCCTTCGAGTCCTGCCCGGCCGGCGACCGGACCTTCCTCGACCCACCCGTCGTCGACGGGCTCACCGGCACGGTCGTGGCCGTCCGCTACCGGCTGGCGGACGGGACGACGCAGGACGTGCTCGCGCAAGGGCGTGGCGCGGTGGTGTCGGTGCTCATCGCGGAGGATCCTGCGGCGGGCGCGACGGCGGCCGAGGGCATCGCCGCCCGGATGGCGTCCCTGCCCGCCCCCGCGACCGGCGGCTGAGCCACCACGACGAGAGGACCCGCATGAGCAGCGACGCGCCCGGCCACGGGCAGCCGGCCGGCCACGGCCCGCCCCCGGGACACGGAGCGCCGGCGTACGGGCCGCCTCCCGGGTACGGCGCGCCTCACGGCTACGGCCCACCGCCCGCCTACGGCCCGCCGCCGGGGTACGGCGCGCCTCCCGGATACGGTCCGCCGCCCGGCCTCTACCGGCGGCCCACCAACACCATGGCGATCCTCGCCCTCGTGATGGCGTTCGTGTTCGCGCCGGCCGGGCTGGTGCTCGGGGTGGTCGCGCGCCGGCAGATCCGGCAGACCGGCGAGGAGGGCGACGGCCTCGCGCTGGCCGGGATCATCGTCGGCGCGATCGCCTGCGCGCTCGTCGCCCTGGCGTTCGTCCTGTGGTTCATCGCGCTGGCCTCGCTGTCGAGCGTCTCCTTCGGCCCGTGAGACCGCGACGGCCCGCCCCGGCGCACCGGGCGGGCCGTCGCGTCCGGCGGCTCAGGCTTCGGGCGGGGTGAACGACGAGGTGCGGGTGAGGCCCGCGGCGCGGCCCTTGCCGGCGATGACCAGCGCCATCTTGCGGCTGGCCTCGTCGATCATCTCGTCGCCGAGCATCGCCGAGCCCTTCTTGCCGCCGGCCTCCGAGGTCGACCACTCGTAGGCGTCGAGGATGAGCTCGGCGTGGTCGTAGTCCTCCTGGGACGGCGCGTAGATCTCGTTGGCCGCGTCGATCTGGCCGGGGTGCAGCACCCACTTGCCGTCGAAGCCGAGCACCGCCGAGCGCTTGGCGACCTCGCGGAACGCGTCGACGTCCCGGATCTGCAGGAACGGCCCGTCGATCGCCTGCACACCGCGGGCGCGGGCGGCCATGAGGATCTGCATGAGGATGTAGTGGAACGGGTCGCCGGCGTAGTCCGGGTGCAGCGCGCCCACCACCAGCGACTTCATGTTGATCGACGCCATGAAGTCGGCCGGGCCGAAGATGATCGTCTCGATCCGCGGGCTGGCGAAGGCGATGTCGTTGACGTTGATCAGGCCCTGGGCGTTCTCGATCTGCGCCTCGATGCCGATCCGGCCCACCTCGAGGCCGTTGGACTTCTCGACCTGGGTGAGCAGCAGGTCCAGGGCCCGCACCTGGGTGGCGTCGACGACCTTGGGCAGCATGATGCAGTCCAGCTCGGCGCCCGCGCCCTCCACGACCTCGATGACGTCGTGGTAGGTCCACTCCGTCGTCCAGTCGTTGACCCGGACGGTGCGGATCTTGTCGCCCCAGCCGCCCTCGTTCAGCGCCGCGACGATGTTCTTGCGGGCGCCCGGCTTGGCCAGCGGGGCACAGGCGTCCTCCAGGTCGAGGAAGACCTGGTCGGCCGGCAGGCCCTTCGCCTTCTCCAGGAACCGCGGGTTGCTGCCCGGGACGGCGAGGTTGGAACGGCGGGATCGGAGCTCGGCCACGACCGGAGGGTAGCGACGGGGTCGCGGGCCCGTCAGGTCGCCGGCTCGACCAGCGTGCTGGGCCGGCTGGCCCGCACCACGAGCGCGACGCCGACGACGACGAGCAGCACGCCGGGCAGGGCGAGCAGCGGCGGCACCTGCTGCAGCAGCACCAGCGCGAACAGCAGCGCGCCGGGCACCTCGAGCAGGACGACGAGCGACACCACGGTGGGGCCGACCGAGGACAGCACCCGGTTGAGCAGCGTGTGGCCCAGCAGCTGCGCGCAGAAGGTGATCCCGGCGATCAGCAGCCAGTCGCGGGCGCTGAACCCGGCCAGCGGAGCCCGGACGACGACGGCCGACACCGCGATCGCCGCCGCGCACACCGAGTAGCAGACCACCGCGTACGCCGAGGTGGTCAGGCGCTGGCGGGCCCGCGCGCCCGCCAGCACGTACCCGCCGGCGCAGACCGCGCCGAGCAGCGCGAGCCCGTCCCCGGCCAGGGCGCGCAGGCTCACCGTCACGTCGACCCCCGCGATGAGCGCGACCCCGAGCACCGCGATCACCAGTCCCCACCAGATGGCCGCGGGCAGCCGCACGCCGCTCACCCGGGCCGCCAGCGCCGTCCAGATGGGGGTGGTGGTGACCAGCGCGGTCGAGGCGGCCACCGTGGTCATCGACAGGCTCGGGAGCCAGGCGGCGAAGTGGGCGGCGAGGAACAGCCCGGCCACCACCGAGCTGCCGAGGTCACGCGGGCGCAGGCCGGCCAGCGTCGAGCGGTCCCGGAGGAGGACCACCGGCAGCAGGGTCCCCGCGCCACCCACGTTGCGCCAGAAGGCCAGCGCCAGCATCGGCGCGGTCACCAGCGTGGTCAGCGGCGCCGACAGCGAGATGCCGAGGACGGCCACGGCGATGATGCCGACGTCCCGTCCGCCGGGCCGGTGCACGTCCCACGCGGACGCCGCCGGAGCGCTCAGGAGGGCACCCGGATCCGGCCGCGGGCGACCGGCACCACCGCACCCTGCACGGTCGTCGCCGTGGTCCGTCCCCCGGAGGCGGTGACGGTGCAGGAGAGCACCGACGGGCGGCCCATGGCCTCGCCCTGGCGGACGACGTAGGACGACGTCCCGTCGGGGGCGACCAGGCCGGTGGCGACCAGCCAGACGCCGGTGCCCAGGGCCGCCGAGCCGGTCGCCGGGTCCTCCCCCCACCCCAGGTCGGCCGCGAAGACGCGCGCGTAGGCGGTGGAGGCCGCGGCGTCCCAGGACAGCACCGAGACGCCCTCCCCCACCCCCAGCTCGCCGAGCAGGGCCGGGACGGGAGCGGCGGCGTCGACCACCTCGGGACGGACCGCCAGGAAGCTGAAGGGCAGCCCGCAGCCGGCGACGTGCGCGGGCAGGCCGACGGCGTCGGCGGCCGAGAGCCCCATCGCCGCGGCCAGCGCACCGGGCTCGGGGCCGTCCTCGAGGGTGGGCCGCCCGCCGGAGAGGGTCGCGCCGTCGTCGTCCACCACGAGGTCGAGGACGCCGGCGCCGCACTCCTGGCGCACGGTGCCCGCGGGCAGCCGCCCGGCGCGGACCAGCGTGTGCGCCGCGCCGACGCTCGGGTGCCCGGCGAAGGGCAGCTCGGCGTACGGCGTGAAGATGCGGACCCGGTAGTCGGCCCCCGAGCCCTCGGAGGGCGCGCACAGGAACGAGGTCTCCGACAGGTGGAACTCGTTGGCCAGCGCCTGGCACTGCTCCGTCGTCAGCCCGTCGGCGTCGTACACGACGGCCAGCGGGTTGCCCGCGAAGGCGCGGGGGGCGAAGACGTCGACGACCTCGTACTCGAGCTCGGCTGCGGGGGACGACACGGCGCCGACGGTAGCCTCAGCGCGCGTGGCCGGTCTCGCCAGGCCACGGCACCGCCGGTCAGATCCACACCCTCGGCACGGAGCCGACGATCGCCATCGAGGAGGTTCCGTGACCACGGTGACGAGGGCCTACGTCTCCCGGCTCGCCGGGCTGCCGGTCTTCGACCCCAACGGCGACCGGGTCGGCAAGGTCCGGGACGTCGTCGTCGCCCTGCGGGTGGGCACCGCCGCGCCCCGGGTGCTGGGGCTGGTGGTCGAGGTGGTGGCCCGCCGGCGCATCTTCGTGCCGATGGGCCGGGTGACCGCCGTCGACACCGGCGCGGTCGTGCTGGCCTCGGGCACCCTCAACCTCAAGCGCTTCGAGCAGCGGGCCGGCGAGACCCTCGTCCTCGGGGAGCTGCTGGACCGTGCCGTGCACATCGCCGAGTCCGGCCGCCCCGCGCACGTGGTCGACGCCGGCATCGAGCAGACCCGCACCGCCGACTGGGTGCTGTCCAAGCTCGCCGTCCAGGAACCCGGCCGGCTGGGCCGCCGGGGCCAGCTGCACACCCTGAACTGGGACGAGGTCACCGGCCTGGCGCTGCCGCAGGGCGGCCAGGGCGCGGAGACCCTCATCGCCACGTACCGCGAGCTCAACGCCGCCGACCTCGCCCACGCCCTGCAGGACCTCCCGATCAAGCGCCGGCACGAGGTGGCCGAGGCCCTGGACGACGAGCGGCTGGCCGACGTCCTCGGGGAGCTGCCGGAGGCCGACCAGATCACCATCCTGGGCACCCTCGACGAGGGCCGCGCCGCCGACGTCCTCGAGGTGATGGACCCCGACGACGCCGCGGACCTGCTCGCCGAGCTCTCGAACGTCGACCGCAACCGGCTGCTGGAGCTCATGGAGCCCGACGAGGCCGAGCCGGTGCGGCAGCTGCTGCAGTACTCCGAGGACACCGCCGGCGGGATCATGACCAGCGAGCCGGTGATCCTCTCCCCCGACGCCACCATCGCCGAGGCACTGGCGCGGGTGCGCGAGCCGGAACTGACCCCGGCGCTGGCCAGCCAGGTGTACGTGTGCCGGCCGCCGTCGGCCACCCCGACCGGCCGCTACCTCGGCCTGGCCCACATCCAGCGGATGCTCCGCGAACCGCCGTCCACCCTGGTCAGCGGGGTCGTCGACGACCTGGAGCCGCTGCGGCCGGAGGCGCCGCTGGCCGAGGTGACCCGCTACTTCGCCACCTACAACCTGGTCGCCGCGCCGGTCGTCGACGCCCAGGGCCGGCTCGTGGGCGCGGTCAGCGTGGACGACGTCCTGGACCACCTGCTGCCCGAGAACTGGCGCGAGCGGGCCCGCCGTGGCTGAGGGCCGCCGGCTCGACGTCCCCCGGGGTGCGCGCGGGTTCGGCAGCTTCCTGCGCCTGGACCCCGACGCGGTCGGCCGCTTCGCCGAGGGCATCGCCCGGTTCCTCGGCACCGGCCGCTTCCTCGCCGTCCAGACCGTCATCGTGACGGTGTGGATCATCCTCAACGTCTTCGCGGTCCGCCTGCAGTGGGACCCCTACCCCTTCATCCTGCTCAACCTGGCCTTCTCCACCCAGGCCGCCTACGCCGCGCCGCTGATCCTGCTGGCGCAGAACCGGCAGGCCGACCGCGACCGCGTGCAGGCCGAGGAGGACCGGGCCCGCGCCGCCTCCACCCGCGCCGACACCGAGTACCTGGCCCGGGAGCTGGCCTCGCTGCGGGTCGCCGTCGGCGAGCTGGCCACCCGCGACTTCATCCGCGGCGAGCTCAGCCGGCTGGCGGAGGACGGCGGCGACGACACGGACAAGCGCGAGAAGAAGGCCAAGAAGAAGCGCGACGCCCTCGGCTGAGGACGCCGGCGCTGCGCCGGTCCTGTCGGTGCCGTGCGTCACGATCCGGGGCGTGACGCGCACGCACACCGTCACCGGGTCGCCGATCGGCCCGCTGACGCCGGTGGCCGAGGGCGACGCGCTGGTCGCCCTGTACATGGACGTGCCCGACGGGGCCGCGCTCGGGGAACGGGACGACGCCGCGTTCACCGACGTCGTCCGGCAGCTGGAGGAGTACTTCGCCGGCGACCGGAGGGAGTTCGACCTGCGGCTGCGGCCGTCGGGCAACGAGCTGCAGCTGGCGGTCTGGCGGCTCATGGCGGAGATCCCCTACGGCGAGACGCGCTCCTACGGCTCCCTCGCCCGGCAGCTCGGCGACCGGACCCTCGCCCAGGCGGTGGGCACGGCGTGCGGGCGCAACCCGTTGCCGGTCGTGATCCCGTGCCACCGGGTGATCGGCGCCGACGGCCGCCTCGTCGGCTTCGGCGGCGGGCTGCACCGCAAGCGGCTCCTCCTCGACCTGGAGCAGCGCGACCGGCGACTGTTCTGAGCCCGCGGGTCAGCCGGTCAGGACGTGCACCAGCGCGCCGGCGGCGTCCGCGAGCTACACCGGCAGGTACCAGCGGCCCAGCCAGCGTTCCCGCGACGTGATCCGCAGTCGGCACTCCTCCGGGTCCAGCCCGTTGGCGTCCAAGCTGGCGCGCACGTACTCCTCCGCCCGCTCGGACAGGCCCCGGAGCAGCGTCACCGCGGTCTCCATGCGGGCGAGAGGCCTGAGGGTGAGCGCGACCTTGGCCCGCCCCCGCAGCCGCCCGTCGTCCACCCGGCGCGTCCGGGCGTAGGCGACTTCGGCCTCGACGTCCTCGGCGGTGAGGAAGTCGGTGAGCAGGTCGAGGATCTGCCCCTGGGTCAGGGTGCTGGCCGGGAGGTCCCATGCCGCCCAGAGCGGGTAGGGCCCGACGAGCGGATCGAACGGCTTGGCCATGGGAGGCGCCACGTAGGGCTCGCTCCGGAGCAGTTGGTACCCGGCGGCAGGCCTCAGGTCGCCACCGAACTCCCCTCCGGTGTCGGTGAAGTCGCCCAGGGAACAGATGCCCCTCAGCTGGCTGATCCCCTTCTCGACCGACCGCACGCTCCCTCCCGAGGTCCGGACGATCCTGTCCTCGGCGGTCGGGGAGACGGCGAGGAGCATGTTGATCACCGCCATCTCCGACAACGAGGACGCCGCCGCCGACACCACCCCGATCCCCTCCTGCTGCAGCAGTGCCGCGATGGCGTGGCAGGAGCCCACCCGGGCCGGTCCGACGGCGGTGGCGAGCACGAGGCGCGTCGGGTTGTCGTCGGGCAGCACCCCGAACCGTGTGTCGCGCGCGGTGCTGAAGGTCGCCGGGTCGCCCGCCCGGACCTGGGACCACTCACCGCGGATGCGGCGTACCCGCCGATCGCCCACGTACAACGACAGTCCCCACTCGGCGGCGAAGCGGTCGACGGCGTCGAGGAAGGCGATCCGCGCGTCGGACTGGTGGCGGCCGACACCCACCGACAGCCGGATCGCGTGCCCGTTGGCCGGGCGGCCGGCCTCCCGGCTGCCGTCACCCGCGGCTTCCGTGGCGGGGGCAACCGGTGTCTGCATGAAGAGGATCGGCGCCTTGGCCACGTGGGCGGCGAGGTGGGATAGGGTGCTCAGGGCTGCGGTGAGGAAGAGGCTGTCGCGGATGCTGGGCCGCCAACCGCGCGCCCCGTAGGTCAGCAGCACCTCGACGCCCTGGGCGTTCTCGAAGAGGAAGCCGGGGTTGGGCACGGCCGTCCCCACGTACCGCCGGCCCTGTTTCCGCCCGCGCAACCTGCCGGTCTCGAAGACCGTCACCTCACGCGGGTCACGCCTGACCTCGGGCCAGGTCGTCACCTCGATGCGGCACCGCAGCGCGGAGAAGAGGAACTCCTCGTGCGGCCCGTCGAACCCGTCCAGCCGCCCCGTGTCGGCATCGGCTGCCTCCACCGGCCCGGGCGCCCTCGTCTCCTCCACGCCGAACAACGGCGCCGCCAGCCCGTCCCCGCCGGATTCCCCAGGGAGCTGGTCGGGGCGTGCGCCCGGCCGGGCCGTCGACGTGGCCGTCCCGGCGCGGTCGGGGCCGGAGTGCAGCACCTGCAACCTGACGGCGGAGTTGCCCGCGGCCGCGGACCGCGCGGCGATGCGCACCAGCTCGGCGGGCCGGTCCAGATCGCCCAACACCTAGATCACGCCCTTGCCGTCGAACCGGACGTCCACCGCGCCGACTTCCCCCCGGCCGTTACCGGACATCTCCTGGCGCAGCCAGGCGGGCAGGGCCGGCACGAGCGGAACGCGCTGACGGCGCAACCGGCGCCGCAGCAACATCTCCCACGCACTGAGGGCCAGCAGGAGGAGGAGGCCGCCGGCCGCCGCCCGGAAGGCCCACAGGAGGCTCGAGGGGTCGTCGGTCCCGGCGATGGTCAGGGCGAGCACCGCGGTCACACCGATCGCGAGATAGGCCAGCCGGGTCTGGTAGGCGCGAAGGTGGTGCAGCACCGAGTTCGTCCGTGGCAGCGGCAGCCTGGTCGCGAGCAGCCCAGGGACGACGAGCAGCGCGGCGACGACCGCGTCGCTGCTCTCGAACGCGATCCGGGCGTCGCTCCCCACGCGCCAGTCGAGCAGCCAGTCGGTCGACCGGGTCGCGGTGGTCACGACGAACCCGACGAGGAGAGCCAGGCACCCGATGAACTTGAGTACGGAGCCGACCAGAGACGGCGTCTCGTCGGTCAGCACGAACACGGCACGGGCTGAGACGGGCTCTGCGCTGCGCCGGGTCCACTCGACGAAGCGTGGCCGCCAGTGGACGTGAGCGCCGTGCTCGCGGGGGTCGTCATCGGCGACCACGTCGTCGCCGAGCTGGAGGTCGGGCAGCACCCGGGCCACGTTCCTCAGCGTGCCCGCCGTCAGGGCACTGAACGCCAGCTGCCGGTAGGCGTCGGCGTGGTAGTGACCGGCGAAGGCGGCCAGGTCGGTCAGCGCGAGCGCCGGGACGTCCAGTCGCGCCAGGGCCTCCTCTTGGGACAGGCCAGGATCCGGGATCCTTTCCGGCTCGTAGCCGAAGGAGCGCACGCTGGTGCGGTAGTACTCGAGATACGCCGTCCGGTCAGCGAGCCGCCGGCGCGCCAGCTCGCTGAGCTTCGAGGCGACGCTCTGCAGCTCGGTCTCCAGGAGCTTGCGCGCGATGGAGCCGGCGTCCCGCGGATCCGGGCGCACCCGTAGCGCGTCGAAGTGGTGAGCGAGAGCGGCACAGTCCTGAGTGATGGAGGTGACCAGGGGTGCGTCGACGTCCGTGCAGAGAGCGAATCGGGAGACGTGCACCTCCTCGTCGACCTCGAGCTCCAGGTGGTATGACTCCACCTCCCTGGGCACCTCTGTCGCGAACGTGCCGACCAGAACGCCCGAGTCCGGCCGGAAGCCCCGCAGCCACCTCGCCAGCCGGTGCGAGCTGTGCACGGGGGACAACCGCGGGAGCTCGTACTGCACGGTGAACCCGGCGTCGGTGAACGGCACCTGGACGACGAGGAACTGCTCGCGGACGGCGAAGTCGAGGAGCCTGAAGAACGGGTGGTCGACACCGAGGAGCGCCTCGAGGCCGTTCTGCGCGGCGAGTCGGATGCTGTAGGAATCCGACTCCAGCAAGGGTGGGCTGCCGGGGTCGCGGTGCAGGGGCTCGCGGGTCGCCCGCTGGCTCATCTCCTCCAGGGACCGCGCGTGCGCCGAGCCGGACTCGTCGACCGCGTGCGCGATCGCCATCTCGACCAGCCACCTCGCGCGGTTCTGGGAGTGCCGCAGTGCGTGCAGCGCCGTCCCCCGCACCTGGCCGTCCGGATGGGCGTCCAGGAGCATCCGGAAGAGCCTGATGAGGCCCGCGGAGAGGTTCCGGGCGGAACGGAGCGCCGTCAGCCGCGGGAGGACGTTGCCCTGCCCGTCCCGCACCACCACGGGCGCGATGTCCTGGCGCGGCTGACGCGCGATCGGCAGCCAGACGTGGCCGCGCATCGACTCCTCAGGGGGCTGGGCGTGGTCGACGGGCAGGCGCAGAGCGGACACCTGGTCGGTCGTCAGTGCCCGCAGGTCGACGTCCATCGACACGTCCCGCGCGAGATAGCCGCTCTCGCGGTACGTCAGCCGCTCGGAGATGCGCGTGACGTGGTTCATCCGCAGTGACAGGTCCAGCAGCGCCAGCCCCCGCGCCGACTCCTCCCGCGACACCCGGGGCGGCGTGGACGGGACCGCGAGCGACCACAGGTCCGACAACGGCGCCGTCGGGTCGGCGGACGACGTGGCAGGAGCACCACCTCCCGGCACTGGGCCGTGGCTCATGGCTGCACCTCTCCCCCGACACAGGCGCACGACACCCTGCGACTGTTGCGTGCATCACACGTGCGGGGACTCTACGGCGCGCTCCGGCCTCCAGCGGGCCGAGGTGGGTCAGCCGGTCAGGACGTGCACCAGCGCGCCGGCGAGCCCAGCGAGCACCAGGACGACGATGAACGGCGCCCGCAGGGCCAGCGCGACCGCGGCCACGGCGAGCCCGACCAGCCGCCCGTCGACCACGATCGCGCCGTCGCTGGTGGCGGCCTGGACGGCGACCAGCGCAGCCAGCAGCGCGGCCGGGACGAAGTCGACGACCCGCGCCACCCACGGCTGCTCCACCCACGCCGCCGGCACCGACAGCCCCGCGAGCTTGAGCAGGTAGCAGCCCAGCGACCCGGCGACGACCGCCACCCACAGCGCGGTGCCGCTCACTGCGCGCCCTCCGGAGCGACCCGCGCGCGGGGCCGACCGGCGAGGGCGACGGCCACGACCGCGGCGATGACCTGCACGCCGGGTGGCACGAACGGCGTCAGCGCCAGCGCCACCACCGCGCCCCCGAGCGCGACCCGCCGCTGCACCGCCGCCTCGGGGAACGGCCGCCGCAGTCGCGGCCACAGCAGGGCCAGGAACGCGGCCGGGACGACGGCGTCGAGCGCGGCCAGCGCCGCACCGCTGAGCGCCGCCGCGCCGAGCGAGCCGACCACCGTCGTGAGGTTCCAGATCAGGAAGATCGTCGCGCCGCCGGCCAGGAAGGCCAGCCGCGCCAGGCCCCGGTCGGGGGCGGCGATGGCCAGCGCCGTCGTCTCGTCGATGACCCAGTGCGCCGTCCCCAGCCGCGGCACCGCACCCCGCGGCCGCAGCAGCGGCACCAGCCGGACGCCGTACACGGTGTTGCGGGTGCCGAGCAGCAGCGCGCTGCCGACGGCGGCCAGCACGCCGCCGCCCGCGCCGAGCACACCGACCAGGGCGAACTGGGAGGCGCCGGTGAACATGAGCAGCGACATCGTCATCGCCTGCCAGAGGTCCAGCCCCGCGGCGTCGGCCGCGGCGCCGAAGGCCACGCCGTAGAGGCCGACGGCCACCCCGAGCCCGATCGCGTCGCGCAGGGTGGCGGAACGCTGGTCGGACACGCGGCCAGGGTAGTGAGCGCCTCCGTGCGTACCGGATCACTCCTCGGACGGCGGGCTGGGCCGGTGGGCCGCCGTACAGTGGCAGGAGACCCGTGTGCGCAGGTCCCCGCCCCTCGCGGCGGACCGACCGGGTCCCCCGTCGAAGGAGACAGACGCAACGATGTCCGCCCCGCTGACCGGCGCGCCGGCGCTCGACGCCGTCACCGCCGCTCTGGCCACCGTGCAGGACCCGGAGATCAACCGCCCGCTGACCGAGCTGGGCATGGTCAAGGACGTGCAGATCGCCGAGGACGGCACCGTCCGGGTCGAGGTCTACCTCACCGTCTCTGGCTGCCCGATGCGCGAGACGATCACCAACCGCGTCACCCAGGCCGTCTCCGCCGTCCCCGGTGTCACGGCCGTCCAGGTGGCCCTCGACGTGATGAACGACGAGCAGCGCGCCGAGCTGCGGCGCACCGTCCGTGGCACCGACGCCGCCGACCCGGTCATCCCGTTCGCCCAGCCCGGCTCGCTGACCCGCGTGTACGCCGTCGCCTCCGGCAAGGGCGGCGTCGGCAAGTCGTCGGTCACGGTCAACCTGGCCGCGGCGCTGTCCAAGCGCGGCCTGTCGGTCGGCGTGGTGGACGCCGACATCTACGGCCACTCGGTGCCGCGGATGCTCGGGGTCGACGACAAGCCGACCCAGGTCGACAACATGATCATGCCGCCGCAGGCCTACGGCGTGAAGGTCATCTCGATCGGCATGTTCACCCCGGGCAACACCCCGGTCGTGTGGCGCGGGCCGATGCTGCACCGCGCGCTGCAGCAGTTCCTCGCCGACGTGTGGTGGGGCGACCTCGACGTGCTCCTGCTGGACCTCCCGCCCGGCACCGGCGACGTCGCGATCTCCATCGCCCAGCTGCTGCCCAACGCCGAGATCCTCGTCGTGACGACGCCGCAGCTGGCCGCCGCCGAGGTGGCGGAGCGGGCCGGGGCGATCGCCACCCAGACCCACCAGCAGGTGGTCGGCGTCATCGAGAACATGTCCTGGATGGACCTGCCCGACGGCTCCCGCGTGGAGGTCTTCGGGTCCGGCGGCGGTCAGACCGTCTCCGACGCGCTGACCCGCTCCCTCGGCGCCCGGGTGCCGCTGCTCGGCCAGATCCCGCTCGACACCCGCGTGCGCGAGGCCGGCGACGCCGGTGCGCCGGTCGTGCTCGCCGACCCCGAGTCCTCGGCGGCGCAGGCGCTGACCGCGATCGCCGACGGGCTGGCCACCCGCCAGCGCGGGCTGTCGGGCATGTCGCTGGGGCTCACCCCCGTCCGCCGCTGACCTGATCGACGACAGAGGCCGGTTCCCCGCGAGGGGAACCGGCCTCTGTCGTGTCCGGGACGGGCACTGCGGGCGTTCCCCGCGCCTTGCGGGCGTTGTAGAGCCGGCAGTGCACGAGGAACCCCGGCAATGGAGCCGGGGACGGCACCTGGCCGCGGGTGGACCGGTCGCGGGGGCCCGGAGGGTCTCCCGACCGGGACACGGGCAGCGGCTCAGCTCAGCAGGGGGACGGCACCTGGCCGCGGTGTCGGCCGGTAGGCCGACGATGTCATCGCCTCAGGTCGCGTCGGGGTCGAACGGGGGCGGCGTGGCCGCGTCGCGGGACCGGACGGCGTTCCGGCCGGCCACGGTGGCGCCGGCCCCGGCCCGGGCGAGCCCGGCCGAACCGGTCGCGCTGCCGCGGCGCACCGACGGCGCGTCGTCGTCGGCGAGCAGCTGGTTCCGGATGAACGTCTTCGGGTGGTACTGGCGCAGGTCGAGGTCGCGGAGCTTGGCGAGGTCGTCGCCCAGCGACTCGTCCACCTGGGCGCGGACGCCGGTGATCGCCTCGCGCACCTTCTTCAGGCCGGTCGCGGCGTCCTTGGCCAGGTGCGGCAGCCGCTCGGGGCCGAAGATGAACAGCGCCGCGAGCGCGAGGACGATGATCTCGCCCCAGCCGATCGAGTCGAACACGAAACCGCTCCCGTCGTCCCGCGGGCGCCCCTGCCGCCCACGGCTGTCCAGCCTAGGCGCGTCGGAGCGCCGGGTCAGTGCCCCGATCCGGGGGGGTGGCCGGGGTCTCAGGCCTCGTCGAGGGTGACGTCGACGGTCGTCGACGAGCCCCCGCGGACCAGCTCGATGCGGACGGTCTCCCCCGGCTCGTGCGCGTCGACGGCGACGACGAGCTCCTCGGAGCTGCCCACCGGGTCCTCGCCCACCGCGATGATGACGTCCTGCTCCCGGATGCCGGCCTCGGCCGCGCCGCTGCCGGGCTCGACGTTGACCACCAGCGCGCCGTCCCGGGTGCCGTCGGTGACCGAGCGGGCGTTGACCCCGAGCGCGGCGTGCACCGCCCGGCCGGTGCTGATCAGCTGTTCGGCGATGTCCCGGGCGGAGTCGATCGGGATCGCGAAGCCCAGGCCCACGCTGCCCCCGCCGAGGGAGGCGATGGCGGTGTTGATGCCTATGACCTCGCCCGAGCCGTTGACCAGCGCGCCGCCGGAGTTGCCCGGGTTGATGGGCGCATCGGTCTGCACCGCGCTGATGACGGCGTTGGTGTCGCTGCCCTCCCCCGACAGCCGGACCGGGCGGTCCAGCGCGCTGACGATGCCGGTGGTCACCGTGCTCGCCAGGCCCAGCGGGGAGCCGATCGCGACGACGGGGTCACCGACGACGACGTCGGAGGAGTCGCCGAGGGCCGCGGTGAGCAGGCCGGGCTTCTCCACCTTGAGGACGGCGACGTCGCTGGCCGGGTCGCGGCCGACGATCCGGGCCGCCGAGCCGCTGCCGTCGGAGAAGACCGCGCGGATCTCGGCACCCTCGACGCCGTCGGCGCCGGAGATGACGTGGTTGTTGGTGATGATGTAGCCGTTCTCGCCGTCGACGACCACGCCGGAGCCGGTGGCGCCGGCCTCCCCGAGGCGGACCTCGACGGAGACCACCGCGGGCGTGACCCGCTCGGCGATGTCGGAGACCGAGCCCGGCTCGCGGGCGACCCCCTCGCTGGTCTCGTTGAGCTGGGTGCCGGGGGCGAGCAGCGGGGTCTCGCTGGCGGTGCGGGTCAGCAGGTAGCCGGCGCCGCCGCCGATCGCGCCGACGAGCAGCACGGCGAGGACGACGAGAACCGACAGGCGGATCGACAGGTCGCGCAGCCGCAGCTTCCGGCGGCCCTTCCCGTCGACGACGACCGGGCCGGGCTGGTCCTCCGGCTCCTCGAAGACCGCCGGGCCGGTGAGGGCGGCGGGCGCGTGGGGGTCCCGCCAGGGGTCGGAGCGGGCGTCGGGCTTCCACCACGGACCGGTCGCGGTCCGGCGGCGTTCCGGCCGGCCGCCGGGCGGCTCCTGCAGGCCGCGCCGGACCGGTCCGGGCGGCGCGAAGGCCCGCAGCACCGCCTCCGGCGGCGGAGGCGGCAGCGGGCGCGGCGGCGGGGCGGGGCGGTCACCGGCGAAACTGCCGTCGACGGCGGTGGGCCGCCCGAACGCGGCCTGCTGGGCGGGGCTCGGTGCGGGCGGGGGAGGCACGGCGGGGCGGGGGTCACCCGGTGGGGGGTCGAAGCCCCCGACACCGGCCCGGGGCCGCGCGAAGACCTCGTCGGGCGCCGGCGCCGTGTCGGCGGGCCGCGACTCCTCGGGGGTCTCCGGGTTCTCGGGCAGTGGGACCTCCCCGGTCGCGGCGTCGGGACGGGTGTTCAGGGCGTTCCGCCCGGGCGGACGGCTGCGGTGTCAGCCGTCATGGTGCGGACCACCGGCGGCGCGATCTGGGTGCGCTGCTCCGGCGGGGAACCGGCGACCGACGAGGGCACCCGGCGATCGCCGTGCGGACCGTCGACCGGGAGCCCGAGGGCGAGCACCGTGACGCCCAGCCCGAGGCCGGCGAGCGCTCCGGCGACCCCGCGCCGCAGCCAGCGGGCCTGACCGGGCCGCGCGGGAGGCGGCGTCGGCGGGGCCAGCGGCACCGACCAGGAGCCGGCGGGGCCGGACACGGTGAGCTGCTCGGGCCCGGCGCTCAGCCCGCCGCCGGTGCCGGGGACGTCGGCGGTGAAGGGGATGGCGCGCAGGCGCGAGAGCAGGTCGCCGGGCACCGCGACCTCGGCACAGGTGTGCAGCGCGTCCTTGGCCTCCCGCTGGGCCTGCACGGCCATCCGGCACTGGGCACAGCCGGTCAGGTGCCGGGCCGCGCGGCCGGCGGGGCCGCCGGCCAGCTCGCCGTCCACCAGGGCGGCGATCGCCTCCTGGGCCAGGTGGCTCTCGGGGATGTTCACCCCGCGCTCCCCTCCGCGGCCACCGGGCGGCGCGGGGCCAGGTGCGCCAGGGCCTCGCGCAGCTGGACACGGCCGCGGTGGATGCGGCTGCGGACCGTGCCGAGCTTGATGCCGAGGGTGGCCGCGATCTCCTCGTAGGTCAGGCCCTCGATGTCACACAGGACGACGGCGACGCGGAATTCCGGTGAGAGCGCGTCCAGCGCCGCCTGCACCTGCGGGTCGAGGTGGGTGTCGGAGTAGACCTGCTCGGGGCTGGGCGCGGTACCGGGCAGGCGCTCGGTGTCCTCGGGCAGGGCGTCGAAGCGGATCCGCTGCCGGCGCCGCACCATGTCGAGGAACAGGTTCGTGGTGATCCGGTGCAGCCAGCCCTCGAAGGTGCCGGGCGAGAAGTCGGCCAGCGAGCGGAACACCCGGACGAACGTCTCCTGGGTGAGGTCCTCGGCGTCCTGCGGGTTGCCCGACAGCCGGTAGGCCAGCCGGTAGACGCGCGCGGAGTGGTCGCGGACGACCTGCTCCCAGGTGGGGGCGACCCACGCCTCGGCGCCGGGCGCGTCGGGCACGGCGGCCGGCTGCGCGGGGACAGGGGCATCGGACACGGGTCCAGGATCGCAGACGGAGGCCGCTCCCTGCCCTCCCACGTCGGCGGGTCGGGCGGGGGCGGCTCGCTTGGGGCGCACGTCGTGATCAACGGGCGGTGCGCCACCCGGTGTTCCCGTTCACAGCAAGCTCACAGCCCCGCCGGTCGCGGACGGTCACCGGGAGTGGGCCACTACCCTCGGCCGGTGATGAGCAGCGGACCGAGGCCGGGCAGGGACGGCGCCGCCTACGCCGACCGGTTCGCGACCGAGACCCCCGCCCTGGTCGCGGCCCGGGCGCGTGCGGCCCGTCTCGGCGGCCCCGCGCCGCTCGAGCCGGCCGTCGGCGCCTCGCTGGCCGTCCTCGCCGCGACCGGGGGTGCCCGCGCGGTCGTCTCGATCGGCAGCGGCGCCGGGGTGGTCGGGCTGTGGCTGCTGGAGGGCATGCGCCCCGACGGCGTCCTCACCGCCCTGGACGGCGACCCGGAGCAGTTGCGCGCGGCCCGGCTGGCCTTCGTCGAGGCCGGCCACCCGGCCGGCCGCACGCGCATGATCTTCGGGACCCCGGCCGAGGTGCTCCCGCGGCTGTCGCCGGGCGCCTACGACATGGTCGTCTGCGCCGGGCCCCCCACCGAGTACGCCCGGCACCTGGACGCCCTGCTCGACCTGGTGCGGGTGGGCGGCACGCTGACCTGCCACGGGCTGCTGGAGGGCGACCGCATCGCCGACCGCACCGCCCGCGACGAGCAGACCGTCACCTGGCGGGAACTGGCCCGCACCGTGCGCGAGCACGAGGCCCTGACCTCGGCCGTCCTCCCCATCGGGGCAGGCCTGCTGGTGGCGACCCGGCGCCGCTGAGGTCGCGACGCCGGGCCGGCCGTCAGTCGGTGCCGGACTCCATCGCGGCGCGGTCGAGCAGCTCGTCCTCCTCGGAGACCGCCCCGCGCGAGGCGATCGCCTGGGCGCCGCCCGCGGCCATCGCACCGATCAGCCCGGTCGAGGCCGCCTGCGCGGCACCGACGGCCGCCGGGGTCACGCCGCCGACCATGCCGATCGCTGCGTACTGTTCGAGCTTGGCGCGGGAGTCGGCGATGTCGAGGTTGCGCATGGTCAGCTGGCCGATGCGGTCCACCGGGCCGAACGCGGAGTCCTCGGTCCGCTCCATGGAGAGCTTGTCCGGGTGGTAGCTGAACGCCGGTCCGGAGGTGTCGAGGATCGAGTAGTCCTCGCCCCGCCGCAGGCGCAGGGTCACCTCGCCGGTGACCGCCATGCCGACCCAGCGCTGCAGCGACTCCCGCAGCATCAGCGACTGCGGGTCCAGCCAGCGGCCCTCGTACATCAGCCGGCCGAGGCGCCGGCCCTCGCTGTGGTAGGTGGCGAGGGTGTCCTCGTTGTGGATGGCGTTGACCAGCCGCTCGTAGACGATGTGCAGCAGCGCCATGCCGGGCGCCTCGTAGATGCCGCGGCTCTTGGCCTCGATGATGCGGTTCTCGATCTGGTCGGACATGCCCAGGCCGTGCCGGCCGCCGATGGCGTTGGCCTCCAGCACCAGGTCGACGGCGGAGGCGTACTCCTTGCCGTTGATGCTGACCGGGCGGCCCTGGACGAACCCGATCGTGACGTCCTCGTGGGGGATCTCGACGGCGGGGTCCCAGAACCGCACGCCCATGATCGGCTCGACGATCTCGACCCCGGCGTCCAGGTGCTCCAGCGACTTGGCCTCGTGGGTGGCGCCCCAGATGTTGGCGTCGGTGGAGTAGGCCTTCTCCGTGCTGTCCCGGTAGGGCAGGTCGTGGGCCAGCAGCCACTCGGACATCTCCTTGCGGCCGCCGAGCTCGGTGACGAAGTCGGCGTCCAGCCACGGCTTGTAGATCCGCAGCGAGGGGTTGGCCAGCAGGCCGTAGCGGTAGAACCGCTCGATGTCGTTGCCCTTGTAGGTCGAGCCGTCGCCCCAGATCTGGACGTCGTCCTCGAGCATGGCGCGCACCAGCAGGGTGCCGGTGACCGCCCGGCCGAGCGGGGTGGTGTTGAAGTAGCTGCGCCCCCCGGAGCGGATGTGGAACGCCCCGCAGGTCAGGGCCGCCAGCCCCTCCTCGACGAGGGCGGCGCGGCAGTCGACCAGGCGGGCGATCTCCCCGCCGTACGCGGCGGCGCGACCGGGCACCGAGGCGATGTCCGGCTCGTCGTACTGGCCGATGTCGGCGGTGTACGTGCACGGCACCGCGCCCTTGTCACGCATCCACGCGACCGCCACCGAGGTGTCGAGTCCGCCGGAGAAGGCGATGCCGACGCGCTCGCCGACCGGGAGGGAGGTGAGGACCTTGGACACGGGAAGAAGTATGCACGCCGATGCATGATCATGCACAGGCGGGGGTGGAGCGCTCAGACCAACGCGCGGGCGCCCTTCCCCAGGACGGTGACCCCGCCGGCGCTCACGTGGTAGCGCTGGCGGTCGGTGTCGAGGTCGACCCCGATGCGCGCCCACGGCGGGACGACGACGTTCTTGTCGAGGATGGCCCGCCGGACGTAGGCCCCCTCACCGACGAAGACGCCGTCCATGAGCACGCTGTCCTCGACCCGCGCGCCGCGCTCGACGCGCACACCCGGTGAGACCACCGAGTTGTGCACCGAGCCGCCGCCGATGATCGCGCCGGCGCTGACCATCGACTCCTCCGCGCGGCCGCCGAGGACGAACTTCGCCGGGGGCAGCTGCGGCGGCAGGGTGAGGATCGGCCAGCGGTCGTTGTACAGGTTGAAGATCGGCGTGACCGACACGAGGTCCATGTGCGCGTCGAAGTACGAGTCGATCGTCCCGACGTCCCGCCAGTAGCCGTGGTCGCGCTCGCTGGCGCCCGGGACGATGTTGGTGGAGAAGTCGTAGACCCACGCGTCGCCGGCCTCGGCCAGCATCGGCATGATCGACCCGCCCATGTCGTGGGCGGAGCTCTCGTCCTCGGCGTCGGCCCGCAGCGCCTCGAGCAGGGCCTCGGTGGTGAACACGTAGTTGCCCATGGAGGCGAAGCTCTCCTCCGGGGAGTCGGGCAGCCCCGGCGGGTCGGCGGGCTTCTCCAAGAAGCCGCGCACCTTCCCCTCGGCGTCGGCGTCGATCACGCCGAACTCGGTGGCCTCCACCCGCGGCACCCGCAGGCCGGCGATGGTGACCCCCGCGCCGGTCTGCACGTGCTGGTCGATCATCTGCGCCGGGTCCATGCGGTAGACGTGGTCGGCGCCGAAGACCATGACGATGTCGGGCCGGGCGTCGTAGATGAGGTTCAGGCTCTGGAAGATCGCGTCGGCGCTGCCGGTGTACCAGCGCGGCCCGAGCCGCTGTTGCGCGGGCACGGGGGTGATGAAGTTGCCCAGCATCTGCGACAGCCGCCACGTCGTGGTGATGTGCCGGTCGAGGCTGTGGCTCTTGTACTGGGTGAGGACGGCGATCTGCCGCACCTCCGCGTTGACCAGGTTGGACAGCACGAAGTCGATGAGCCGGTAGTTGCCGCCGAACGGCACTGCCGGTTTCGCCCGATCCGCGGTGAGCGGGGCCAGCCGCTTGCCCTCACCGCCGGCCAGGACGATGCCGAGAACCCGAGGACCGCCACGCATGTGACGCAACGTAGCCGGTGGACGGGGCTGCCGCCGCACCGCGGTGCACGGTGGTCACCCATGGGGTGAGATGCCTACCTCGTGCCGTACGGGGCGGCCCCTGCAGGGCCCCGCCGCGAGCGTGCGAGCGGCGGGGAGCAGCGGGGTCACCCCTCGGCTCCTGGCCCCCTGCAGGGCCCCGCCGCGAGCGTGCGAGGGGCGGGGAGCAGCGGGGTCACCCCTCGGCTCCTGGCCCCCTGCAGGGCCCCGCCGCGAGCGTGCGAGCGGGCGGGGGCAGCGGGGTCACCCCTCGGCTCCTGGCCCCCTGCAGGGCCCCGCCGTGAGCATGCGAGGGGCGGGGAGCAGGGGGTCCTTCTAGGGTGAGGCGCGTGCGCATCGGTGTGGTGACCCGTGAGTGGCCGCCGGACGTCTACGGCGGCGCGGGGGTGCACGTCGAGCACCTCGCGGCGGCCCTGCGGACGCTCCCGGCCGGCCCCCAGCTCGACGTCCACTGCTTCGGCGAGCCGCGGGCCGACGCGACCGGGCACGCCGTCCCCGCCGGGCTGGCCGGCGCCAACGGCGCGCTGCAGGCCCTGGGGGTCGACGTGGAGATCGCCGGGGCGCTGGCCGACGTGGACCTGGTGCACAGCCACACCTGGTACGCCAACGCCGCGGGCCTGTTCGCCTCGCTGGTGCACGGCGTGCCGCACGTGGTCACCGCGCACTCCCTCGAGCCGCGGCGGCCGTGGAAGGCCGACCAGCTCGGCGGCGGCTACCGGCTGTCCTCGTGGGTGGAGCGCACCGCCTACCTCGCCGCGGACGCCGTCATCGCGGTCAGCGGCGGGATGAAGGCCGACGTGCTCGCCGTCTACCCCGAGCTCGACCCCGACCGGGTGCACGTGGTCGGCAACGGCGTGGACGCCGAGGCCTACCGGCCGGTGCACGACCCCGACGCGGTGCGCGCCCTCGGCGTGGACCCGGACCGGCCGTACGCACTGTTCGTCGGTCGGATCACCCGGCAGAAGGGCGTCATGCACCTGCTGGCCGCCGCCGAGCAGCTGCCGCCCGAGGCGGGGCTGGTGCTCTGTGCCGGGGCCGCCGACACCCCCGCGGAGCGACAGCAGGTGGCCGACGCCGTCGCCGAGCTGCAGGCGCGGCGGGACGGCGTGGTGTGGATCGAGGCGATGCTGCCCCGCGAGCAGCTGGTCCCCCTGATCACCGGCGCCACCGTGTTCGTCGTCCCCTCGGTGTACGAGCCGCTGGGCATCGTGAACCTGGAGGCCGCCGCCTGCGGCACCGCCGTCGTGGCCAGCGCCGTGGGCGGGATCCCCGAGGTCGTCGCCGACGGCCGCACCGGGCTGCTGGTGCCCTACGACCCGGACGACACCGCAGCCTTCGAGTCGGGCCTGGCGGCGCGGATCGCCGAGCTGCTCGCCGACCCGGACCGGGCCGCGCGCATGGGAGCGGCCGGCCGGGAGCGGGTGCTGGCCGAGTTCGGCTGGCCGGCGATCGCCCAGCAGACCGTGCAGGTCTACTCTGCCGTCCTGGACGGGCGGGCGCAGCGGCAGGGCTGACCCGCGGCGCTGGGGTACCGTCGCTGCGCCGGCCCGTGCCGGCGGCGCACGTGCAGCGAAGTCCGGTGCGACCCCGGCGCTGTCCCGCAACTGTGATGGCCGTTCCCGGCCGAGCCAGATCGCCTGCCGCGCGTCGTGTACCGACCCGCGCGGCAAGGGTCGCGCACCGGGCGCCCGGCGCTCGTGGGCGGCGCGCGCCGCATCGCAGAGAGACCTCCGTTGCCCCGTACCGCTCCGCGCCGGCGCCCCCCGGCCACGCTCCTGCTCCCCCTCCTCCTCGCACTGTCGGCGTGCGCCGGCGACGACCCCGCCGCGGGGGACGCCGCCGCCTCCCCCACCGCAGCCGGGGACTTCCCCGTGACCGTGACCGGGGACGCCGGCGAGCTCACCCTCGACCAGCGCCCGGAGAACATCGTCTCGATGTCGGCCTCGGCCACCGAGATGCTCTTCGCGATCGGCGCCGGCGAGCAGGTGGAGGCGGTGGACAGCACGTCGGACTTCCCGGCCGAGGCGCCGACCACCGACCTGACGTCCTTCACGCCCAGCGCCGAGGCGATCGCCGCGTACTCCCCCGACCTCGTCGTCCTCAGCGACGACCTCAACGGCATCGTCGACGCGCTCGACGCGCTGGCGGTGCCGACCCTCCTGCTCGGCGCCCCCGCCACCCTCGAGGAGAGCTACGAGCAGGTGCAGACCCTCGGCGCGGCCACCGGCCACCCCGACGAGGCCGCCGACGTCGTGGCCGACGTCCAGGACCGGATCGCCGCCGCCGTCGACTCCGTCCCGGCCGGCGTGGAGGGCATGCGCGTCTACCACGAGCTCGACCCGAGCTTCTACTCCGCGACCAGCGAGACCTTCATCGGCAGCGTCTACCGCGCGTTCGGTCTGGAGAACATCGCCGACGGGGCAGCCGACACCGCGGGCGGCTACCCGCAGCTGTCGGCGGAGTACGTCGTCGGCCAGGCGCCGGGCCTCGTGGTGCTCGCCGACACCGTCTGCTGCGGGCAGACCGCCGCCGCCCTCGCCGAGCGGCCCGCCTTCGACACCGTGCCCGCCGTGCAGGAGGGCCGCGTGCTCGAGGCCGGGGACGACGTCGCCTCCCGGTGGGGACCGCGGGTGGCCGACTTCGCCGAGTCGCTGGCCGGCGTCCTGCAGGGCTGAGCGGAGCCCATGACGGCCACCGCGGGCGGCACCCGCAGCCCCGCCGCAGCCCGGCCGGCACGCACCCGGCGCCGGGCGGCGCTGGTGCCGTGGGCGGCCGGGCTGGCGCTGGTGCTGTCGATGCTGGCCGGGGTCTGGGTCGGCGCGCTGCCGCTGCCGCCCGGCGCGGTCGTCGCCACCCTCGCCGACCGGGCGCTGGCGCCCCTGGGCGTCGACGTGGGCGGCGGCCTGGAGGGGACGGGGGCGGCGGTGCTGCTGCAGCTGCGGCTGCCGCGCGTGGTGCTCGCCGCCCTCGTCGGCGCCGGGCTGGCCGTCGCGGGCGCGGCCTACCAGGGGGTCTTCCGCAACCCGCTGGCCGACCCCTACCTGCTCGGGGCGGCCGCCGGGGCCGGGCTCGGCGCCACCCTCGTCATCGCCTACGCGCCGGGCACCTCGCTCGGACCGGTCGGCGTCGTCCCCCTCGCGGCGTTCGCCGGTGCCCTGCTCGGGGTGGGCGCCGCCCTGGCCCTCGGCACCGCGGCCGGCGGCTCGCACGGTCCGACCCTGCTGCTGGCCGGCGTCGCCGTCGCCTCGTTCCTCGCCGCGGCCCAGACGCTGGTCCAGCAGCAGAACACCGACGACCTGCGCGAGGTGTACGGCTGGCTGCTCGGGCAGCTGGGGCGGGCCCAGTGGTCCGACGTCGTCCTCGTGCTCCCCTACCTCGGCCTCGCCTGCCTGGTGCTCCTGCTGTGCGGGCGCGCCCTGGACGTGCTGGCCGTCGGGGACGACGAGGCGCGCTCCCTGGGTGTGCACCCGGGCCGGATGCGGCTGCTGGTCATCGTCGCGGCGTCCCTGGCCACCGCGTCGGCGGTCGCGGTCAGCGGGCTGATCGGTTTCGTCGGGCTCGTGGTCCCGCACATCGCCCGCCGGCTGGTCGGTGGCTCCAACGCCCGCGTGCTGCCCGCGGCGCTGCTGACCGGGGGCGCCTTCCTCGTGGTCGCCGACCTGGTGGCCCGGGTGGTGCTCGCGCCGGCCGAGCTGCCGATCGGCGTGGTCACCGCCTTCGTCGGCGCCCCCTTCTTCGCCGCCCTGCTGTGGCTGGGGGCGAGGCGGCGGTGAGCACCCCGGTTCCCGGCGGGGCCCGCGTGGAGGTCGTCGGGCTGAGCGCCGCGTTCGGCCGCACGCCGGTGCTCGAGGACGTCCGGCTGGCCGTGGCGCCCGGCGGGTGGACGGCGGTCATCGGCCCCAACGGGGCGGGCAAGTCCACCCTGCTGCGGTCGGTGCTCGGGTTCCACCCGCACACCGGCCTGGTCCGCGTCGACGGCGTCCCGACCACGGGCATGCCGCGGCGGGAGCGCGCCCGCCAACTGGCCTACGCGCCGCAGCGGCCCGTCGTCCCGGAGGGGGTGAGCACCGCCGACTACGTGGCGCTGGGCCGCACCCCGCACCGGTCGCTGCTGGCCGCGCCCCGTCCGGGCGACCGCCGGGTGGTGGCCGAGGTGATGGCGCGCCTGGGCCTCTCGGGGCTGGCCGACCGGCCGGTGTCCACGCTCTCCGGGGGCGAGCAGCAGCGCGCCGTCCTCGCCCGGGCCCTGGCCCAGCAGCCGCGGGTGCTGCTGCTCGACGAGCCCACGGCGGCACTGGACCTCGGCCACGCGCAGCAGGTGCTCGACCTCGTCGACCGGCTGCGCCGACAGGACGGCCTCACCGTGCTCAGCACCCTGCACGACCTCAGCCTGGCCGGGCAGTACGCCGACCGGCTGGCGCTGCTGTCGGCCGGCCGGGTGGTGGCCGAGGGGCCGCCGGCCGACGTCCTGACCACCGAGGCGCTGGCCGGCCACTACGGGGCCCGCGCCGAGGTGGTCGCGGGCCCGCACGGCCCCGCCGTCCTGCCGCTGCGCGCGCCCGACGGCGCCCGGGGATGATCGTCGGCCGGACCGCTGCGCGGAACCGGCCCCGGGCGGCGGGCCGGCCGGGCGGTCGCGACCCTCGAGGAGGAACCGCGTGTCGCAGGCTGCCGCGCCGGTGCTGCAGGTCGGCCTGCTCGCCGCCCCCGGTGCACCGGCCGAGCTGGCCGGCTGGCTGGCCGGCGAGCTCGCCACCGAGCTGACGGCGGCGCACCCCGAGGTCCGCTGGGAGCTGCGGGCCGTCGAGGACGGGCTGGTGCAGCCCCCGGCCGACGACGACGAGATCGTCGCCGCCACCCGCCGCCGGCTGCTCGCCGAGGACTGGGACCTCGCCCTCGCCCTCACCGACGTCCCCCTGGAGGTGGGCCGCCGCCCGGTGGTCGGGCACGCCAGCCCGGTGCACGGCGTCGCCCTGCTGTCCCTGCCTGCGCTCGGGGCGGTCGGCCGGCGGCGGCGCGCGCTGCAGGCCGCCGCCGGGCTGGTGCGCACCCTGCTGGGCACGGGGGACGGCGACGAGGACGACCGCGCCGCGATGGGACGACGGCTGCGGGAGCTGGCCACCGATCCGGCCGACGCCACCGCCGGGGTGGCCTTCACCGCGCGGGTCCTGTCGGGCAACCTGCGGCTGCTGCTCGGCATGGTGCGGGCCAACCGGCCGTGGCGGCTGGCGGTGCAGCTGTCGCGGGCCCTGACCGCGGCGATCGCGGCCGGCGTCTTCGCCCTCATCACCGCCGACATCTGGCGGCTGGCCGACGCCTTCGGCTGGCCCCGGCTGACGGTGGTCGCCGTCGGCTCGGTGGTCGCCGTCGTCGTCACGCTGGTCGTCGGCGCGCAGCTGTGGGAGCGGCCGCGGCACCGGCGGGAGCGCAAGCAGGTGCTGCTGTTCAACGTCGCCACCACCGCGACCGTGGTGCTCGGGGTGCTCACCCTCTACGCCGTGCTCTACGTGCTGGCCCTGGCGGGGGCGCTGCTGCTCGTGGTCGGCCCGCTGTTCGCCGAGGGGCTGGGCCACCCGGTCCACTTCTCGGACTACCTGGAGCTGGCCTGGCTGACCTGCTCGCTGGCCACCGTCGGTGGCGCGCTCGGTGCGGGGCTGGAGTCCGACGAGGCCGTGCGGGAGGCCGCGTACACCTACCGTACGGGGTCGCCGCTCGAGGAAGCCGAACCGGCCGGATCCGTTTCGCCAGGTGCCGTCGCCGTCGATGGCGCATGATCTGCCCGTGTCGATCGCCGAGCGCTTCTCCGCCGCGCTGGGCCGCGTCTCCGACGACGACCTCGCCGGGCCGGAGCTGCTCCCTGTCCGGCTGGCCTGCGCCTGCGCCCGGATGCTGGGCGTGGACGGCGCCGGACTGAGCGTCCTGGACGCCGCCGGCCGCCGGCTCCCGCTCGGGGCCAGCTCGGAGGAGGCGGCCCTCGCCGAGCGGCTGCAGTTCACCGCCGGCAGCGGCCCGTGCCACACCGCGCAGGAGCACCGGGAGCCGGTCTTCGCCGCCTTCGCCGACCTGCACCGCCGCTGGCCGACCTTCGCCGAGCTCCTCGCGGAGCGCACGCCGTTCCGCGCCGTGGTCGCCCTGCCCCTCGGCGAGACCCTCGCCGGGCCGGGCGCCGTGGACCTGTTCTTCGTCGACGAGACGACGGTGACCGGCCTCGACGTGTTCGAGGCCGTGGCCGTGGGCGACCTCGTCACCTCCGCGCTGGAGGAGGCGACGGTGTGGTCGCCGTGGTCGGAGGAGGGCGGGCCGTCCTGGCTGCACGGCCCGGCCGCCCGGCGCCGGGCGGTGGTGTGGCAGGCGATCGGCCTCCTCGGCATGGACCTGGACACCGGGAGCGCGGTGGCGCTGGACCTGCTCCGCGCCGCGGCCTGGTCGGAGGGGCGGTCGGTCGACGACCTGGCCGCCGACGTGGTGGCCGGCCGGCTCCACCCGGCCACCCTGCGCCCGGGGGCCGTCGACCCGCCGTCCTGAGTGTCGGGCTCCGCCCGGTCCGGTCACTCCCCCGCGATTGGGGGTCGGCAACCCCCGCCGTTCGGCCCTCGCCGCTCAGCGGAGACGGGGCGACACTGTCCGTACACGGATGCAGTGCCCGTGCGACTGACCGCACCGGGACACGGGTACGGTCCCCGCTCGGCGCAGGGACGAATGGGGAGGTGGCGCGTGATCAAGGTGTTGCTGGCCGACGACCACGCGTTCGTCCGTGACTCGCTGACCGAGCTCCTGTCGGCCAGCGGTGACGTCAGCGTCGTCGCCCAGTGCGAGGACGGCGAGCAGGTGCTCGACGCCGCCCGGCGCACCCAGCCCGACGTCGTCCTGCTCGACCTCGCCATGCCGCGGGTGACGGGGCTCGAGGCCGCCCGCGAGCTGCTCGCGGCGAACCCCGACACGCGGGTCGTGGTGCTCACCGGCTCCCTCACCCCTGCGCTGGTGGCCGAGGCCCAGGAGATCGGCGTCGTGGGGTACCTGCTGAAGGACGACGACCCCGGCGCGCTGCCCGCACACGTCCGCGCCGTGGCCGCCGGCGGGACCGCCTGGAGCGACGCTGCGGCGTCGGCCGCCCCCCGAAAGAGTGACCAGGGGCTGTGAGCGCAGCAACTGAACGGCAGAGTCTCGTGCACGGTGAGTATCGACCCGCTCATGGCGTGTGCGGGCCTCCGGGGACTTAGGTCCTGACCTGGGCACAACCCCTGGCCAGAACCCCCCGGCTCCGGTGCTATGTGCGGGCCTCCCCCGCACAGCGGGTGGGAGACTGGCACGACAACGGGGGTACACCATGACGCTCGCACAGCTCGACCGGCGGACCGGCATCGACCAGATCAGGGTCCTGGTCGTCGACGACCACCGCACGTTCGCCGAGCTGCTGTCCGGGGCGTTGGCCTCCGCCGGCATGCAGGCGGTCGGGACGGCGCACTCCGCCGCCCAGGCCGTGGCGATGGCCCAGGACCTCCAGCCCGACGTCGTGGTCATGGACATCGAGATGCCCCGCCAGGACGGTCTGGCCGCGACCCGCCGCGTCCGCGAGGTCGCCCCGCGCGCCGTCGTCGCCGTGGTCACCGCCCACCGCGACCCCGACTGGGTGGTCCGCGCGGCCCAGGCCGGCGCCTCGGCGTTCATCCCGAAGGACGGCTCGCTGGCGGAGATGATCGACGTGCTCTCCCGGGTGCAGGCCGGGCAGATGCTGGTCGCGCCCTCCACCTTCGCCGGCGGTCCGACGTGCGCCCCCTCGGCCTCCCCCGACCGCGTGGCCCCGCCCCAGCTGACCCGCCGCGAGCAGGAGGTGCTCGACTGCCTCGGGCGCGGCATGCAGGTGAAGGCGATCGCCCGGGTCCTCGGCATCACGCTGGAGACCTGCCGCGGCTACGTGAAGTCGCTGCACGCGAAGCTCGGTGTCCGTTCCCAGCTGGAGGCAGTCGTCAAGGCGCAGCAGTTGGGGCTCCTCGGCTCGATGAATGAGCACTGAGGCTCCCCCCTCCGCTCCCCCTCGCACGTCCGGCCAGGTGCGCCGCCGCGGTACGGGCGTGCGGCGTGAGCTGGCCGCCTTCTGCGCCACGGCACTGCTGGCCCTGCTGGTCGTCTCGGCGGGCACCGTCTGGCTGAGTGAGCGCATCGCCCGCACCAACGCGCTGGCCGAGGCCGAGCGTGGCGCCGAACGGCTCGGCAGCCTGCTGGTGGCGCCGGTCCTGACCGACGCGCTCGCGGGTGTGCCCGGCCGGTGGTCGGAGCTGGACCGCGACGTCCGGAACCGGATGAGCGACGGTTCGGTCACCAAGATGGTCGTCTGGCGCGCCGACGGCGAGATCCTCTACGCCAGCGACCCCACGCTGATCGGCAGGGACATCGAGCCCTCCGGCGAGCTGCGCGCGGCCCTCGACGGCGAGACCGTCTCCGACGTCGACGAGTCCCCGGAGACCGGCGGCGAGGGTGCGCTGCTCGAGGTCTACACCCCCCTGCAGGTGCCCGGTGAGCACCTGGCCTTCGAGGCGTACTTCGCCTACGAGGGCATCGACCGGCAGGCCGCCCTGCTGCGCGGGGAGATCATCCCGATGGCGATCGGAGCACTGGTCCTCCTGCAGGTGGTGCAGATCCCCATCGCCGTCTCCCTGGCCCGGCGGGTGCGCCGCCAGCAGGCCGAGCGCGCCGCCCTCATGCAGCGCTCGGTCGAGGCCTCGGACCGCGAGCGCCGGGCGATCGCCGCCGACGTGCACGACGGGCCGGTGCAGGACCTCGCAGGCGTCAGCTACGCCCTCTCCGCGCTGCGCAGCAGCCTGCCCGAGGACCGGCAGCCGACGGTCGACAAGCTGGTGGGCGCCGTCCGGCACGCCGTCCAGTCGCTGCGCCGGCTGATGGTCGACATCTACCCGCCCGACCTCAGCGGCTCCGGGCTGGGCGCGGCGATCTCCGACGCCGCCGAGCCGCTGCGCGCGGAGGGCGTCACGGTCCTGATGGACGCCGCCCCGCTGCCCGACCTGACGTCCGACGCGGCGGCGGTGCTCTACCGCACCGCGAAGGAGGCCCTGGCCAACGTGGCGCACCACGCGGGTGCCACGCACGCCTGGATCACGCTCGAGGAGACCCAGCTCGCCGGGTCGCCGTCCGTGCGGCTGGAGATCGCCGACGACGGGGTCGGCTTCCCCGCCGGCGGCACCGACCGGCGGCACGAGGGCCACCTCGGCCTGTCCCTGCTGCGCGACCGCGTCGTCGACCTGGGCGGCACGGTGGTCCTCGGCGAGCGGGACGGCGGGGGCGCCGTCCTGACCGCAGTGGTACCGGCAAGTCACGATCAGTGACGCAATTGACCCCCTGACCTGCACGAACCCCCCATTTGCGGGTACCCCCGCTCCCCTTCCGACGGCTGTGACGGACGGGCCCAGAACGAGAGAGTTCCACTACCGCAAACCGAGATCGCGGCAGTGAGGAGCTCTAACCGATGGACCTGCCCAGCCTGAACCGCCGTGACGTCCTCAAGGTGTCCCTGGCCGGCACCGCTGTCATGGCACTGCCCTTCCAGGCGGTCCTGTCGGCGAGCAGTGCCTCCGACCTCGACGAGGCGGCGCTGCCGAAGCCGTACGCCGCCGCCTTCCGCGCCCCGCGGGTCGCCACGCCGGTCGCGACCGACGACGTCCCGGGCAACGACTACGGCACCCGGCCCGACAACGGCGCCCCCATCCCGGGTGGCGAGTACAGCGGCACGGACTACTACCGCATCGAGCAGAAGCCCACGACGGTCGAGCTCATCAAGGGCGTCAAGACCACGATGTGGGGCTACAACGGCGAGGTCCCCGGCCCGACCATCCGCACCTACGTGAAGAACGGCAAGCCGCGCCGGGTGGTCATGCAGCAGATCAACCGGCTGCCGGCCGTGCACCCGACGATGAACTACGTCCCGTGGACCTCCACCCACCTGCACGGCTCGCCGTCCAAGCCGCAGTTCGACGGGTACGCCGGCGACCTGACCCAGCCCGGTGAGTGGAAGAACTACGAGTACCCGAACAACTGCACCCCGCGGACGGCCTGGTACCACGACCACGGCGTGCACCACACCGCCCAGAACGTCTACATGGGCCTGGCCGCGCAGTACCACATCGTCGACGAGGACCTCGAGATCTCCCTGGGCATCCCGCGGTACCGGCGGGACCTGGCCGCCGGCGCTCCCCAGTACGAGTTCCCGCTGATCATCGGCGACGTCATGTTCGCCAGCAACGGCCAGCTGATGTTCGACGACGACGGGGAGTCCGGCCTCTACGGCGATGTCATCCTCGTCAACGGGGTGCCGTGGCCGAACATGAAGGTCGAGCCGCGCAAGTACCGCTTCCGCGTGCTCAACGGCTCCCTGGCCCGCGGCTACAAGCTGCGGCTGAGCAACGGCAGGCCGTTCACGGTCATCGCGACCGACGGCGGCTTCATGCACGAGCCGCAGACGGTCACCACGCTCACCATCGGCATGGCCGAGCGCTACGAGATCATCATCGACTTCGCCAGCATGAAGGGCACGAAGGTCCAGCTACTCAACAGCGGCGTCAAGAACGCCCGGGACTTCGACCACACCGGCAAGGTCATGCAGTTCGAGGTCGGCCAGACCGTCAGCAGCCAGGACGGCAACGGCCCGCTCAACCTCGCCGCCTTCGCCGGCCTCAAGCACACGGCGATGAAGCTGACCACCGGCGAGTCCGTCGCCACCCGGCGCATGCGGCTGGAGCGCACCAACGGCCTGTGGGTGATCAACGACAAGACCTGGGACGACGTCGTCCGCTCCAAGTACGAGGACGTCTTCGCCCAGGTGGCGCCCAACTCGGTGGAGATCTGGGAGATCGAGAACTCCTCAGGCGGCTGGTTCCACCCCCTGCACGTGCACCTGGTCGACTTCCAGGTGCTCGACCGCAACGGGCTTCCGCCCCGCCCGGAGGAGCGCGGCCCCAAGGACGTCGTCTACGTCGGCGAGAACGAGGTCATCCGCGTGCTGATGAAGTTCGAGCACGAGGAGGGGCGGTACATGATCCACTGCCACAACCTCTCGCACGAGGACCACGACATGATGCTCCAGTACCAGGTGGGGCACCACGACATCGACTGCGACTCGATCAACACCTGCCCTCCGAAGGGTGGCGAGCCGCCGGTGCTCACGCCGCGGACCCTGCCGGCCGAGCCCGAGGAGCCGGGTGAGGGCAGCGAGCTGCCGGACGACGAGGTGCCGGAGACCCCGGCGCCGACGACGTCCCCGTCCGCGCCGGCCACGACGACCGCACCGTCCACGACGTCGGCGCCGTCCACGACGACCGCACCGACCCGGCGCGGGACGACCACCACGGCACCGACGACCACCACGGCCCCGGCTCCCACGACGTCGGCCGCGCCGACCACGCCCACACGGCGCACGCGGTGACCGCCGTCCACGCCGCCCCGGCGGTGACCGGCGAGGCGACCTCGTCCGGCCGGGTCTCGCGGTGGCAGCTCGTGGCGGCGGCCGGACTGGCCGCCGCCGGCGGGCTGCACGTGGCCGCCGCGGTGGACCACCTGCAGTCCGGTGAGCTGGCCGTCGGGTTCTTCCTGCTCACCGCCCTGGCTCAGGTCGGCCTGGCCGCCTGGATCGCGCTGAGCGCCTGGTCGGGGCGGCGGACCAGCCCGGAGCTGGCCGCCTTCGCCGTCCTGGGCACGGTGGGCCTGCTGGTCCTCTACGTGGTGGCCCACACGACCAACCTGCTCGACGCCTTCGCGGTCCCCCACGCGTCCAGCGGGGGCCACGCGCACGACGTCCCCGGGCGGGAGATCCTGGCGGTCGACCCGATCACCGGCGTCGACTTCACCGACGGCATGCCCACCGCCATCGACGGGCCGGTGGCCATGGACGGCACGACGGACTCGGCCACGGGGCACGGGCCCGAGGCGATGGGCACCGCGACGGTCGCCGTCGAACTGCTGGCCCTCAGCGCGCTCACGGCTCTCCTCCCGCGCACCTGGCGGGGGCTGGCCACGAACGGGCTGCTGGCCCTCGGCGGCCTCGCCTGGGTCCTCTGGTTCACCGGCGTCCTCGGGTGAGGAACGCCCCTCAGACGACCGCCGCGGTCACTGGTGACCCCCGCACCAGTGACCGCGGCGGTGGGCGGCACCGGGCGCCACGCCCGGGTACCGCCGCCCGGTCGGCCGCCGTGGTCACTGGAGACCCCCGCTCCGGTGACCACGGCGGTGCCGTCCCCGACGCGGACGACGGCCCCCGATCGGCCGCCGCGGCTCCCGGTGACCTCCGCACCCGGAGCCGCGGCAGCGTGCTGCGGCGCCGGCTCAGCGGCCTGGCGACGTGGGGAGCGACCGGCCTGGCCATGCTGCTGGTCCTGTCACTGGCCGGCCTGCTGCCGCTGCAGCTCATGCGCGTGGACTCCACGAGCATGACGCCCACCACCGCATCTGGGGACCTCCTGGTGGTCCGTCACGGGCACGGCCCGGTCGAGCGCGGGGACGTCGTCGCCGTGCACCACCCGCTCGGGGACGGGCTGCTGGTCAAGCGGGCCGTCGCCCTCGGCGGGGACGAGGTCGGCATCGAGGACGGCGTCCTGGTCGTCAACGGGACGCCGGTGTGCGAGCCGGCGATCGACCCGGCCCTCATCGACGGCGTGTACTTCGGGCCGATCACCGTGCCGGAGGACTCGCTGTTCCTGCTCAGCGACCACCGCGACGGGTCGATCGACTCCCGTGCCTTCGGGCCGGTGCCCACCGACGACCTCGTCGGCTCCGTCGTGGGCCGCGCGTGGCCGCACCCGGGCGCGCTGCCCTCGCCGTCCGCCGGCTGCTGACGCCGCGCACCTCCTCCGTCGCACGCGCGAGACCGGCGTTCTCGTGGCCATCAGCTGTTGATGGCCACGAGAACGCCGGTCTCGTGGGGGGGGTGGTGCGCGCTCAGCCGCGGACGGGACCCTCGGTCGTCGGCGAGCCGGCGGGGAAGCCGAGGTCGTCGCCGGCCGAGCGGGACAGCTCGTGCCACAGCTTGTTGGTGTCGTTGAGCTCCCGCTCGACCTCGGTCAGCGCCACGTGCACCGGGATGCCGGGCCGGCCGCCCACCTTGACCAGGAAGTTGCCGCGGCCGGGCGGCTCGGCCTCGACGCCGGTGCCGGGGTTCCACGCGGGCGGGTCCTGCCAGCCGGCCAGGAGCTCCTGCTCGGCGGCGGTCAGCGCGACGGCGGAGGTGAGCATCGGCATCTCGGCCATGGGCAGGCCGCCGCAGATGACCATGCCGGAGCGCTCGACGAAGCCGCGGGCCTTCATCCGGTCCTCCTCGGTGGGGAGGGCCAGCAGGTCGCTCATGGTGTGGCTGACCATCGCCATGCCGACGCCACGCTGCCGGTTGAGCCGGGTGAGGGCGTCGACCCGGTCGACCATGCCGCGACCGGCCCGCAGCGCCCGCCACAGCTCGTCCAGCACGACGAAGTGGTGCCGGCGGGGCTCCAGACCGGCGTCGGCCAGGGCGTGCGCCACGCTGATCGCGCCGAACCCGGCCGACCAGCAGGCGAGCAGGACGGCGGCCTGCAGGTCGGTCTGGGCGTCGTCGATGCTCGACACGTCGAAGACCACCGGGCGGTCGCGGCGCATCGGCGTCGTCGTCGGCTCGGCGAAGATGCGGCCCAGCCGCCCGCCGCCGGTGAGGCCGACCAGGGTGGCCTCGAGGTCCTCGGTGACGTCGTCGTAGCGGCTGCGGTCCCCGCGGTCCAGGGCCGCGGCCCGGACGTCCTCGGGGGCGGCGCGCAGCACCGCGAGCAGGTGGTGGAGGGTCGGGGCGCCCAGCCGCGCGCTGTCGTGGGTGTCGTCGAGGACGCGCAGCGCCCGGTCGAGCACCGTCTCCTCGCGGTCGGTGGGCGGGGCGCCGCGCATCACGGTGACGAGGGCGGCGACGATCGCGTGCCGGCGTCCGTGCGCGTCGGCGAGCACCTGGCTGCGGGCGTCGCCGGTGAGCCGGGCGGCGGCGGCGACGGCCTCCCCGGGGTCGAGCACGTTGAGGTGCCCGCGGCCCCGGCCGAGCCGGATGACCTGGCCGCCGATGGCCTCCACGAGGTCCACGTAGTCGGGCTTGAGGTCGCCCAGCACCATCGGCAGGACGCCGTAGCCGGCCAGCCCGAGGGCCATCCGGCGGACGACGGTCGACTTGCCGAGGCCGGGCTTGCCGAGGACGAACGCCGAGGGGTTGCTGATCAGCCGGGCCCGCTGGAACCAGCTGATCGGGTCGCAGCACAGCGTGGCGCCGGTGAGCAGGTTGCGGCCCAGCGGCACCCCGGTCATCGGCGTCCCGGCGCCGGCGGCGAAGGGCCACAGCCCGCACGCCTGCACCGTGGTGGCGCGCCACTCGTCGGGGGCCTGCACGTAGGTCGCCGCGCCGCCGCCGCGGCCCGGCCAGCCGCGCGGCCCCGGTCCGGGCGAGGGCCGGCCGGCCCGCTTGCGGGTCACAGTGCCTCCCGGAACTCGCGGGGGACGGTCAGGTGCGCCGAGGGGACGATGCCCAGCGGCAGCGCGGCGGCGAAGGCCGAGTCCTGGGACCCGTACACCGGGCGCAGCTGGGTGCGGGCGCTCGCCGAGAGGTTGTCGATCGCGGCGCGGGCGGCGTCGAGGGCGGCCCGCGGGTCGTCGAGCAGGTCGGCGTCGGCCACGGTCGCCGTCACGAGCATCGCGAAGTCGACCAGCCCCGCGCCCCGGGCCTCCTCCTCCGCGGTGAGGGTGGCGGCGCGCTGGTCGGCCAGCACGCGGGCCGAGGGCCGGGACGAGGAGGACGCGCGGAAGTCGGCGGTGCGCCGGTCCTGCTCGACGAGGCGGGCGGCGCGGCCGGCGTCCAGCGGCCGGTACAGCAGGGTGACCCGCTTGCGGTCGACGTCCGGGTGGGGCGCGACGAGGTCGGCGAGCACCGAGGAGAACACCTCGCCGCGGGGCGCCTCGGTCATCTCCCAGGTCACCGACACCGCGCCGTCGTGCCGGTACCAGCCCCAGCCCGCCTGGGCGGCGGCCGGGCCGACGTCGGACCAGCGCAGCTCGGGTGCGCCCCCGGTGGCGTGCGCCTCGTCGAGGAGCCGCGCCGCGGAGGGGTCGTAGGCGATCCGGACCGCCTCGCACAGCTCCTGGGCGGTGGCCGGGCGGACCACGCCCGCGCCGGTGGCGGTGAGGCCCGCGGTGAGCCCGGGCAGCCGGGTGCCGATGTCGCGGGCGACGTCGGCGGTCTCCCGGCGGCGGGCACCGGAGCGCCCGGTCGTGGTGAAGGTGAGGGAGACGTAGGCGGTGACGGTCGCCGAGCCGGCCGGGTAGGTCTCCACGACCTCCCGCAGCATCGCGAGGGCCACCTCCGGGGCGCGCGGGTCCAGGGAGCCGCCCACCTCGCGGCGCAGCCGGGTGCCGGAATCCGGTGCGGTCTCGACGGTCACCGCCGCCGCGACCAGGCCCGGCTCGTTGCCGAGGGCGGCCAGCCAGGCGCCCCAGTGGGCCACCCAGGTGTCCACCTGCTCCTCGTCGACGAGGGAGGCGCCGTCGGGCTCGGTGACGAGCACGACGGTCGCGTGCCGCGTCGCCGGGACCGTGACCAGGGCGAAGGGCCGGCCGTGGGCGTCCTGCCACTCGGAGAGCCGGGACGCCGCGGCCAGCCCCGGCAGCTGGTGGCCGGTCTCCGGGGTGCGGCCCAGGGGTCCGGAGCGGTAGAGGTGGGTGCCGCTGCGCCGGGCGCGCGTCCAGGCGATCCGGGTGGACAGCCGCTGGATCCCCGACCGGTGGTGCCGGTCGCGGACCACCAGCAGGGCGAGCAGCCCGCCGAGGACGCCGCCGGCGGCCAGCGCCCACAGCAGGCCGGCGAACAGCTGGGTGGTGATGACCCCGAGCAGGCCGGCCAGCAGGAGCCCGGTGCCGAGGAGACCGAGGCCGCCGAGGCCCGGGGTGGTCGGCCGGCGCCAGTTGCCGTAGGTGCGGGGCGGGGCGGTGGGGGCGGGCGCGGCGGTCACGGGCGCGGGTCCTCAGCATCGGTGGTGGCGGTGGGCAGCGACCGCGTCTCGGCGGCGGCGCGGACGGCGTGGGGTGCCGGCGCGGCCGTGACGGCGTCGCGGGCGGGTCGGCTGGAGCCGAGCCGGTGGGCGCCGACGCGGGCGCCGCCGGAGTCGATCGTCGCGGCCGCCGTCCGGTGGCTGGCGCCCCGCGCGGAGGGCACCCGCAGGGCCGAGGCGGCGGTCGCGCCGGCGGCGCTCCCCGGCGCCACGGCCCGGGCGCCGGACGGCAGGCCGCCGGCCGCCGCCCGCACCCGGTTGCCGCCGGCGGTCACCGTGCGCACCGCCGGCTGGAGCACCCGCAGCAGCGCCGGGAGGGCGGCGATGGCCAGGGCCAGGAAGGTGGTGCCGGTCAGCGCCGCGATCAGCGGGGCGTCCTCGGGGGCGGGGGCGAGCATCAGGCCGGTGGCGTAGACCAGCGCCGCGGCCGGCTGGTAGAGCGCGAAGGCCAGCGTCCAGGTGAGCGTGCGGACGAAGACCATCCGCCCGGTGTCGGTGTTGGTCGCCGAGGCCGACAGCGGGAGCACCCCGGCGAGGACGACGAGGACGACCCCGCGGGCCACCAGCAGCACGATCTGGACGACGGCGCCGAGCAGCGCGGCCGTGCCGAGCAGGACGACGAGCACGGCGGACATGCCGTCGGTCTGTTGCAGCGCGAGCAGGTCGGTCAGGCCCGCCTCGACGTCGCCGGTGGCCTGCTGCAGCACCCAGACGGAGAACGCGTCGGCCGCGGTCACCAGCAGGGTGACGCCGGTGAGGCTCGCGCCGGCCACCAGCACCAGAGTGCCCAGGCCGCGGAGCAGCTCGGCCAGCGGCTGGGTCCGCCGCTGCCACACCATGCGTGCCGCGGCCACCAGCACCGCGACCACCGCCACCGCGCCGGAGTACCAGGCCAGCGACCCGGTCAGCAGGTCGGTGGCCTCCGACGGCACCGCGGCGCCGTCGGCACCGACGGTGCCGAGCCCCGGCGACGGCGGGTCCGCCCACAGGCGCGCGACGGCGGCCAGCGCGTCACCGGCCGCCTCGACGATCTCCTTCGCCAGGTCGCCCACGATGTCGCCGCCTCCACTCTCGTCGAACACACCCACGCCTGCGGCCGGGATGGCCGGGTCGAGGAACACGTCACCGAAGCCGGCCGAGGCCGTGTCCAGGTCGACGACGTCCGCCGACCCGCTGATCGAGTGCCCGGCTCCGAGGCTCGCCAGCCGGTCGAACTCCTCGCCGCCCGGCGCCGCGTCCACGACGAGGGCCGGGATGCGGTCGGTCTCCACCGCCACCTGGTCGGCCGTCGGGGCCAGCGGCACCACGCCGTCGTCCACCACGGCGGCCGGGAGCCGGTCCACCTCGACCGCGACCTGCTCCGGTGTCGGCGTGGCGGGGATCAGCACCTCGCCCGCCGGCGCGATCGGGTCCCCCGGCGTGGTGGGGGCCGGGGTCGTCGGCGTGGGCTCGGCCGGAGTGGTGGGCGCCGGAGTCGTCGGCGCCGGCGTGGTCGGCGCCGGTTCCGCCGGGGCGGTCGGCGCCGGGGTTGTCGGCGTGGGCTCGGCCGGGGCGGTCGGCGCCGGCGTCGTGGGCGCCGGTTCGGCCGGGGTGGTCGGCGCCGGGGTCGTCGGCGTGGGCTCGGCCGGGGTCGTCGGCGCGGGCGTCGTGGGCGCCGGGGTGGTCGGCTCGGCCGGGGTGGTGGGCGCCGGGGGCGTCGGGTCGGCCGGCGGCGGCGTCTCCGCCGGCGGGGTCGTCTCCGCCGGCGGGGTCGTCTGGGCCGGCGGCGTCGTCGTCTGGACCGGCGGCGTGGTCGGCGCCGGGGTCGTCGGGTCAGCGGTCGCGGCGGCCGGCGTGGGCGCGGCCGGCGCCGCGGCGCCCGGGTCCGTGGTCTCCGCGGGCGGGACCGGGCTGGTCACCTCGGCACCCCCGCGGCGCGGTCGTCCCTCACAGCTGTTCCCCCGTGTCCGCTCGTGTTCAGACCAGCGCCGCGACGAGCCCGGACGCCGACCCCGCGAGGACCGCGCCGCCCAGGACGTAGGCCAGGCTCACGGCGTGCTCGGCACCCTCACCGCGCCGGTGGGCCAGCGCCATGCGCGCCCCGACCAGCAGCACCCCGACGACGCAGACGGCGAGCACCGTCCACGCGACCCACTGGACGATCGTCACGATGCCCTCGGAGCCGGGCGGGGCCACGCCCTGGCCGGGGTCCACCACGGCGAGCGCGACGGGCGAGGAGAGCAGGCTCATCGGGGTCCGTCCTCAGGATCGAGAGGGCATCGGTCGTCGTCCTCCACGGTGGATCGACCGTGGAGGAGCGGCAATGCCCGACATTGGGGGTGCCGCAGCTGTCCCCCGTCCGGCTGTACTCCTCGGTGCACCGGTGTGGCGGGGGTCCCGCCGGGGTTGACGGGAGGGTCACGGGCATGCGCAGCTCGCGACGAGGTCTCGCTGTGGCCACCGTGCTGGCCGCCGCGCTCGGGCTCGCCGGCTGCAGCGACGCCCCGGCAGCGGACGAGCCGCAGCCGCAGGCCACCCCCGAACCCACCGTCGTGGCCGGCGACGCCGACGCGCTGCTGCCCCCCGCACCCCCCGCCCCCACCGACGACGACGCCTCCCGGTCCGCCGCCCTCGACGCCGCGAGCGCCGCGGTCACCGCCTTCGCCCGGCCGACGCTCGACCCCGCGCAGTGGTGGGCCGAGCTGCAGCCCCTGCTCAGCCCCGCCGCGGCGACCGCCTACGACGGCACCGACCCCGCGGCGGTGCCGGCGTCGGCCGTCACCGGCCCCCCGCAGCCCACCCCGGCGGTGAGCGCGTACCTGTCCACCGTGCTCGTCCCGACCGACGCCGGCGAGTACGCCGTCCTCCTCGTCCGCGAGGGTGACGGCGCCCCGTGGCTGGTCGAGCGGATCACCCCGGTCGAGTCGGCCGGCGCGTCACCCGGGGCCGTGACCCCGCCCGGGGCCGACGCCCTGCCCGCACCGGGGACGACGCCGTGAGGCGGACCGCCGTCGCGGCCGTGCTCGCCCCGGTGGTCGTCGCCGGCGGCCTGCTGACCGCGGCGCTGGTGACGGAGGCCGACCGCCAGGCCGGCGCCTGCGCCCCCGGTGGGGCGCCGGTGAGCGTCACCGGCATCCCGGACGGGTCGGTCGCCGGCTGGGCGGACACCCAGCTGGTCAACGCGGCGCTGATCATGGAGGCGGGCGAGGCGCTCGGCGTCAGCGCCCGCGGCCAGGTCATCGGCGTGATGACGGCCATGGGCGAGTCCTCGCTGACCGTCGTCGACCACGGCGACGCCGTCGGGCCGGACAGCCGCGGGCTGTTCCAGCAGCGTGCCAACGGCGCCTGGGGCAGCTACGAGGACCGGATGGACCCCACCACCTCGGCCACCAACTTCTACCGGGCCCTGCTCCAGGTCGACGGCTGGGAGACCCTCCCGCCGACGCTCGCCGCCCACCGGACCCAGCGCAACGCCGACCCGTACCACTACGCCCGCTGGTGGGACGACGCCCTGGAGGTGGCCACCGCGCTGTCCGAGACCACCGTGACCGGCGTGGCCCCGGGCACCGGCTCGGTGCCCTGCACCAGCACCGGCCCACTGCTGCGCGCCGTCAGCGGCGACTGGACCTCGCCCACCAGCGGACCTCTCACCAGCGGCTTCGGCCAGCGCGAGAGCCCGACCGGCGGCGGCGTCCGGCTGCACGCGGGGCTGGACCTCGCCCCGGGCTGCGACGCCCCGATCGTCGCCGCGGCGGCCGGCGTCGTCGTCCGCGCGGGGGTCTCCGACGGGTACGGCAACCTGGTCGTCGTCGACCACGGCAACGGGGTGGTCACCCGGTACGCCCACATGGAGGACGACGACCTGCTCGTGGTGGTCGGCCAGCCCGTGGCCGCGGGCCAGCAGGTCGCGCGGGTCGGCACGAAGGGCGACTCGACGGGCTGCCACCTGCACTTCGAGGTGCTGGTGGACGGCGTCCCGACCGACCCGGTGGCCTTCCTCGCCGAGCGGGGGCTCCCCCTCGCCTGACTGTGGGCCGCAGCGCACCGGCGCCCGGAACAGCGGGTCGCCCGGGACTGCTGGACACGGTGTGGGAGCCGAGCCGACCCCGACCGCCGTCCACCCCGACCTCGCCCGGCTGCTGCCGGTGCGCGAGATCCACGCCGAGCCCGCCGCCCTCGCCTCCCCGCGTGGCCGCGAGGTGCTCGCCCGCTTCCAGGACGCCGAGGTCGTCGAGGTGGCCTCGCACTGGCAGATCCCGGAGCTGCACGGCAACGCCGGCAACGTCGAGCGCTGGGTGCGGGTGAAGTCCGAGACGCTGGTGATGGGCGTCAAGAAGTCGCTGTCGGCCCGTCCGAACGGCCGTTCGGCCAACTGGATCGCCCCCTCGACCGCGAACGGCTGCGCGATGGCGTGCGCGTACTGCTACGTCCCGCGGCGCAAGGGCTACGCCAACCCGATCACCGTCTTCACCAACATCGAGCAGATCACCGGGTACCTGCGCCGGCACGTGGCCCGGCAGGGCGCGAAGCCGGAGCCCGACGAGTGCGACCCGGTCAGCTGGGTCTACGACATCGGCGAGAACAGCGACTGCTCGGTCGACGCGCTGGTCAGCGACAACGTCGCCGACCTGGTCGCCACGTTCCGCGACCTACCGACGGCGAAGGCCTCGTTCGCCACCAAGTACGTCAACCGGCAGCTGCTCGACCTGGACCCGCGGGGACGCACCCGCATCCGGTTCTCGCTGATGCCCGAGCCGGACGCCAAGGTGCTCGACGTGCGCACCAGCCGGGTGGCCGAGCGCATCGCCGCGGTCGACGACTTCGTCGAGGCCGGCTACGAGGTGCACCTCAACCTCTCCCCGGTCGTCCTGCGCGAGGGGTGGGAGGCCGACTGGACCGAGCTGCTGCAGCGGCTGGACGGCGAGCTCTCGCCGGCGGCCAAGGCGCAGGCCGCCGCCGAGGTGATCATGCTGACCCACAACCGCGAGCTGCACGAGGTCAACCTCGGGTGGCACCCGAAGGCCGAGGAGCTCCTCTGGCGGCCGGACCTGCAGCAGCCCAAGCGCAGCCAGAACGGCCAGTGGAACGTGCGCTACCGCAACGACGTCAAGCGCGCCGGCCTGGAGCGCCTCCGGGGGCTGATCGCCGCCGCGGCGCCCTGGCTGCAGGTGCGGTACGCCTTCTGACCGCGGACCCCGTGCGCCCAGCGCTCGCAGGCTCGCGCCGGGCCCCTGCACGAGGCCGCACAGACGTCGGCAACCTCGCTCAGCCGGTCTGACCGGTGTCCGCGTGGGCGGTGCCCACCGGCTTGGACTCCGGCGACCCCCGCTGGCGCAGGTAGACCGAGAAGATCGCCATCGAGCCGACGGCCAGCATCTCCGACTGCCAGTTCTGGAACGACCGGTTCCAGAAGTCGGCCTCCCCGAGGTAGCCGACCCAGCCGACCGGGTCCTCCTTGTCCGCCAGCTGCTCGGAGTTGTAGGCCGACCAGCCGGCGATCGAGGAGGCTGCCCAGGTCAGCAGGAACAGCGCCCCCATGAGCAGGCCCAGCGAGCGGGAGAACACCGTCGTCCGCCAGCCGCCGGCGCGCGCCCAGGCCGGCGACTCCTCGTCGGCGTGCCGGCCCACCTTCTGCTCCTCGTCGGACTCGGGCCCCTCCTGCCCCGGCTCCTTGGACTCGGTCGACCCGCGCTGGATGAGCCACACGGTGGCGAACACGTAGAGGAAGAACTGCAGGTACTCCGACTGCCAGTTCTCCATGACGTCGACCCCGAAGGACGACGAGGTGACGTAGTCCAGGAAGGAGACGGTGGGCAGCCCGTCGGTGACCTGCTGGGCGTTGAAGTCGGCGGTCCCCGAGATCGCCTGGCCGACCAGGGTGACCAGGAAGAGGGCGCCGAAGACGAGGCTGAGCGCGTTGGCACGCAGCGGCCCGTACCGGCTCATCGCCCCATCAACCCCAGCGCCGTGACGTAGACGATGCCGGCCAGCAGCACGACCAGGTAGACGGTGAAGACCGCCCGGACACTCCTCACGGCCCCTCCACCTCACAGTCGTAGGGCGCGTCGGCGCGGGGTTCGCACGCGGCGGCGACCACCTTCCAGCCGGCGACGGTCTCGGCGAGGAAGACGGTGTCGCCGCCGAGCAGGACCTGGGCGTTGCCGCCCCAGACCTCCACCGACTCCACTCCGCCGCCCGGCAGCGGGATCTGCTCGATCGCGTCGGCGCACGGCGAGGACTCCTCGGACTCGAGCGCCGCCAACGTGGCAGGGGCGAGCAACGCGCACCGCTGCGCGGGGTCGCCGGCCGGGTCCTCGAACGCGGCGGCGACCTCCCCGACGTCCTCCTCCTGCAGGTCCGCGCACCCGGCCAGCACCGCGACGGCCGCCAGCGCGCCCCCGGCCAGGTACCTCCTCGTCGAGGTCCTCACGTGCCCTCCCGCTCGTCCCCCTCACGTCCCGGCGGTGCTGGCCGGGTGCATCGCCTACCCCACCGGGGACAGCGGGCAAACGATCTTCATCCGGCCGGGGGAACGGGGAGTTGCGGGGCGGGCCGCGGTTACCGTGGCCGCGTGGCGCGGGTGGTGGTCGTCGGCGCCGGGATGGGTGGCCTCGCGGCGGCGGCCCGGCTGGCGGCCCTGGGGCACGGCGTGACCGTGCTGGAGCAGGCGCCGGACGTCGGCGGCAAGCTCGGCTGGTCCGCACGCGACGGCCACGGCTTCGACACCGGGCCGAGCCTGGTCACCCTCCCCCAGGTCTACCGCGACCTGTTCGACGCGACCGGTGGGCCGCTGGACGAGGCGGTCGACCTGGTCCGCCTCGACCCCGCCGTCACCTACCGGTTCGCCGACGGCACCCGGCTGGCCGTGCCCGGCCGCCGCGAGGAGGTCCCGGACGCCGTCGACGCCGCGCTGGGCCCGGGGACCGGCGCCCAGTGGGCCGCGCTGATGGACCGGGCCGAGGCGATGTGGCGGGTGACCGAGCGGCCGTTCCTGCGCTCGCCGCTGGCCGGTGCCGCCACCCTGGCGCGGCTGGCCCGCAGCGCCTCCGACGTCGCCACCGTGGCGCCGTGGCAGTCGCTGCGCGGCCTGGGGACGGCGCACCTGCGTGACCCGCGGCTGCGGACCCTGCTCGACCGGTACGCCACCTACTCCGGTTCGGACCCACGGCGGGCACCGGCGGTGCTGGCCACCGTCCCGTACGTGGAGCAGGCGTTCGGCTCCTGGTACGTGCGGGGCGGGCTGCGCCGGCTGGCCGAGGCGGTCGCGGCACGGGCGGTCGAGCGGGGCGCCGTCGTCCGCACCGGCAGCTCGGTCGAGCGGCTGCTGGTGGCCGGCGGGCGGGTGTCCGGGGTGCGGCTCACCGGCGGCGAGGTGCTGCCGGCCGACGTGGTGGTCTCCGGCGCGGACGCCGCCGTGCTCTACGCCGACCTGCTGCCGGCGTCCCGCGCGACGCGGCGGGTGCGCCGGGACCTCGCGCGCAGCACGCCCTCGCTGTCGGGCTTCGTGCTGCTGCTGGCGCTGCGCGGACGGACCCCGCGGCCGGCCCACCACACCGTGCTGTTCCCCGCCGACTACGACGCCGAGTTCGACGCGGTCTTCGGCACCGGCCGGCACCGTGGCGCCCCGCAGCCGGTCGAGGACCCGACCGTCTACGTCAGCGCGCCCGACGACCCGGCGACCCGGCCCGACGACGACAGCGAGTCGTGGTTCGTGCTGGTCAACGCCCCCCGGCACGATCCCGCCGGCGGGGTCGACTGGGACACCCCCGGGCTGGCCGACCGGTACGCCGCCCGTGTGCTGGAGGTGATGGCCCGGCGGGGCCTCGACGTCCGCGACCGGGTGCGCTGGTGCGTCGTCCGGACGCCTGCGGACCTCGAGCGGGACACCCGCAGCGCCGGCGGCTCGATCTACGGGACGTCGAGCAACGGGGCGAGGGCGGCGTTCCTGCGCCCCGCCAACGCCGCGCCCGTGCCGGGACTGTTCCTGGTGGGCGGGTCGGCGCACCCCGGCGGCGGGCTGCCGCTCGTGGCGCTGTCGGCCGAGATCGTCGCGGGCCTGGTCGGACCGGCCTGAGCTCGCACCCGGGATGGCCGAGGGGCCCCTGCCGCGGGCGTCAGTGGTGGGGGCCGTGCCGGCCGAGGGTCTGCTCCGGCGTCGCGCCGGGGCGGGTCCACTGCGGCGCAGGGCGGCTGGTCGGGCCCCAGGTGGGGTTGCCGCCGGCGTCCGAGCGCCAGTACCAGCACGCGTGGCGCCCCTCGGGCCACCCCTCGGGCTTGTCCTCCCACGTCTCGCCGCGGCCGTAGGGCGTCATGTCGAGCAGGCCGAGGGACCCGTCGGCCGGCTCGTTGCCACGGCCCGTCGTGGAGTAGGTGAGGAACACGCGGTCGCCGTCGCGCAGGTAGCACTCGATGTGCCCCTCCTCCGTGGCGATCCGCGCCTCCACACCGCGCACCGAGTACCAGGGCTGGGTGTAGCCCATGAACGCGACGTAGTCGGCCACCTCGCCCCACCGGCCCGACGTCAGGACGGCGAAGGACACGCCGCGGGCGTGGAGGTAGACGGTGTCCCTCATCTGCCAGATGTTGAAGGTGCAGCCCTCGCACTGCCCCTGGTGCGGCGCGCCGTCGTACCACATCGAGTGGTAGACCACGAGCTCGTCGCGGCCCTGGAACAGGTCGCGGAACGGAACCGCGCCGTCGGGTCCGACGACCTCGGCCGTCCCGTCGACCTCCACCATCGGCAACCGGCGGCGGGCCGCGGCGATGGCGTCGCCCTCGCGGGTGTGGGCCTTCTCGCGGACCAGGAGCTCGTCCCGGGCGACCTGCCAGGTGGCCCGGTCGACGACGGGCGGGCGGCCGGGCAGCGCGGTGGTCGGGTCGGTCGGCGTGGTGGTCATGGTGAGCTCCGTGGTGTCTCGGGCCGGGAAGCGTCGTCCGACCTCCTACGGCGGTCACCAGTTCGGACTCGCGGCCCGGCCGGAACTCATCGCGGCAGGGACGCTCTCGGCCCAGCCCCTCACGGGCCGCGTCGGGCCGGCGAGCCGACCGACGCGGTCCCCACTCGCCCTCCTGCTCGAACTCAGGGCGCGGAGTCGCGAGTCAGCTTCGGCAACGGCCGAGCCACTCGCCCCCGCCGGTGCGCTGAACGACGATGGGAGACGCCACCGACCGCCGCGCACACGGCATCGACGTGGCCGCACTCGGCGGACGGCCGGGCGTCAGCCGCGGGCGGCGCCGTACCCGAGCAGGGCGGCCAGGCCGAGTGCGCTGCGAGGTGCGTAGGCGCTGCGCCACAGCCCGCCGTGCGCGGCGGCGTGTGCCTCGTCCTGCCACGGGTGCTCGTGTGCCGGGCCCCCGCCGGTGTGCAGGTCGTGCACCAGCAGGGCGGCCATGAGCACGTTCGAGGTGGCCGGCTCGAACACCTCGACGCCGAACCGGTGCGCTCCGGCGTAGGCCGCGGCGAGGGCGCGGTTCTTCACGACCGAGCGGGTCCGGGTCGGCGGCGCCACGTTCATCGAGACCGTGCGCCCCGCCGCCCGCGCGGTCGTCGCCCGCCACCGCTGCAGCCGCTTGGCCAGCGCGTAGTTGGGACCCTGCTGCGCCACCAGGCTGTCGGCGATGCCGGGGTCGCTGCCGGGCACGTAGGCCCGCTGCAGCAGCCGCCCGGCCGAGAGCGTCCGCAGCGGGCGGCCGAGGAGCTTGCCCGTCCGCGACCGCGCCGCGTACGCCCGCACCGACTGCTCGACCGCCTCGGCCGGGACGGCGAAGACGTCGGTCGGCGTGGCGAGGAACGCCAGCGCGAGGTCGTCGCGGGCCGCGGACAGCCGCACCGTCAGCGCGTCGACCGCCACCGAGACCCGCACGTTGGTCGCGCCGTCGGCGTAGACGTAGTTGCCGAGCACCAGGCGGCCGGGCAGCGCGGCCACCCAGTCGGCGACGGCCGGCACCTCGGCGATGAGGTCGGCACCGGCCACGGCGGCGACGCCCCCGGCCGCGGCGACGTCCCCGGTCCCGGCCACGTCCCCGGTCCCGGCCACGTCCCCGGCGTCGCGCACCGGCACCAGGAGCGTGCCGGCGCCGCGGCGGGCGGTGTCGAGCACCCGCTCCCACAGGGGCGCGCGCGGCAGGTCGACCCCGGCCACCCGGACGCCCCAGCGCAGCAGGGCGGGCAGCGGCCCCATCTCCGCGCCGGCGCCCAGCACGACCACGGTGGTGCCGGGCAGCGCCAGCCACTCCGGGTGGGCGGCGACGGTGCGGACCGCCTCGGCGCACGAGGGCTCCACCACCCCCGCCTCGACCCACGCGTCCAGCCGGCGCAGCAGGGCGTCGCCGCGCAGCCGCCCGCCGTGGAAGGGCAGGGACAGCTCCCGCTCCGGCTCCGCGGTGCCCCGCACCTCGGCCGTGGCCAGCACCCGCCCGGCCGGCGCGGTGGCCAGGACGTCGAGCCCCGCCTCACCGCCCCCGCCGGCGACCCGCATCCGCGTGTGCAGGGCGGTCAGCCCGGCGTCGGCGACGTCCCGCGCCGCCTGCGGCGTGGCCAGCCCCGCCTCCACCAGCCGGCGGAAGTGGGTGATGTACCCGGCCCGCCAGTTGGTCTCGCGCTCCGCGGCGCCGGCCCCGGTCGGGTCGACCGGGCGCAGCGCGTCGGCGACGACGGCCCGCCCGAGCGCCGCGGTGCTGCGCCGGCCGTCGGGGCCGGCCGGGAAGACGACGCCGCTCTCCTCGCCGGCCATCAGCCGGCGGTCATGGGGGCGTCGGCCGGCGCACCGGCCTCCAGCCAGCGCAGCAGCGTGCGCGCCCCGAAGCCGGTGCCGCCCTTCACCACCTCGGCGTCGTCGGCCGCGGCGCGGGCCGGCCCGGCGACGTCCAGGTGCGCCCACGGCAGGTCACCGGCGAACGGCCGGAGGAACAGCGCGGCGGTGGTGCCCCCGGGGTTGCCGGGCGCGTTGTTGGCGTCGGCGACCGCGCTCTCCAGCAGGTCGGCGTGCTCCTCGGCCAGCGGCATGCGCCAGACCGGCTCGCCGGCGTGACCGGCGGCGGTGCGCAGCGCGTCGGCGAGGCCGTCGGTGGTGGCGTACAGGCCGGCGGTGCGGGTGCCGAGCGCGACCTTCATCGCCCCGGTCAGCGTGGCGACGTCGACCAGCACGGTGGCGCCCAGGTGCAGCCGGGCGTGGGCCAGCCCGTCGGCGAGCACCATGCGGCCCTCGGCGTCGGTGTTGAGCACCTCCGTCGTGCGGCCCCCGACGTGCCGGACGACGTCGGCCGGCCGGTACGAGGAGCCGGAGACGGCGTTCTCCGCGGCCGGGACGACGGCGGTGACCGCGACCGGCAGCCGCAGCCGGGCGGCGGCGTCGACCGCGGCGAGGACGGCGGCGCCGCCGGCCATGTCGGTCTTCATCTCGCGCATGCCGGCGTTGGGCTTGATCGAGATGCCGCCGGTGTCGAAGGTGATGCCCTTGCCGACGAGCACGGGGTGCGCGGCGCCCGCGCCCGGCGGGCGGTAGGACGCCACGATCACGCACGGCGGCGTGGCCGAGCCGCCGCCGACGGCGAGCACCCCGCCGAAGCCGCCGGCCCGCAGGTCGTCGACGTCGAGGACGTGCACGGTGACGTGGTCGAGGCCGGCCAGCCGCTCCCCCGCCTCGGCGGCGAGCCACGCCGGGTTCTTGGTGTTGCTGGGGGTGTTGACCAGGTCGCGGGCCCAGGCGACGGCCCGGGCGGCGGCCTCACCCGCGCGGGCGGCGGCAGTGACGGCGGGGTCGCCGGCGTCGGTGGCCACGACGGTGACCGTGGCCAGCCGCGACGGGTGCGGCTTGGAGGTCTCCCGGAAGCGGTACCCGGCCAGCAGCACGGTCTCGACGGCGGCGCGCACCTCCTCCGCACCGGCGGGCGCGGCGGCGTCGTCCACCGGCAGCACCAGCCGGCGGGCGCCGTGCTCGGCGAGGGTCTGGGCCCGTCGGACGGCGACGCCCACGCCGCGGCGCAGGTCGGGCAGGGTGGCGTCGCCGACCCCCACCGCGACGACGCTGCGCGGGCGCCGGCCCGGGATCGGCACGTTGGTGACGACCCCCGGCCCGCCGGTGTTGCCCGTGTCGCGCAGGGCGCCGGCGACCAGGTCGGCGTCGACCGGCGCACCCGGCGCGGTCAGCCACGACGGCAGCGCGGTGCCCGACCCGACCGGCACGGCCAGGACGTCGTCCTCGCCGAGGGCGGGGAGGGTGGTGGCGAGCTCGATCCGCGGCAACGGCGCGGCCCCGGTCGCCGGCGTGCTGCCGGCGGCCGGGGCCGTGTCGTCCTGCGCGGTGCTGCCCGGGGGCAGGTGCGCTGCGGTGTTCAGCTGGTCGCGCCCTTCAGTGCCTCGGACAGCGCTGCCGCCTCGTCCGGCGACAGCTCGACGACCAGGCGACCGCCGCCTTCGAGCGGTACGCGCATGACCAGGCCGCGCCCCTCCTTGGTGACTTCCAGGGGACCTTCACCCGTGCGCGGCTTCATGGCCGCCATGCGTGCCTCCTTCATCGGCCACCCGCGAGCCTGGTGAGCTGCGGTGCGGCTGCTCGTCGATGCTGTGAGCTCTACCGTCCATGATCCCGTATCCGGCGCTCAGGACCAACACGAGGCCCCCTCGTGGCCGTGTCCCCGCCCACCGGGCCCCCTCAGGGAGCAGCGCGGAAGCAGTCGGCGACGTGGTCGTCGACCATGCCGGTCGCCTGCATGAGGGCGTAGGCGGTGGTCGGGCCGACGAAGACGAAACCCCGGCGTTTGAGCTCCTTGGCCATCGCGGTCGACTCCGGGCTCGTGGCCGGGACGTCGGCCAGCGTGGCCGGGCGGGCCCGCGGGCCGGCCGGCGCGAACGACCACAGCAACGCGTCGAGCCCCTCGGGGACCTGCTGCGCCGCCCGGGCGTTCGTGATCGCGGCCCGGATCTTGGCCCGGTTGCGGACGATGCCGGCGTCGGCCATCAGCCGGGCCTCGTCGTCCTCGGTGAACTCCGCGACGGCGTCGACGGCGAACCCGGCGAAGGCCGCCCGGAACGCCGGCCGCTTGCGCAGGATGGTGATCCACGACAGCCCCGACTGGAACGCCTCCAGGCACAGCCGCTCGAAGAGGGCGTCGTCCCCGTGCAGCGGCGTGCCCCACTCCTCGTCGTGGTAGGCGACGTACTCCGGGGTGCTCTCGCCCCATGCGCAACGGATGAGCTCCACGGCGCGGAACGCTAACCGCAGGCACCGACAGCCCTACGGTCGTCCGGTGGCCGCGCCGGTGACCCTCCCCTCCCCGGTCGCACCCCGGCCCGCCGTGGCCCGGGCGCCGCTGGCCGCGCTGGCCGCCGGCGTCGCGCTCCTGCTCCTCGCGGTCTCCGGCCGGTACGGGTACCACCGCGACGAGCTGTACTTCCTGCGCGCCGGGCGCGAGGCGGCGTTCGGGTACGTCGACCAGCCCCCGCTCACCCCGCTGCTGGCCGCCGCCGTCGACGCGCTGGCGCCCGGGTCGCTGGTGGCGCTGCGGGTGCCGTCGGCCCTGGCCGCCGGGCTGGTCGTGGTGCTGACCGGGCTGCTCGCGCGGGAGTTCGGCGGCGGGCGCGCCGCCCAGCTCCTGGCCGCCGCCGCGATCGGCGTCTCCGCGTTCCTGCTGGCGGTCGGCCACCTGCTGTCGACCTCGACGGTCGATCTGCTGGCCTGGGCGGCACTGTCCTGGCTGCTGGTGCGGGCGCTGCGCGACGGGGGCGCGGTCTGGGCGACCGCGGGTGCGGTCGCCGGGGTGGCGCTGCAGAACAAGGTGCAGCCGGCGTTCCTCGTGGCCGCCGTCCTGCTCGGGGTCCTGGTCGCCGGGCCGCGCGCGGTGTTCCGGTCGCCCTGGCCGTGGCTGGGCGGCGCGCTGGCGCTGCTGCTGTGGTCGCCCAACCTGGTGTGGCAGGCGGCCAACGGCTGGCCGCAGCTGGCGCTGGCCGAGGCGATCGCCGCCGGCAGCTCGGGCACCAGCGAGCCGTGGTACCTCTTCCTGCCCTTCCAACTGGTGCTGGTCAGCCCGCTGCTGGTGCCCGTCTGGGTCGCCGGCTGGGTGCGCCTGGCCCGCGACCCGGGGCTGCGCCCGTGGCGGGCGTTCGCGGTGGCCTACGTCGTCCTCGCGGGGGTGTTCCTGCTGACCGGAGGCAAGCCGTACTACCTGGCCGGCCTCTACCCGGTGCTGCTGGCCGCCGGCGCCGAACCGGTGCTGGCATGGGTCCGGCGCGGGGCCGGCCGGCTGCGGGGTCGGCTGGTCGCGGCCGCGCTGGTGCTCAGCCTGGCCGTCGACGCGCTGCTGATGCTGCCGCTGCTCCCCCTCGGCGCGCTGGCCGGCAGCCCGGTGCCGGCGGTCAACTACGACGCCGGGGAGACCGTCGGCTGGCCGGCGTTCGCGGCGGCCGTCGAGCGGGCCCGGGAACGGCTGCCGGCCGGCGAGACGGTCGCCGTCCTCACCCGCAACTACGGCGAGGCCGGCGCCGTCGACCGCTTCGCGCCCGGCCTGTCCCCCGCGTACAGCGGGCACAACGCCTACTGGTCGTGGGGCCCGCCCGGGGACGAGGTGACCGCGGTCGTGGCCGTCGGCTTCCCGGAGGAGCAGCTGCGCCGCTGGTTCGCCCGGGTCGAGCTCGCCGGGCGGGTGGACAACGGCGTGGGCCTGGACAACGACGAGCAGGGCGTGCCGGTCCGCATCGCCACCGACCGAATGGTGCCCTGGTCGCAGATCTGGCCGCAGCTGCGCCGGCTCGGCTGAGAACGGGGACCGCCTCAGCCCTCCAGGTCCAGCACCCCGATCGGGACTTCGGCCCACAGCTGCCGGGAGGCCTGCTCGGGGTACCGGCGCACCCCGCCGCGCTCGCCGGCGTCGAACACCCGGGTCAGCTGCTGCCGGTCGTCGTGGGCGGCCCAGCCGGGGTCGCCGTCGCGGGCGAACGCGGTCCACGCCGCCTGCAGCTGCGCGGAGACCTCGGCCGCCTCCGGAGGGGCCGTGGGGCCCAGCAGCTGCAGGGCCAGCCCCTGGTCGAGGACGCCGAACACCAGCGGGACGTCGAGCGCGTGGCAGGCGCCCAGGACGCCGCCCGCCGCCGGAGCCGGCCAGGTGAGCTCGTAGAGGTGGCTGCGCCCGCCGCCGGCGGTCTGCGCGCGGGCCAGCTGCAGGCTCGGCACGCGGAACATGCGGTCGGAGCGGGCCAGCACGTACAGCTCCTCGGCACCGGCCCCCGGGAACGCCGCCCGCATCCTACCCGGGGCGTCCGGGCCGGGCCCGAACACGGCCATCGCCTCGTCGGCCATCTCGTCGGTCACCCGCCCGGCCAGCCCGTCGAGGGCGAGGAACAGCCGCCACTCGTCCCGGTTGTGCCCGACCACCAGCGGGACGTCGCGGCCGGCGCCGGCGGCCAGCCCGGTCCACGGATCGGTGGGCAGCACCTCGCCGTCCACCACCGGGGAGTACGGCGTGGGCGTGTGCGAGACCAGGCCCCAGCGGTCGAGGGAGGACATCCGCCGGTCCAGCGCGGACAGCGCCGCCACGAGGTCGGCGGGCGGGACGTCGGCGAGCGCGGCGGCCGACGGGGCCAGCCCGAGCGGCGCGGTGAGCTCGGCGCTCACGTCGCGGGCCAGGGCGGAGGAGAGGTAGGTCCCCGGCACGCTCTGCGCGATCGCCTGCGCGAACAGGCCCTCGGCGGCCGGCACGACCAGCAGGGCGGCGATCGCCCCGGCGCCGGCGGACTCGCCGAAGACGGTCACCCGCGCGGGGTCGCCGCCGAACGCGGCGATCTCCTCCTGCACCCAGCGGAGGGTGGCCACGACGTCGAGCAGGGCCCGGTTGGCCGGCGCGCCCTCCAGCTCGGCGTAGCCCTCGACCCCCACCCGGTGGTTGGCGGTGACCACGACGGCCCCCGAGCGGGCCAGCGCGGCGCCGTCGTACCCCGGCTCGGCGGAGCTGCCCATCCGGTACGCCCCGCCGTACACCCAGACCAGCACCGGCAGCCCGGTCGCGCCCGGGTCCGGCGTCCAGACGTTGAGGGTCAGCCAGTCGTCCGGGTCGTGCCGCACGGGCCCGGAGGCGGCGGGGGCCGGCGGCGGCGGGCCCATCCACGCCTGGGGCGGCGGGGGCCCGAAGACGTCGGCCTCCCGGACGCCGTCCCACGGCTGCGCCGGGCGCGGTGCCTGGAACCGCAGCGGGCCGACCGGGGGTGCGGCGAACGGGATGCCGCGGAACACCGCGGTCCCGCGCTCGGTCCGGCCACGGACGGCGCCCGCGCGGGTGCGGACGACCGGCTGTTCGGTCATGCGGTTCCTCCGGGGGTCAGGGGACGGCGGCGTCGACGTCGGACAGCTCGCTCCGGTCACGGCGCACGGGACCGCGGCGGGTGGCGAGCACGCAGCCCAGCACGATGACCGGCAGCCCGAGGGCGAGGCCGAGGGTGAACGGCTCGTCGAGCAGCAGCACGCCCAGCAGGACCGCCACCGCCGGGTTGAGGAAGGTGATGACCAGCGCGCGCTGCGGACCGACCTCGCGGATCAGTGCGAAGAACAGCGCGAGGGCGACCGCGGTGCACAGCACGCCGAGGGCGGCCACCGACAGCAGGGCGTCGGCGGGCGCCTGCACCACGTCGTCCAGCTGCGGCGCGGCGAAGGGCGCGTAGACGACGGCGGTGACGGTGAGCGCGATCGCGCTGGCCGCCACCCCGGGGACGTCGGGCAGCTCGCGGCTGACGATCAGCGGTGCGGTGGCGTAGCCGACCACCACCAGCGCCACCGCCAGCAGCGGCAGCAGCGCCAGGCCCTCGACGTCCAGGCCGAGCAGGACGGCGATGCCGACGACGCCCAGGCCCATCCCGGCCAGCCGCACCGGCGTCAGCCGCTCCTCCTCCCCCGCCAGCCGGCCCGCGAGCGCGGCGACGAACGGCACGCCGGCGACCAGCAGCCCGGTCAGCGAGCTCGACAGCGTCTGCTCGGCGTAGGACAGCAGCAGCCAGGGACCGGTCATCTCCAGCACGGTGAACGCCAGCAGCGGCCGCCAGCGCCGCAGCGCCGGGCGCACCTGGCCGCGGGCGATCGTCCAGGGCAGCAGGAGCGCCGCGCCGAGCACGCAGCGGGCGAACACCACGACCACCGGGGAGAGCTCGCCGACCGCCACCTTGATCAGCAGGTACGGCACGCCCCAGATGAGCGACATCGCCAGGAACAGCGCCCAGCCCCGCCGGCTCACGCCGGCACCTCCCGGCTCCCCGTCACACGCACCGGCCCATCCTGGCCCACGCACGGGTCCCCACCCACGCGGACATCCGGAACGGATCTGTCTTGTGGCGCGCCGAGCGGCTCCGGGACCCTGGCGGCACCCCGTCCCGCCCACGCGAGGGGTGCACATGGACGCGACGGTCACCGGGCCCTCGAGCCGGGACGCCGACGCGGCGGCACCGCACCGGATCCGGCTGATCACCGTGCACGGCATCGGCGGGCAGGAGGCCGGCGGGACGGCGGCACGGTGGGCCGACGCCCTGATCCGCTTCGCCGAGGCCGCGGAGCACCGGGTCACCGTGCTGAGCGCGGACCTGCGGCGGGACCCCTGCATCCGTGTCCGGCTCGACCCGCCCGTCCGGCCCGGTCTCCCCCACCCACCCACCACCGAGGTGACCGTGGTGGAGGCCCACTGGGCCGACGCGTTCGCCGAGCCGTCGCTGAGCCGGGTCCTGCGCTTCCTCGCCACGATCGCGCCGACGCTGGCCGTGACCCAGTCGATCCTGGTCCTGCGGCAGCGCACGGGGCTCTGGCCGCAGCACGCCGCCGGCGGGTTCGTGCCGGCGGCCGGCCGCGTCGCCACCCTGGTCCTGCCGCTGGCCGCGGGGATCGTCGCGCTCGGCGTCGCGGCACCGGTGCTCGCCGTCGTCCTGCTGGCGGCCGCCGTCGTGGCGCTCGTCCCCGTCCCGACGGTCCGGAAGGCGCTCGGCCGCGGGCTCGGGTGGATGAGCACCACCATCGGCGACGCCTACCTGTTCGTCGCCGACCCGGTCAGCCGCGCCGCCATGGAGAGCAGGCTGGAGGCTCGCCTCACCGAGAAGGCCGCGCAGGGAGACCCCGGGACGACCGTCGTGCTGGCCCACTCGCAGGGCGCCGCGGTCGCCTACCGGACCCTGAGCCGCATGCCGCCCGAGCGGCGACCACCCCACCTGGTCACCGTCGGGTCCGGCCTCGGCCGGCTGGACGACGTGAGCCTGCTCCGGCGCTTCCCCCGGTACCTGACGCCGCTGTACCTGCTCATCGTGGTCACCGGCGCGTGGGCCGTCCGGCGGTGGGACTCCTGGTCGTGGCTGCTCCTGGCGGTCTCCGTGGCGCTGACCGCGGTGGTCTGGTGGCGCTGCCTGGTCGCGCTGGACCGGCTGACCGCCGGCCCCCTCGAGGGCCTCGACGGCGTGGCGTGGCTGGACATCCAGGCGGTCTTCGACCCGGTGCCCAACGGTCCGGCGGCGCTGGAGGGCGGCGGGGAGTACCGGTACGTGCGGGTGGCGGGCGAGCAGTCGGTCGTGCGCGACCACGTCCGGTACGAGCGCGACTTCGCCCGGACCCTTCCCCTGCTCGCCGGCCGGCTGGGCATGGGCCGCCCGGCGGGTCCCGGCGGCCCGGGCACCGGTGCGCGTGCGGCGCCGACGGCCCCGGGCACGGACGACGGCCGGCCGCCCCTCGCGCTGCGGGACTGGGTCGGGCTGGGGCTGCGCCTCCTCCCGCCCGTGGCCGCCGTGGTCGCCGCGGTGCAGACCGACCTGTTCGTGCTGGGGCTGTGGGCCGGGGTGGCCGGGCCGGACCCGCTGGACTCCCTCATCGGCCTGGTCATGGTCCCGCTGGGGTGGATCGCCGGCCTGCTGGCGGCCACGTGGCCCCACTCGCCGGCGCCCGAGACGATGCTCGGCGTCCTGCTCCTGGCGCTGCTGGGCCTGGCCGGTGCCGACCTCACGCGGCGGGTCCTGACCTGGCTCCGGGACCGGGAGACCCGCCGGTGGTTGCGCGGGGGCGGGCTGCTCGGCGAGGACGGTGGCCGGTGGCGGCCGTGGCGCTGGGTGGTGGCGTTCGTGCCGGTCGTGCTCGTCGCGGCCGCCGTCCCGGCCCTGCTGCTCTGGCGGGCCGAGGGGCCGCCGTGGACACCGCAGGAGGCCGTCGACGCCTACCTCACCGCCGTCGCCGACGGGAACGCCGGCGCTCTCTGCGCGGTCACCACGGGCACCATCGAGCAGCTGGGCCGGTCGGACGCGGCGTGCGCGCGCAGCGGGTTCCCCGGGGTCCACCGGTCCTGCGCCGACGCCCGCGAGGCGGTGGGCGAGCTGCCCTCCGGTGCGGTGTCCCTGTCCGGGACGGGGGGCGAGCGCACGGTGACGGTGACGTGGGTGCCGGAGCCCTGGCCCACCTGCTCCGCCACGGTCCCCGAGCCGGTCCCCGTGCCGGCCCGCGTCGTGCGCGCCGGCGACGCGTGGCTGGTGAGCGCCGTCGGCGGGCCGCCGGGGTCCTGACGCCCCGTTTCCGGCCCCTCCCCCGGGGCACCGCTCGGCCGTGACCGATGCCCGCGTCGTGCCCGGCCGCCGCCTGCTCGTCTCCGGGCTGCTGCTGGGCGCCGGCCTCATGGGGGCGGTCGACGAGATCGTCTTCCACCAGCTGCTGCACTGGCACCACTTCTACGACCGGGCCGGTGGCGCCGCCGGCCTCGTCTCCGACGGGGTGCTGCACGCGGCCACCCTCTCGGCCGTGGTCGCCGGGCTGGCGCTGCTGGCCGACGTCCGGCGCCGCGGGACGTTCGACCGGCTGCGCTGGTGGGCGGCGGTGCTGCTGGGCGCCGGCGCCTTCCAGCTGTGGGACGGCGTGGTCGACCACAAGCTGCTGCGGGTGCACCAGGTGCGCTACGGCGTCGACCTCGCCGCGTACGACGCCGCGTGGATCGGCGGCGCCGTCGTGCTGCTGGCCGCCGGCACCCTGCTGGGGCTGCGCGCCCGCCGCCGGCCGTGACCGCGCTCGCCGTCCTCGTCGCCGCCACGCTGTACGTCGCGGCGACCTGGCGGTGCGGGGCGCCGTGGTCCCTGGTGCGGACGGCGTGCTGGCTGGCGGGCCTGGTCGCGGTCGGTGCGGGCTGGGCGCTGGCCGGCGCGCACGGCGACCTGCGGACGCACATGGCCGGCCACCTGCTGCTCGGCATGGTCGGGCCGCTGCTGCTGGTGCTGGCCGCACCGGTGACCCTGGCGCTGCGGGTCCTTCCGGTGGACACGGCGCGGCGGCTGGCCCGGGTGCTGCGGACACCGCCGGTCCGCTGGGCGAGCGACCCGCTGGTCGCCGTCCCCCTCAACGCCGCGGGCCTGTGGGCGCTGTACGGCACGGGCCTGCACACGGCGACCGTGCACCGCCCGGGGCTCGGCGCGCTGATCTCCCTGCACGTGCTGGTCAGCGGGTACCTGGCCACCGCGGCGGTGCTGGCCGTGGACCCGGCACCGCACCGGCGCGGGGTGGGCGTGCGGGCCGCTGCGCTGGCGGCCGGCATGGCGGCGCACGACGTCCTCGCGAAGGCCCTCTACGCCGGCCCGCCGGCCGGGGTCGTGGCCGCGCAGGAGGGCGCGCGGCTGATGTACGACGGCGGCACGGTCGTCTCGCTGCTCACCGCCGCGGTGCTCTGGCGACGCTGGTACGTCAGCCGCGCCGCCGTCCGCCCCGCAGCCGCCGCGGCTGCCCGACCATGGGGGGCGTGGACGCCCCGGACCGCTTCGCCGCGCTCGTCGACGCCCTCGCCGCCGAGCCCGGCGTGACCCCGCCGGACGGCGACGGCGGGCGCCGGTTCGGCTCGGACACCCTGCGCGCGGGCGGGGCGGTCTTCGCGATGGTCACCGGGGACGCGGTGGTGCTGAAGCTGCCCGCCGACCGGGTGGCCGCGCTGCTGGCCGACGGCGGCGGACGCCCGTTCGGCGCCGGGAAGGGCCGGCCCTACCGCGAGTGGGTCGCCCTCCCGGACGGGGAACCGGCGAGCGACCTCGTGCTGGCCCGCGAGGCGCTGGCGTTCGTCCGCTCCCGCCGGGGCTGAGAGCTCTCAGACGTCCCCGCGCAGGTAGGCCCGCCGCCGGTCGGGCGGGTACTTCTCGATCGCGTGGCGCAGCATGGTCCGCGGCATCCGCCGGTAGCGCGGGGCGAGGAACTGCTCGGCGAGCGCCCGGTCGCGGTTGCCGACCTCGCGCAGCATCCAGCCCACCGCCTTCTGCACGAGGTCGTGCGGGTCCTCCAGCAGGCGGTCGGCCAGGGCGAGGGTCGGCCCGAAGCGCCCCGCGCGGACCGTCGCGAACGTCGCCATGACGGCGATCCGGCGGTCCCACACCGACGAGGAGGCGGCCAGCTCGTCCAGCACGGCCGGGTCGACGTCGCCGAGCAGGTGGGGCGCCGAGGCGTCCACCAGGTCCCAGTTGGACACGTGCTCCCGGCAGCGCAGGTACAGCTCGACGATCCGCTGCCGCTCCGCCTCGTCGGCCCGCTCGAAGCGCCGCACCAGCACGAACAGCGCGGTGAGCCGCTCCTCGTGCACCGGGCTGGTGAGCAGCTCGCCGGCGTCCGCCAGGGACGTGCCGGCCGCGTGCACCCGGGCGATCCGGCGCTGCTCGGGCACGCCGATGCCCAGGAAGCGGTCGCCCTCGCCGTAGCCCCCGGGCCGGGCCTGGAAGTACCGCGCCATGCCGTCGGCCCGCTCCGGGTCGGCAGCCGCGGCGAGGTCGGCCCGGATCGCCGCCGCGGTCACGGCCCGGGGTGGGCGGCGGCGAAGGCGGCGAACCGGCGCAGCGACCGCCGGACCCCCAGCACCACGAACGGGCGCACCAGCGGCCAGCCCACCACGCCCAGCAGGCCGAAGGGCAGGTACAGCCGCTCGGTCCAGGTGAACGCCGTCCGCCCGCCGTCGGGCACCAGCTCGAAGATGCCGGGGCCGCGCACGATCCGGCCGGTGTGCTGGACGACGACGCGCCGCGGCGGGTCCCACTCGGTGATCACCATCGTGTCCAGGACGCCGAGGTGCCGCCCGCGCCGCCACGGGATGCCGGTGCGGGCGGCCAGCCGCCCGCCGAAGCCCTGCGCGTCCCCGCCGACGGTCTCCACGTCGGTGAGCAGCATCCATTCGCCCTGCCGGGTCCAGTCGGTGAGCGCCGCCCACACCCGCTCCGGCGGGGCGTCGACGGTGGTCGTCTCGACGAGCTCAGGCATCGGCGTGGGTCCCGTCCTCGGTGGCGGGCGGGACGTCGTCCCGCGCGGGGGCTCCCCGGTCGTCCAGCCGGCCGCGCAGCTCGGCCAGCTGCGCGTCGCGCTCCTCCAGCGTCTGGGCCATCTGCTCGACCAGCCAGTCCACCTCGGTCATCCGGTAGCCGCGCACGGTCACGCTGATCCGCGCCGCCCGGAGGTCGTCGGCGGTCACCGGCCGGTCCTCCGGCAGCTCCAGCGGGGAGCGGTCCGGATCGGCCGGCGGCCGGGTCTCCCCGCGGCCGAGCAGCAGCGAGCCGCCGAGGAACACCAGCGCCCCGACCACCAGGACGACGACGACGAAGACGACGGCGGAGAGCACGTGGGGATCTCAGGCGTCGCTCGGGTCGGCCTCGACCGGCACCGACCGCATGCCGCCGCCGTTGTCGCCGGCCTGCCGGGCCGCCTCGGCCTCCTGGACCACCCGGACGACCTCGTCGACGTCGTCGGTGACGGTGAACAGGTCCAGGTCGGACTCCCTGATGGTGGCCGCCGGGACCATCGTGCTGCGGATCCAGTCGACCAGCCCCGACCAGTACTCCGACCCGTACAGCACCACCGGGAAGCGGGTGACCTTGCGGGTCTGCACCAGGGTCAGGGCCTCGAACAGCTCGTCGAGGGTGCCGAAGCCGCCGGGGAGGATGACGAAGGCCTGCGCGTACTTCACGAACATCGTCTTGCGGACGAAGAAGTAGCGGAAGGCGATGCCGACGTCGACCCACTCGTTGAGCTCCTGCTCGAACGGCAGCTCGATGCCCAGGCCGACCGACAGCCCGCCGGACTCCGACGCCCCACGGTTGGCCGCCTCCATCGCCCCTGGGCCGCCGCCGGTGATGACCGCGTACCCGGCGCGGGACAGCGCCGCCCCGATCTCGACGCCGGCGGCGTAGTGCGGGGAGTCCCGCGGGGTGCGGGCGCTGCCGAAGACGCTCACCGCACGGGGCAGCTCGGACAGCAGCCCGAAGCCCTCCACGAACTCGCTCTGGATGCGGAGCACGCGCCAGGGGTCGGTGTGCACCCAGTCGGTGGGACCGCGCCGGTCCAGCAGCCGCTGGTCGGTCGTCGTCCCGACGGTGCGGGCGTCGGGCTCGCCGCCGCGCAGCATCACCGGGCCGCGGTGCCGGGTCGGGCGGGGCCTGCGGCCGTCGGCGGGCTGCGGGGTGGTCGTCATGCGCGGCTCCTCAGGCGGAGGGGGTCGACAGGTAGGCGACGAGCGCGTCCTCGGCCGGCTGCAGCCGCTCGACGACGACGTGCTCCTCACGGGTGTGGGCCAGCTGCGGGTCGCCGGGGCCGTAGTTGACCGCGGGGATGCCGAAGGCGGCGAAGCGGGCGACGTCGGTCCAGCCGAGCTTGGCCCGGGCCGGGCGCCCGACGGCGGCCACGAACGCGGCGGCGGCGGGCTCGGCCAGCCCCGGCAGTGCCCCGCCGGCGTTGTCCACGAACGTGAGCGTGGCGCCGGCCTCGACCGCCTCGGCGAAGACCTCGCGGACGTGCGCCTCGGCGGCGTCCTCGTCGCGGTCCGGCGCGTAGCGGAAGTTGACCGTCACCGCGCAGCGGTCGGGGATGACGTTGCCGGCGACCCCGCCCTCGACCCGGACGGCGTTGAGCCCCTCGCGGTAGGTGCAGCCGTCGATCTCCACCTCGCGCGCCTCGTAGGCGGCGAGGGTGGCGAGGATGCCGGCGGCTCCGTGGATCGCGTTGACCCCCAGCCAGCTGCGGGCGCTGTGCGCCCGCCGGCCCGGCACCTCGAGCACCGCCCGCAGGGTGCCCTGGCAGCCGGCCTCGATCTCGCCGTCGGTCGGCTCGAGCAGGATCGCGAGGTCGCCGTAGAGCCAGCCGCGGCGCTCGCGGGCGACCCGGCCGAGGCCGTTCTTGACCGCCTCGACCTCCTCGTTGTCGTAGAAGACGAAGGTGAGGTCGTGCGCGGGCGCGGCACCCGGGACGCCGAAGCGGGCGGCCAGCCGCAGCATCACCGCGTCGCCGGCCTTCATGTCGCTGGTGCCGCAGCCGTAGAGCCGGCCGTCCTCGACCCGGCTGGGCACGTTGTCGGCGATCGGCACGGTGTCCAGGTGGCCGGCGAGGACCACGCGGGTGGGGCGGCCGAGGTCGGTGCGGGCGAGGACCGCGTCCCCCACGCGCTCGACCTCCAGCCCGCCCAAGGACCGCAGCGCCGCCTCCACCGCGTCGGCCAGCGCCGCCTCGTCGCCCGACACGGAGGGGGTGTCGACCAGCGCGCGGGTGAGGGCGAGGACGTCGGCGGAGAGGTCCAGGTGCGGTGCGGAGCTCACGGTGGACGACCCTACGGGCGCCGCCGGACACCGGCCGCCGCACCGCGCCAGGTCACCGGTTGGTCGCGCACCGTTCACCCGGCGGGGCGTCCGCCTCCTGACCGGACCCCGCCCCGCGCTGGGTAGCGTCGTCCCCGTGACGAACGCCGCCCCGCACTCCGCCGTCGCCGCCGGCCTGGCCACCGTGACCCCCTCGGGGACGGTGCTCGACACCTGGTACCCCGAGCCCCGCCTGGGCGCTCCCGAGGGCTCGGCCGCCGGGACGACGCGCCTCGGCGCGCTCGAGCTCTCCGGGGAACTGGGTCCCGACTACGGCGGCCTGGTGCGGCGCGACGAGGCCCGGGGGGTGGAGGTGATCGCCGTCCGCACGGTGATCCCGGACCTCTCCGCCCCGCCGGTCGACACCCACGACGTCTGGCTGCGGCTGCACCTGCTCTCCCACCGGCTGATCCGCCCGCACGGCGCCGACCTGACCGGCGTGTTCGGCCTGCTCACCAACGTCGCCTGGACCAGCGCCGGCCCGGTCGAGGCGGCCGCCTTCAACGCCCACCGGCTGCGCGCCGCCCACGGGCAGGTCACCGTGTACGGCGTCGACAAGTTCCCGCGGATGGTCGACTACGTCATCCCCTCCGGCGTCCGCATCGCCGACGGCGACCGCGTGCGGCTGGGCGCGCACCTCGCCGAGGGGACGACGGTCATGCACGAGGGCTTCGTGAACTTCAACGCGGGCACCCTGGGCCCGTCGATGGTCGAGGGCCGGATCAGCGCCGGCGTCGTCGTGGGCGCCGACAGCGACGTCGGTGGCGGCGCCTCGATCATGGGCACCCTCTCCGGCGGCGGGAAGCAGGTCATCTCCATCGGCTCGGGCTGCCTGCTGGGCGCCAACGCCGGCATCGGCATCTCCCTCGGCGACCGGTGCGTCGTCGAGGCCGGCTGCTACGTGACCGCCGGCTCGCGGGTCACCCTGCCCGACGGTTCGACGGTCAAGGCCGCGGAACTCTCCGGCCGCGACGGGCTGCTGTTCCGGCGCAACTCGGTCACCGGCGCCCTCGAGGCGCTGCCGCGGGACGGCGACTGGGGCGCCCTGAACGCGGAGCTGCACAAGAACTGACGGGAAGGGCCCCCGTGCCCCCACCGCTCGCAGGCTCGCGGCGGGTCCCTGCACGGGGGCCGTTCCGTTCCGGTACGTTCCCAGGCTCGCGGCGGGTCCTGCAGGGGTCCTCCGGCGCTACGCTCCGCCGCACTCGTGCGCGGACCGAGCCGGAGGAGACGACGGTGGCCGACCAGCGGACCAAGATCCTGCTCGAGGAGTCGCAGCTCCCGACGCAGTGGTACAACGTCGTGCCCGACCTGCCGAGCCCGCCCCCGCCGCCGCTGCACCCCGGCACGATGCAGCCGGTCGGCCCCGACGACCTGGCCCCGCTGTTCCCCCCGGACCTCATCGCGCAGGAGGTCACCGGCGAGCGGTTCGTCGACATCCCGGGCGCGGTGCTCGACGTCTACCGCCTGTGGCGGCCCTCGCCGCTGTACCGCGCGCACCGGCTGGAGAGGGCCCTCGGGACGCCGGCCCGGATCTACTACAAGTACGAGGGCGTCTCCCCCGCCGGCTCGCACAAGCCCAACACCGCCGTTCCCCAGGCGTACTACAACGCGCAGGCCGGCGTCCGGAAGCTGACGACGGAGACCGGCGCCGGGCAGTGGGGCACCGCGCTGGCGTTCGCCAGTGCCCTGTTCGACCTCGACTGCGAGGTCTGGATGGTCGGCGCCTCCTACGACCAGAAGCCCTACCGCCGGATCGCGATGGAGACCTTCGGCGCCCGCGTGCACCGCTCACCGTCCGACCTGACCGCGGCCGGCCGCGCCGTCTCCGCCGAGGACCCGCGGCACCCCGGGTCGCTGGGCATCGCCATCAGCGAGGCGGTGGAGGTCGCCGCGCAGGAGCCGCAGACCCGGTACGCCCTGGGCAGCGTCCTCAACCACGTGCTGCTGCACCAGACGGTCATCGGCGAGGAGGCGCTCCTGCAGCTCGCCGCCGTCGGGGACACGCCGGACGTGATCGTCGGCTGCACCGGCGGCGGGTCGAACTTCGGCGGGCTGGCGTTCCCCTTCCTCCGGGAGAAGCTGGCCGGCCGGATGTCGCCGACGATCCGGGCGGTCGAGCCGGAGTCCTGCCCGTCGCTGACCCGCGGCGTGTACGCCTACGACTTCGGCGACACCGCCGGGATGACGCCGCTGCTCAAGATGCACACCCTCGGCCACCGGTTCATCCCCGACCCGATCCACGCAGGTGGGCTGCGCTACCACGGGATGTCGCCGTTGCTCTCCCACGTCTTCGAGCTGGGGTTGATCGAGGCGCTGGCGCTGCCGCAGAGCGAGTGCTTCACCGCGGCGGTGCGCTTCGCCCGCACCGAGGGGATCATCCCGGCGCCCGAGCCGTCCCACGCGCTCGCCGCCTGCATCCGCGAGGCGGTGGCCTGCCGGGAGTCCGGCGAGGAGCGGGTCATCCTCACGGCGCTGTGCGGGCACGGGCACTTCGACCTGGCGGCCTACGACGCGTTCCTGTCCGGCCGGATGTCCGACGAGGACGTCACCGACGAGCGCCTGGCGCCCGGCCTGGCGGATCTGCCGGCCGTGCCGGCCGGGGCCTGAGGGCGGCGGGGCCTGGGGCCGGCGGGGACCGGGGGGGGGGGGGGGGGCCCGGCCGCCCCCGCCCGCCGCAGCAGGCCGAACCGGTCGTCCAGTCGGTCGAGCAGCTGGGCCGGCGTGAGGGTGCGCAGCCGGACGGCGGCCAGCTCCAGGGCCAGCGGGATGCCGTCGAGCCGCCGGCACAGCTCGGCCAGCACGGCGTCGTCGCCGGGCGGGAGCTCCAGGTCGGGGACCGCCGCCGTGGCCCGCTGCCGCAGCAGCGCGATCCCCTCACCGCCGACCAGCGGCGGCACCGCGCACAGCGCCTCCCCGGGGACGTCGAGCGGCGTCCGGCTGGTGGCCAGGACCGTCAGCCCGGGGCAGGCGCCGGTGAGCGTGTCGACCAGCACGGCGGCCGCGTCCCGCAGGTGCTCGCAGTTGTCGAGGACCAGCAGCAGCCGGCGCTCCCCCAGCACCTCGGCCAGGGACGCCGGCAGCCAGCGTCCCGTGGAGTCGCGGACGTCGAACGCGGCGGCGACCTGCGCGGCCACCAGCGCCGGGTCGGCGACCGCGGTGAGGTCGGCCAGCGCGACGCCGTCGGGGAAGGATCGGCCCAGCTCGGCGGCGGCCCGCAGCGCCAGCCGGGTCTTGCCCACCCCGCCCGGCCCCACCAGCGTGACCAGCCGGGACTCCCCGAGCAGCCCGCGGAGCCGGGTCAGCTCGGCCCGCCGGCCCACGAACGAGCTGCGCTCCGCGGGCAGCCGGTGCCCGGGAGCGGGGACCGGCCGCCGCGCCATGGCCGGGGACGGTAACGGCGCGGTACGGGTCCGCGGCAGTACCCGTACCGCCGTCCGTAGCTCCCCCGGTGTGCCCGGGACGCCGGAGCGGGAGCGTGCCCGCGTGGTCGACCGGCGGCACGGGCGGACGGGTCTCTACCTGGTGGAGGTCCGCAGCTGCCCGCCGTCGGCGGACGACGCGGTGGAGATGCACCGCGCACTGGCGCGGGCGGTGGCCCGGCTCGGCACGGCCGGGACGCCGATCCGCTGGTGCGCCGCGGTGCTGCTCCCCGGCGCGGGCCGCTGCCTGTGCCTCCTGCGGGCCGCCCGGCAGGCCGACGTCGTCCGTGCCCTCGACCTCGCCGCCGTCACCACCGCGTCGGTCTCCCCCGCCCGCGCGCTGGCCGACTCCCTCCCCCTCTCCGGAAGCAGGTCCTGACGTGTCCACCCTCGACGCTCGTCCTCCGCTCCGCGCCGGTGCCCCGGCCGCCCGTGGCCTGCGGGCCCGGGTCGCCCGCCACCCGCTGGCCGCCTTCCTCGTCCTCGTGTTCGGCCTCGGCTGGCCGCTGCTGGCGATCCCGGCGCTGACGGCGCACGGCGTCCTCCCGGGCGGCGCGCTGCCCGAGGAGCCGTTCACGCTCGCGCTCACGCTGCTGGTCATGCTCCCGGCGGCGCTGTGGGTCACCGCCGTCACCGAGGGCCGCCCCGGCGTCCGGGCCCTGCTGCGCCGCGCGGCGCAGTGGCGGTTCGGGCCCGGCTGGTGGGCCGCGGCGCTGCTGGCCCTGCCGGTGCTCACGCTCGCCCTCGGGGTGGCCGCCGGCCGGGAGCTGCGGACCGGCGACCTGATCGCCACGCTCGGCTCGGGCGCCGTCGCGGTCCTCACCTCGCTGCTGCTGGTGCACCTGTGGGAGGAGACGGTCTGGGCCGGCTTCTTCCAGGGCCGGCTGGAGCGGCGACACGGTCTGCTGGGCGCGGCCGCGCTGACGGCGCTGCCCTTCGCCGCCATCCACCTGCCGCTGCAGTTCACCGGCGAGATCGCCGCCGGCCCGCTGGCGCTCGCGGTCGCCGCGCTGCTGGTGTTCGGCGTCCTGCTCCGGCTGCTGGTCGGGGTCACCGTGCGCGGCGCCGCGGGCAGCCTGCTCGCCGCGGGGGTCGTGCACGCGACGTTCAACGCCTCCAACAACGCGGGCGGGCTGGCCGACGACCTGCTCGGCGGCGGCCAGCCGACGCTGTTCGCGATCGCCGCCGCGCTGCTGGTCACCGCCGGCGCCCTGCTGGCCCTGCGCACCCGCCGCTGACCGGGTGGAGTGCCAGGGGCGAGGTCCCTCCCCCCTGGCGCTCCACTGCGCGTCGCGGGGCGGCTGGGACCCGCGTGGCGTGACGTGACGGTCCGGCACGGGCATGACGATCCCCACACCGCCGGGTCGGTCGGGCACATCCGTGCAGGTCAGGGGTTCGCCAGAGCCCGCCATACGTCGGCGGCGGGACGGCGCGCGGGAGGCGGCCGGTTGGGCGTGTCGCCGTCGGCCCGGCGAAGATGGGTCCCGACATGGGGAGTGCAGCACGAGCGGAGGCCGTTGGCCCGCAGACGACCAGCCGACCGCTCCGGGCGTGGCAGCAGGCCGCGCTCGCCAGGTACGAGGAGAGCTCCCCCAAGGACTTCCTGGTCACCGCGACCCCGGGCGCGGGCAAGACGACCTTCGCCCTGACCCTCGCCGCGCGGCTGCTATCCCGGCGCGAGGTCGCCCGCGTCATCGTCGTCTGCCCCACCGACCACCTGCGCCTGCAGTGGGCCGAGGCCGCCGACCGGATGGGCATCGTCCTCGACCCGAACCTGACCAACGCCGTCGGCCCGGTGCGCGCCGGCACCCAGGGGTACGTCACCACCTACGCGCAGGTCGCGGGCAAGCCGATGCTGCACGCCGCCCGCGCCACCGCCGTCAAGACGGTGGTCATCCTCGACGAGGTGCACCACGCCGGCGACGGCCTGTCCTGGGGCGAGGCGGTCGAGGAGGCCTACGGGATGGCCGCCCGGCGGCTGTGCCTGACCGGGACCCCGTTCCGCACCAAGCCCGACGAGCGCATCCCCTTCGTCCGCTACGAGGAGGACGGCTTCGAGGGCGACGACGGCGAGGGCGGCATGGGCCTGGTCAGCCGCGCCGACTACACCTACGGCTACAAGGAGGCGCTGGCCGACAACGTCGTCCGCCCGGTCGTCTTCGCCGCCTACACCGGCACCTCGCGCTGGCGGAACTCCGCCGGCGAGGTCGTCGCCGCGTCGCTGTCGGAGGCCGGCACCCGTTCGGTGGAGATGCAGGCCTGGCGCACCGCCCTGGACCCCAAGGGCCAGTGGGTGCCGCACGTCATCGCCGCGATGGACGACCGCATCACCCACCTGCGCGAGAACGGCATGCCCGACGCCGCGGGGCTGGTGCTGGCCAGCGACCAGGACGACGCCCGCGCCTACGCCAAGATCGTCCGCCGGGTCACCGGCAAGCCGGCCGAGCTGATCCTGTCCGACGACCCCAAGGCGTCGAAGAAGATCGAGCGGTTCGCCACCGGGTCCGCCCGGATCGCCGTCTGCGTCCGGATGATCTCCGAGGGCGTCGACGTCCCGCGCGCCGCCGTCCTCGCCTGGATGACGTCCTACCGGACGCCGCTGTTCTTCGCCCAGGCCGTCGGGCGCGTCGTCCGCTCCCGCGCGCCGCACGAGTCGGCCACCGTGTTCCTCCCCGCCGTCCGGCCGCTGCTGGGTCTCGCCGCGTCGATGGAGAAGGAACGGAACCACGTCATGCCCCCGCCGAAGACGGTGCAGGGCGACGAGCTCGACCTCGACCCGCTGCCGCCCAAGGAGCGCGAGGTCGGCGACAGCGTCAAGCAGTTCGAGGCCCTGGAGGCCGACGCCCGCTTCGCGCACGTCCTGGCCAGCGGCACGGCGCACACCGGCGAGGGCAGCTCCGCCGCGGGGCGGGCGGGAGACCTCGGCGCCGAGGAGGAGGAGTTCCTCGGCATCCCCGGTCTGCTCACCGCCGAGCAGACGGCGTCCCTGCTGGCCAAGCGGGACGACGAGCTGCGGCTGCGGATCGCCCAGCGGGCACACCACGAGGACGACGAGGCCGGGCTGTTCCCCGTCGAGGACCACCCGGAGGAGATCGACGCCGGCCGCTCCTGGCGGGACGCCGCCGAGCTCCGGCGCGAGATCAACCGCCTGGTCAGCCGGGTGGCCGCCCGCACCTCGCAGCCGCACGCGGTGGTGCACACCGAGCTGCGCAGGTCGGTGCCCGGACCGCCGTCGGCCTCGGCCTCGGTCGACGTCCTCCGCGCCCGCCGGGAACGCCTCCGCACCATGCTGTGACAACGCGGTCCTCCGGACCGCACCGCGGCCAGGTGCCGTCCCCGGCCCGCCGCTGAGCCGCTGCCGACCGCGACTCGCGACTGGGCACCTGTGGCCGCCTGCCGCGGCGTGCCGGCGCGTGTCGGCGACGTCAACTGCCCAGTCGGCCGGCCTCCGCTGACGGGAGCAGGCCGCGGGCCGCGGCGATGGCGACGGCCTCGGTGCGGCCGCCGGCGCCGAGCTTGGCCAGGATGTTGCTGACGTGCACGCTCGCGGTCTTCTCACTGATGTGGAGCTCGGCGCCGATCTGCCGGTTGGTCCGGCCCTGGGCCAGCAGCCGCAGCACCTCGGTCTCCCGCGGCGTGAAGACCGCACCGCCCTCCACGACCCGCCGCGCCCCCGGGAGGTCCAGCGGCAACCGCCAGCGGCGGGCCAGCGCCACGACGGCGGCCTGCAGGGGCGCCGCCCCCAGCCGTACCGCTGTCTCGCCCGCGGCACGCAGCTCCGCGGCGGCGCCGTCCCGGTCGTCGGTGGCCAGCAGCGCCTCGGCGAGCCGGAACCGCGACCGCGCCTGCTCGAAGACGTGCCCGTACCCGAACCCGTCGACGGCGGCCCGCCACAGCTCCGGCACATCCCGCCCCGCCAGGCGGGCCGTCTCCGCCTCCACCCGGGCCCGCCACGCGGCGGCCTCCACGCCGTACCCGCCGATCGCCCGGACGTGGTCCTCGACCGCCGAGCGAGCCGCGGCGGCGAGTTCCTCCCCGGCGGCCGACCACCGCCGGACCGCCGCGTCGTCGCCGGTCAGCCGGGCGGTGGCCGCGGCGTCGGCCACCGGCGCGAGCGCCGTCGCGACCAGGCGCAGGACGGCCAGCCGGTCGACGTTCCAGTACGTGTGCACCTGCTGCACCGCGGCGCGGGCCCGCTCCACGGCGGTTCCGGCGTCGCCGGACCAGGCCGCGAGGTCGATCTCCGCGCCGGCGGTGGCCAGCAGCAGGAGGACGTGGGCGTCCAGCCGGGTGGTGAGCCCCCGCGCCCAGGCCACCCGCTCGGCGGCCGTCGGATCCCCGCGGCCGACCCGGACGAGCAGCCCGGCCGCGCGCACGTGCGCCGCCATGTCCGGCACCCGCGCCAGCTCCTCGGCCAGCGCCAGGCTGCCGTCCCAGTCGCCGGACACGTAGCGGACGACGACCCCGAGGTGCCGCAGCTCGGCGGGGTAGAACGCCCACTCCACGCCGAGCTCGCGGGCCCGCGTGAGCCCGGCGTCGATCCAGGTCCCGGACTCGGCCAGCTCGCCGGCCTCGTAGGGGACGACGGCGAGGTTGAACAGCACCCGCAGCTCGACGTCGGTGTCGCCGGATCGGCGGGCCCGCGCCAGCGCCTCCTCGAGCCGGGCGCGCACCGCGGCGCGGTCCCCGGAGCCGCGGACCCGCGCCAGGGACACGGCGGTGTCGGCCCAGGCGCTGTCCAGGCCGAGCGCGTCGGCCGCCGCGAGCGCCTCCTCGGCGGCGGCGTCACCGTCGGCCCACCGGCCCACGTCGTAGCTGGTGCGCGCGTGCGTGGCCGCCGCCCACGTGCGCACCACCGACGGCGGCTGCGCCGGCACCAGCTCCATCGCCCGGCTGCTCTCGCGGTGGGCCGCGGCCTGGTCCTCGATCCGGCCCAGCGCCTGGGCGAGGGTGGAGTGCACCTGGGCCCGCACCACCGGGTCGCCCTCCTCCCCCAGGAGCGCGAGCGCCTCCCGCAGCAGGGCCACCGCCCGGTGCAGCTCGCCGCCGCGCCGGGCCGCGGCCGCGGTCTCCAGCAGCAGGGCGGGGTGGTCGCGCCCGGCCCGCTCGGCCGCGTCGGGCACCGCCGGCCACAGGGCCAGCGCCGCCTCCAGGTGCTGCAGCTGCTCGGCCGGCGCGCCCGCCCGGCCGGCCTCCGCGGCGGCGTCGAGCGAGGCGGAGAGGGCCCGCGGGAGGTCGTTGCTGCCCAGCGCGTGGTGGGCCAGCTCGGCGGCGGTGCCCGCGCCCGGGACGGCGGTGAGGTGGGCCGCGATCGCGGCGTGCAGCCGCACCCGTTCCCCCGGCAGCAGGTCGGCGAGCACGGCCTCGCGCAGCAGGGCGTGCCGGAAGCGGTAGCGGCCGCCGTCGGACACCACCAGCAGGTGGTGGTGCACCGCCTCGGCGAGCGCGGCCTCCAGCTCCGCGGGCGCGAGCCCGCTGACCGCGGCCACGAGGTCGTGGTGGACGCGCCGCCCGGCGACCGCGGCCACCCGCAGCACGCGCTGGGCGGCCTCGCCGAGCTGCTCCACCCGGGCCAGCAGCACGTCGGTGAGCGCCAGCGGCAGGGTCTCACCGGCCAGGCCCGCAGCGGTCAGCTCCTCGGCGTAGAAGGCGTTGCCCTCGGCGCGCGCCACGACGTCGTCCACGGTCTTCTCGGGGACGCCTGCGGCCAGCCCGCGCACGAGCTCGCCGACGGCGGCGTCCGGCAGTGGCTCCAGCTCCAGCCGCTCCACGCCCGGCAACCGCACCAGCTCGGCGAGCAGCGGGCGCAGCGGGTGGCGGCGGTGCAGGTCGTCGGAGCGGTAGGAGACCACCATCGCCACCGGCTCGTCGGCCAGGCGGGCGAGCAGGTAGCGCAGCAGGTCGCGGCTGGAGCGGTCGGCCCAGTGCACGTCCTCCAGCACCAGCAGCAGCGGGGTGGCCGCGGCCAGCTCGGTGAGCAGCGCGGCGACCCCCTCGAACAGCGGCAGCCGGCCGTCATCCAGCAGGGGGCGGGACGCCAGGTGCGGCAGCGGCCGCCCGAGGTCCGCGGCCTCGCCACCCGGCTGCTCCGGGACGGCCACCGGCGCGCGGCCCGCCCACAGCCCGGCCGGCGGCTCACCGGTCACCGGCCGCAGCAGGTCGACGAACGGCAGGTAGGGCAGGCCGACGTCCCCGAGGTCGACGCAGTGCCCCACGAGGACGCGCACCCCGTGCGCGGGAGCGCGGGCGGCCAGCTCGTCGAGCAGCCGGGTCTTGCCGACGCCGGCGTCACCGGCCAGCAGCACCGCGCAGCCGCGGCCCTCCACGGCACGGTCGACCGAGGCCAGCAGCCGGGACAGCTCCTCGGCGCGGCCCACCAGGGGTCGGTCGTCCCACTGCGGCACGCCCTCGATCGTGGCAGAGCCCGGGGACAGCTCCGCGGCGGCCGGGACGAGGGGCGCCCCGGCCGCCGTCAGGCCGCCCGCCGGCGACGCGAGAACCAGGGTCCACGCCGGGTGCGCGTCCCGCGGCCGATCTGCTGCAGCACCTCGCGGCGGTAGGCCAGCTCGGCCTCGAGGCCGGGGTTCGGGTAGGTCGCCATCACCGTCTCCTGTCGTCGTCCGTTCCGACGACGTCGACGGTGTTGCTGAGGGGCCTGCCCCGGCATCGGCCGGTCGGGCAGTCCTGCGGGCCCGGCCGGGGCCTGAGGCCCCTCAGGTCACCTCAGCGCAGCTCGGTGCCCTTGGTCTCCTTCAAGGTCAGGATGACGCAGAACGCGATGGCGGCAGCGATGGCGACGTACCAGAAGAACCACAGCGGGTGCCCGGCGTCGGACAGCGCGACGATGACCAGCGGGGCCGTGCCGCCGAACAGGGCGACGGTGAGGTTGTACCAGGCCCCGATGCCGGTGGCCCGCAGCTCCGTGGGGAACAGCTCGCTCATGATCGCCGGCGCGATGGAGGCCAGCAGCGCGTACAGCCCGAGGCCGGTGCAGAAGACGACGATCAGCGAGAAGAGGTTGTCCTGCACCAGGAACGACAGGGGGACGATGAGGATCGCGTACCCGGCGGACCAGACCAGCATCTGCGGCTTGCGCCCGAACCGGTCCGACAGCGCCCCGAACGGGTAGCACAGCGCCACGAACAGGGCCGTGCCGATGGAGAGGGCCAGGAAGACGTCGCTGCCGTCGGCGTCGCGGAAGTTGATCGCGAACGGCGTGAGGGCGCTGAAGAACGTGTAGTACGACAGCGTCGACAGCAGGGTGAACGAGCACAGCTGGACGACGGCCTTCGGGTGGTGCTTGATCGTCTGCAGCAGCGGGTGCTTGGTCGCCCGCGCCTTCTCGGCGCTCTCCTCGAACTGCTCGGTCTCGACCAGCGACCGGCGCAGCCACATGCCGATCAGGCCCAGCAGACCACCGAGGAAGAACGCGATCCGCCAGCCGTAGGCCTGCAGCTGCCCCTCGTCGAGCACGTTGGTCAGCAGCACGCCGAGCAGCGAGGCGGCCAGCAGCGCCGAGCCGGTCGAGATGTAGAAGAACGACGAGTAGCGGCCGCGGTGGGCCGGCGGGGCGATCTCGCCCAGGTAGGCCGACGCGTTGGACACCTCGCCGCCCAGCGACATCCCCTGCGCGATGCGGGCCAGCAGCAGCAGGATCGGGGCCAGCCAGCCCGCCTGCTCGTAGGTGGGCAGGATCGCGATGACCATCGAGCCGCCGGCCATCAGCAGGATGGTGAGCAGCATCCCGGCCTTGCGGCCGCGCAGGTCGGCGAACCGGCCCAGCAGGATGCCGCCCAGCGGCCGGAAGAAGAAGGCGAGCGCGTAGGTCGACGTCGCCCCGATCAGGGCCAGCGCCTCGTTCTCGGCCGGGAAGAACTGGCCGGCGAAGTACACGACGAAGGTCGCGTAGACCGTCCAGTCGAACCACTCGACCGCGTTGCCGATGCTCGCCGAGATGAGCGTCTTGACCGGTAGCCGGTGCCGCTCGTCGACCGTCGTCCTGCCGTGCCCGTGCTGGACCGCGCCTGCCATGCCCACTCCCGATGTCTGCCCGGTCACACCTGGGGACGACGGTAGGCGGGAGCCGCCGCGGCGGCATGTCGAGGTCTGGGTCCGGACCGGATGACGGCCGCCTCGCGGCGAGATGCACAACACGGCTCCAGGCCCCCGACCGGAGTCGGGGCGGTGGTCCGTGAAGGCGGTAACCAAATGGCACCCGGGGGCACGATGCACCCGGCCCGGACGCTTCGAGGTTACCCCCGGTCCCGAGAGCTCACACGGGGGCCAGTCGGGTCGGTCGACGCCGCGGTCCGCCGTCGGCCGGGATCGACCGGGTCGCGTGCCAGACTCCGCCCGTGACCGACCTGACCGACCTGACCGACGTCGAGGCCCGCGTCCTGGCCGCCGTCGACGAGCGGTGGGCGGTCGACCGGCTCCGCGAGCTGGTCGCGGTCCCCTCGGTCGGGGGCACGGCGGCCGAGAGCGAGGCGCAGCACCTGGTCGCCGGCTGGCTGGAGGAGCTCGGCTGCGCGGTGGACCGGTGGCCGATCGACCTCGCCGCGGCCGCGACCGCAGCGGACGCCCCCGGCCAGGAGGTGGAGCGCACCGAGGCGTGGGGCGTCGTCGGCACCGCGCCGGCCGCCGACGAGGGGGTGCCGGCGCTGGTCTTCGCCGGCCACACCGACGTCGTCCCGCCGGGGGACCCCGCCCTGTGGCCGCGCGGCCCCTTCGACCCCCACGTCGCCGACGGTGCGGTGCACGGCCGGGGCGCGTGCGACATGAAGGCCGGCGTGGTCGCCGCCCTGGCCGCCGTGGCCGCCGTCCGGACGGCGGGGGTGCGGCTGGCCCGGCCCGTGGCGGTGCACGCCGTCGTCGGCGAGGAGGACGGCGGCCTGGGGGCCTGGGCCACGCTGCGGCGGGGCCACCGCGGCGACCGGTGCGTCATCCCGGAGCCGACCGCCGGCGCGGTGGTCACGGCCAACGCCGGCGCCCTCACCTTCCGGCTGGAGGTGACCGGCCTCTCCGCGCACGCCGCCCACCGCGACCAGGGCGTGAGCGCCGTCGAGCTGTTCGCGGCCGTGCACGCCGACGTGCGGGCGTTCGAGGCCGAGCGGCAGGCCGGCGCCGATCCCCGCTTCGGCGGCGCCCGCTACCCCTACGGCATCAACATCGGCCGGATGCGGGCCGGCGACTGGGCCAGCTCGGTGCCCGACCGGCTGGTCGCCGAGGGGCGCTACGGCGTCCGGCTGGGCGAGCCGGTGGCCGCGGCCCGGGTGGCGTTCGAGACGCGGCTGGCCGCCTTCTGCGCCGCGGACCCGTGGCTGGCCGAGCACCCGGTCCGGCTCACCTGGACCGGCGGCTCCTTCGCCAGCGGCTCGCTGCCGGACGGGCACCCCCTGCTGGCCGACGTCCGGTGGGCGGTGGCCGACACCGGTGCCGGCGTGCCGCCCGAGCGGGCCATCCCGGCCGGCAGCGACCTGCGTCTGTACGCCGCCGCGGGCATCCCGACGCTGCACTACGGCCCCGGCGACCTGCACCTCGCCCACGGCCCCCTGGAACGGGTGCCGATCGCCGAGCTGGTCACCGCGGCGCGGGCGTTCGCGCTGCTGACCGTGCGCAGCTGCGGGCCGGCATGAGCCTGGTCGGCTTCGAGGAGTGGACACCGCTGGCCGGTGACTCCCCGACCTCGCGCACCGAGTGGGCCGCCGTCGTCGCCGCGTGGGGTCAGCCGCACCGCCGGTACCACGACCTCGCGCACCTGGCCGCCGTCCTGGGGCTGGTCGGCGAGCTGGCCGGTGCGGCCGCCGACCCGGACGCCGTCCGGCTCGCGGCCTGGTACCACGACGTGGTCTACGACCCCACCCGCGCCGACAACGAGCAGGTCAGCGCCGAGCGCGCGCGGGCCGGCCTGCGCGGGCTGGTGCCCGAGGCGCGGGTGGAGGAGGTGGCCCGGCTGGTGCTGCTGACCGCCGGGCACGACCCTGCGCCGGACGACGCGAACGGCGCGGTGCTCTGCGACGCCGACCTCGCGGTGCTGGCCGGCCCGCCGGAGTCCTACGCCGCCTACGCCTCGGCGGTGCGCGAGGAGTACGGGCACCTGTCCGACGAGGTGTTCACCGCCGGGCGCGTCGCCGTCCTGGAGCACCTGCTCGCGCTGCCCGCGCTCTACCGGCTGCCCGCCGTCGCCGCGGAGTGGACGCCGCGCGCCCGGGCCAACCTGACCGCCGAGCTCACCCTGCTGAGGCGGCGGGCCGCGTCTTCCTGAGCCGCAGGCCGGCCGCCCGCAGCCGGCTCAGCAGCTCCCGGCACCCGACCGGCAGCGCCCCGGCGGCCACGGCGACGTCGTAGAGGTCCTCGGGGACGTCGTAGTGGTCGCCCTGGAAGGCCCGCCGCGGGATGCCCAGCTCGGCGGCGACGAAGGCGTGCAGCTCCTCGTAGGAGACGTCGCTGACCAGGTGCGACCACAGCCGCCCGCGCCAGTGCCACACGGGGGTGTCGATCAGCACGGCCACGGCGCGAGTCTCCCCCGGCCCGGCTAGCGTCGCTCGGGTGACCGAGGAGATCCGCTGGGGCATCGTCGGACCCGGCCGCATCGCCGAGAGCGTGATGGGGGACTTCGCGCACGTGCCCGGCGCGCGGCCGGTCGCGGTGGCCTCGAGGTCGGCCGACCGTGCGGCGGCGTTCGCGCAGCGGCACGGGCTGGAGCGGGCGCACGGCTCCTACGCCGACGTCCTCACCGACCCGGACGTCGACGTCCTGTACGTGGCGACGCCGCACCCGCAGCACTCCGCGATCGCGCTGGCCGCCCTCGACGCGGGCAAGGCGCTGCTGGTGGAGAAGGCCTTCACCGCCACCACCGCGGGGGCCGCCGAGGTCGTCGACCGGGCCCGCGAACGCGGCGTCTTCGTCATGGAGGCCATGTGGACCCGGTTCCAGCCGGCGGTCGTGCGGTTGCGGGAGCTCGTGGCCGACGGCGCCATCGGCGAGGTGCGCTCGGTGCAGGCCGACCTCGGCGTGGCCCGCGACTACGACCCGCTGGACCGGCTGTTCGCCCTGGAGCTCGGCGGCGGGGCGCTGCTGGACCTCGGCGTCTACGTCGTCTCGTTCGCGCAGATGCTGCTGGGCGCCCCCGACACCGTGCACGTCGCCGGCTCGCTGTTCCCGACCGGCGCCGACGCCGAGGCCGCGCTGCTGCTGGGCTACGAGGACGGCCGCACCGCCACGCTCACCACCTCGCTGCGGTACCCGACGCCGGGCCAGGCCCGCGTCTTCGGGACGACCGGCTGGATCGACGTCCTCCCCCGCTTCCACCACCCGCGGACGATCGTGCTGCACCGCACGGGCGCCGAGCCGGAGACGATCACCCGCCCGGCGACCGGCACCGGCTACGCGCACGAGCTCGCCGAGGTGACCGAGTGCCTGCGGGCCGGCCGCACGGAGAGCACGGTGATGCCCCTGTCCGACACCCTGGCGGTGCAGGCGGTGCTGGGTGAGGCGGCCGACCGGCTGGGCATCCGGCACGCCGAGGACCGCACCGTCCTCGGCTAGGTGCCCGGCCTCGGCTGGGCCGGCGCGGGCAGGCCCGGCGTCCGCTGGTCCGGATCCCAGGCGGTGCCGAGGGCCTGGTCGGCGGTGGGCACGCGGGTCGGCGTCCCCCCGGCCCGGCGGACCGCCTCGGCGAAGTGGACGGCGTCGATGGTCGCCGCCCCGCCGGGGTCGTTGTTGAAGTACACGAGGACGTCGTCGTCCGGGCCCCAGGTGGCGGCCAGGCGGTCGGCCCACAGCTGCAGCGTGCCGGGCCGGTAGCGCCAGTCCTCCACGCCGGTGTGGAACCGCAGGTACCCCCAGTCGGTGGTGCGCCACAGCGGCGTCACCGGCTGCTCGTCTCGGTCGGCCCAGCACAGCGCGGCCCCGTAGCGCTCCAGGAGGGCACGGACCTCGTCGGTCCACCAGCTGTCGTGCCGCGGCTCGACGGCGACCCGCGTGCCGGCGGGGAACTGCGCGAGGCACTCCCGCAGCAGGTCGGGGTCGGCCCTCAGCGTGGGCGGCAACTGCAGCAGGACCGTGTCCAGGCGGTGCTCCAGGCCCTCGGCGCGGGCCATCAGCCGGGCCACCGGCTCCTCCGGCTCGCGCAGTCGCTTGACGTGGGTGAGGAACCGGCTGGCCTTGACCGCCCACCGGAAGTCCGGCGGGGTGCGCTCCCGCCAGGCGACGAAGGTGGCGTGCTCGGGCAGCCGGTAGAAGGCGTTGTTGCTCTCCACCGTCGAGAAGAACTCGGCGTAGTGCTCCAGCCACAGGCGCTGGGGCAGCTTCGGCGGGTAGAAGCGCCCACGCCAGTCGCGGTACTGCCAGCCCGACGTCCCGATGACCACCGCCACGGACAGCCGCCTACCCTGCGCGGTCATGGCCGACGCACCCGCCCGTCTCAAGGACCTCTGCCTCGACGCCCGCGACCACCAGGCCCAGGCCGACTGGTGGTGTGCCGCCCTGGGCTACGTGCGGCTGGCCGACCTCCAGCCCGGGGACTACCGGTCGCCGCGGCCCCCGGAGTGGCCGGTGCCCATCGCCGACCCCACCGGCGCGGGGCCGGTCATCTGGCTCAACCCGGTGCCCGAGGCGAAGACGGTCAAGAACCGCATGCACCTGGACGTCGTCGGCGACACCGCCGCGCTCGTGGCGGCCGGCGCCACCCTGCTGCGGGCCAAGGACGACGAGGTCGCGTGGGACGTGCTCGCCGACCCGGAGGGCAACGAGTTCTGCTGCTTCGCCGCGGAAGGCTGAGGCCCCCTCCGCGAGATCGGCGATCTCGTGGCGATCAGCCCCACCGGACCCACGAGATCGGCGATCTCGTGGGTTCCACAGGCGGTCCGGAACGCCGACAGGGGCGGCCCGCCGAAGCGGACCGCCCCTGCCGGGCAGTGCTGGTACTACGCGAGGGCGGGACTCAGAAGTCCATGCCGCCCATGCCGCCGTCGGCGCCCGGCATGGCCGGAGCGGCCTTCTCCGGCTTGTCGGCGATGACGGCCTCGGTGGTGAGGAAGAGCGCCGCGATGGAGGCGGCGTTCTGCAGCGCCGAGCGGGTCACCTTGGCGGGGTCGATGATCCCGTTGGCGACCAGGTCCACGTACTCGCCGGAGGCGGCGTTGAGGCCCCAGCCGGTGTCGGAGTTGCGCACCTTCTCCGCGACGACGCCACCCTCGAGGCCGGCGTTGACGGCGATCTGCTTCAGCGGCGCCTCGAGCGCGACGCGCACGATGTTGGCACCGGTGGCCTCGTCACCCTCGAGCTCGAGCTTGTCGAACGCGACGGCGGTGGCCTGCGCCAGGGCGACGCCACCACCGGCGACGATGCCCTCCTCGACGGCGGCCTTGGCGTTGCGCACCGCGTCCTCGATGCGGTGCTTGCGCTCCTTGAGCTCGACCTCGGTCGCGGCACCGGCCTTGATGACGGCGACGCCACCGGCCAGCTTGGCCAGGCGCTCCTGCAGCTTCTCGCGGTCGTAGTCGGAGTCCGACTTCTCGATCTCGGCGCGGATCTGGTTGACCCGGCCGGCGATCTGGTCGCTGTCGCCGGCGCCCTCGACGATCGTCGTCTCGTCCTTGGTGACGACGACCTTGCGGGCGCGGCCCAGCAGCTCGGTGCCGGCGGACTCCAGCTTGAGGCCGACCTCCTCGCTGATGACCTGGCCACCGGTGAGGATGGCGATGTCGGTCAGCATGGCCTTGCGGCGGTCACCGAAGCCGGGGGCCTTCACCGCGAGGGACTTGAAGGTGCCGCGGATCTTGTTGACCACCAGGGTCGCCAGGGCCTCGCCCTCGACGTCCTCGGCGATGATCGCCAGCGGCTTGCCCGACTGCATGACCTTCTCCAGCAGCGGGAGCAGGTCCTTCACCGAGCTGATCTTGCTGTTGACGACGAGCACGTACGGGTCGTCGAGGACGGCCTCCATGCGCTCGGCGTCGGTGACGAAGTAGGGCGAGATGTAGCCCTTGTCGAAGCGCATGCCCTCGGTGAGCTCGAGCTCGAGCCCGAAGGTGTTGCTCTCCTCGACGGTGATGACGCCTTCCTTGCCGACCTTGTCCATCGCCTCGGCGATGAGCTCGCCGATGGCCGGGTCAGCGGCGGAGATCGACGCGGTGGCGGCGATCTGCTCCTTGGTCTCGACGTCCTTGGCGGTCGAGAGGAGGTACTCGGTGACCGACTCGACGGCCTTCTCGATGCCCTTCTTCAGGGCCATCGGGTTGGCGCCGGCGGCGACGTTGCGCAGACCCTCGCGGACGAGCGCCTGGGCCAGCACGGTGGCGGTGGTGGTGCCGTCACCGGCGACGTCGTCGGTCTTCTTGGCGACCTCCTTGACCAGCTCGGCGCCGATCTTCTCCCACGGGTCCTCGAGCTCGATCTCCTTGGCGATGCTCACACCATCGTTGGTGATGGTGGGGGCACCCCACTTCTTCTCGAGGACGACGTTGCGGCCCTTGGGGCCGAGGGTCACCTTGACGGCGTCGGCGAGGGTGTTCATGCCCCGCTCGAGGCCGCGGCGAGCCTCTTCCTCGAAGGCGATCATCTTGGCCATGTGGTGATGTCCTCCATGCATGGATCGCTGCACGGCCGGGTTCGGCGCCCGCGACGGACGACACCGGTGGTGCGGGCACTCCGTCGGCCCGCGCACCAGCGCCTCACCGCATCCGACCTGATTGGCACTCGGCACTGTCGAGTGCCAATCGAGAGTCTGGCACTCGCCCCTGCCGAGTGCAAGAACGGGTGGGGAGGAGGCCGCTGTTCCCGCGGATCCGGGAGGACGACGGAGGCCCGGTCCCCCCGCAGGGTGACCGGGCCTCCGTGTGTCTCGCGGTGGTTCTCAGGCGACGCGGACGGCGTCGGCCTGCGGACCCTTCTCGCCCTGGACGACCTCGAAGGTGACCCGCTGGCCCTCGTCGAGGCTCTTGTACCCGTCCATCTGGATGGCCGAGTAGTGGACGAAGACGTCCTGGCCGCCGTCGACGGCGATGAAGCCGAAGCCCTTCTCGGCGTTGAACCACTTCACGGTGCCCTGTGCCACGTGTGCTCCCACGTTTCGTGCGTGCGGACGACCCCCGCGAACCAGGAGGCCGGGTCTAGCTCTTCCGCCCGCCGAACACGAACGTGGAACTGAAACCGCGGGAGAACGTACAGCACGAAACGCGTGGTGAGAGCAAACTCACGCACGCGTCACCCCGGATCGGGGGACACCCACCGACCCGGACGGTGCCGACCCTACGCGGTCAGCCGATGAGGCCCGCGGCCCGCACCGACTTCAGCGAGGGCTCGACGACGTGCGTCGGCCCCACCACCGGCTCGAGCGGGTCGAGGGTCTTGAGGCCCTCGCCGGTGTTGAGGACGACGGTCTCCTTGGCCGGGTCCAGCCGGCCGTCCTCGACCAGCTGGCGCAGCACCGCGACGGTGACCCCGCCGGCGGTCTCGGCGAAGACGCCGGTGGTGCGGGCCAGGTCGCGGATGCCCTGGACGATCTGCTCGTCACCGACCCGGCCCACCGATCCGCCGGTGCGGCGGATGGCGTCGAGGGCGTAGGGGCCGTCGGCGGGGTTGCCGATGTTCAGCGACTTCGCGATGCCGGTCGGCTTCACCGGCTTGACGACGTCCCACCCGTTGTCGAAGGCGGTGGCGATCGGGTCGCAGCCGGCCGACTGGGCGCCGAAGATCGTCCACTCGGAGGCCTCGACGATGCCGGCGGCGGTGAGCTCGCGGAAGGCCTTGTCCACCTTGGTCAGCAGCGACCCGGACGCCATGGGGATGACCACCTGGGCCGGGATCCGCCAGCCGAGCTGCTCGGCGATCTCGTACCCCATCGTCTTGGAGCCCTCGGCGTAGTAGGGCCGGACGTTCTGGTTGACGAACGCGGTGTCCTCGAACTCGTCGGTCTCGGCGAGCTCGCTGGTCAGCCGGTTGACGTCGTCGTAGGAGCCCTCGACGGCGACCAGCGTCTGGCCGTAGACGGCGGACTGCACCACCTTGCCCGGCTCCAGGTCGGCGGGGATGAAGACGAACGAGGGCAGCCCCACGCGGGCGGCGTGCGCGGCGACCGAGTTGGCCAGGTTGCCCGTGGAGGCAGCGGCGATCTTGGTGTAGCCCAGCTTCTTGGCGGCGGTGGCGGCGAGGCTGACCACGCGGTCCTTGAACGAGTGAGTGGGGTTGGCGGAGTCGTCCTTCACCCAGAGCCCGCCGGTGAGGCCGAGCTCGGCGGCGAGCCGGTCGGCGCGCACCAGCGGGGTCAGGCCCGGGTCCAGCGAGACGCGCGAGGCCGGGTCGTGGCCCACCGGCAGCAGGGCGACGTAGCGCCAGATGTTCTGCGGGCCGGCCTCGATCTGCTCCCGGGTGACCGCCCGCATCACCGCCGGGTCGTAGTCGACCTCGAGCGGGCCGAAGCACTCGGCGCAGGCGTGCTCGGCGATCAGGCCGAAGGTGGCGCCGCAGTTGCGACACACCAGCCCGCGGGCGGGGTTCTGCGGGATCGGGCCACCGCCGGACGAGTCGGCCTGGACGGAACCGGGAGCGGTCAGGGTCATGCGACGACTACCTCCTCATCTTCCCCACCCCGGGCCGTCGAGCCGGGTGGGACGGAATTGGCACCTTCCGCTGTGCGAGCGCACAGGCGGCGGTTGCCGGGGCTTCGTCGGGCCGTGTCCCTCTGCCCCTCTGGATGAGTGGAACGCCGTCGACTCTACCCACGTGGGCGGCGCCCCAGGGGGCCGGGCCAGGATGGGCCGGTGAGCACGCGCGTCGTCTACACCGACCTCGACGGCACGATGGTCGGCCCGCGGGGCTCCTTCTGGCACACCGCGAGCCGCGACCTCACCGCCTCGCCGGCCACCGCGCTGCTCGACCTGCACCGCGCCGGGGTGGAGTTGGTGCTGGTGAGCGGGCGGACCTACGAGCAGGTCGTGGAGGCGGCGCGGATCTTCGCCGCGGACGGCGCGATCGCCGAGCTCGGCTCGGTGGTCAGCTGGGACGCCGGGCGCAGCGTGCACCACCTCACCGGCGACCTGCCCGCGGAGTACGCCGACCAGGCCCCGATGGACGTGATGGAGCGGCTGGGCGTGGTCGACACGCTGCTGGCCCGCCACGCCGGCCGGCTGGAGTGGCACGCGCCCTGGCACACCACCCACCGCACCGACGCGCTGCTGCGGGGCCGGGTCGACCCGCTGGCGGTGGACGCCGAGCTGGCCGCGATGGGAGCCGGTTGGCTGACGCTGAAGGACAACGGCTCGATCCCGGCGACGGGCCGCATGACCCTGGCGCCCGAGGCGCTGCCGCCGCGGGTCTACCACCTGATGCCGCGCGGCATCTCCAAGGGCGCGGCGATCGCCTGGGACCTCGAGCGCCGCGGCCTCACCCCCGCCGACGCGGTGGCGATCGGCGACAGCGTGAGCGACCTGGAGATGGCGCCGGCGGTGGAGCGGTTGTGGATCACCGCGAACGGGGCCACGGTCGACGGGATGGCCGACCTGCTGGCCGCCGTCCCCAACGTGACCGTCACCGACGCGCCGATGGGCGAGGGCTGGGCCCAGGCCGTCCGCGCGAGCCTCTAGCGGAGGCTGGGAGCGCAGGTTTCCTGCGCTCCCAGCCTCCGCTCAAGAGGTGACGTCGCGGCGGGCGAAGTGGCGGAAGGCCAGCGCCGTGAAGACCGCCGCGTAGACCAGCGACTGGACGACGCCGCGGAAGAGGTCCCCGGAGTCGACCGGGGTCTGCAGCAGGTCGGTCCAGGCGAACTCCTCCGCCGTGGGGAACCAGTCCCGGATCGAGCCCAGCTGCTCCACCTGGTCGAGGATCGCGAAGACGAACATCGTGAACACCGCGCCCCCGACGGCGGCCAGCGGGGCGTCGGTGATCGTGGAGAACCAGAACGCCAGGGTGCCCACGACCAGCAGGTGGACGGCGAGGTACCCGACCATGCCGGCCAGCCGCAGCAGCCCCTCCCCCTGCGGCAGGGTCACCCCGACCGGGGTCTGGATGGCCTCGAACCCGAACGCGATGCCGCCGGCGACCAGCCCGACCAGGACGAGGGTCAGCAGGGCGCCGACCGACAGCACCAGCGCCGCGTACCACTTCTGCCGGAGCAGCCGCATGCGCGGCACCGGGGTGGCCAGCGTGTAGCGCAACGACCCCCACTGCGCCTCGGCGGCCACGGTGTCGCCGAAGAACAGCGCGTAGACGACGACCAGGAAGAAGCTCGTCGTCGCGAAGAGCACGAACAGGGTGAAGTTCAGCCCGCTGGACGTGGCGACGTCGACCAGGTTGAGCCGGTCGTTCTCCGCGGCCTCCTCGCTGGCGCCCAGCTGCAGGGCGGCGATGAGGACCAGCGGCAGCGCCACCATGAGGGCGAGGACGCCGATGGTGCGCCGCCGCTTGAACTGCCGCCGCAGCTCGACCGACAGCCGCAGGGTGCGCTCGGGCCGGTAGCCGGCCACCGCCCCGGTGGGCTGCACGTGGCCCTCGGCCGGGACGGCCGCCCGGGCCAGGTCCTCCGCCGCTCGCTGCGTCGTCATGACTCCCCCACCAGCGCCAGGAAGGCGTCCTCGAGCCGACGGCGCGGCGTGAACTGGTCGACCTCGATCCCCTCGGCCACCAGCGCCTGCAGGGCCCGTGCCCGGCTGGTGCCGTCCAGCTCGGCCACCAGCCCCTCGTCGGTGCGGCCGGCGGTCACCCCGGGCAGCGCCTCCAGGGCGGCGATCGCCCGGTCGGTGTCGGCGTCGTCGGCCAGGCCGACGAGCACCGCGCCACCGACGCCGACGATCTCCTCGACCGTCCCCTGCGCGATCTTCTGCCCCTTGGCCATGACGACGACGTGGCTGCAGGTCTGCTCGATCTCGCTGAGCAGGTGGCTGGAGACGATCACCGTGCGGCCGGTCGCGGCGTAGGAGCGCAGCACCTCGCGCATGGCGTGGATCTGGGGCGGGTCCAGCCCGTTGGTCGGTTCGTCGAGCACCAGCAGGTCCGGCAGGCCGAGCATCGCCTGGGCGATCGCGACCCGCTGGCGCATGCCCTGGCTGTAGCGGCGGACCGGGCGGTCGATGGCCGCGCCGAGGCCGGCGACCTCGATCGCCTCCTCCATGTGCGCGTCCTCCGCCGGCCGGCCGGTGGCCGCCCAGTACAGGCGCAGGTTGTCCCGGCCGGACAGGTGCGGCTGCAGGCCGGTGCCCTCGACGAAGGAGCCCAGCCGGGAGAGCACCGGCGCGCCGGGCCCGGCCGCGTGGCCGAAGACGCTGATCCGCCCCTCGGTGGGCCGGATCAGGCCCATGAGCATGCGCAGCGACGTCGTCTTGCCGGCGCCGTTGGGGCCGAGCAGGCCGAGCACCTGGCCGCGGCGCACCTCGAAGGAGAGGTCGCGGACGGCGACGAAGCCGTCCTTGTAGGCCTTGGTGACGCCGGTGAACCGCAGCGGCACGTCCTCACCGTCGGGCTCGACCGCCGAGACGCGGCGGCGCCGGCGGCGGCCCCACAGCACCGCCGCCACCCAGCCGAGCAGGCCGAGCCCCGCGAGCACGCCCAGCAGCACCCACCAGCGCGACGTGCCGCCGACGCCGTCGGCCTGCGCCTGGACCTGCGGGACGGCGAGCGCCGCGCCGTCCCCGCCGGCCAGCGCGACCGAGTAGACGGCCGACTCCGCCGGCAGGGCGAACGCCTGGTCGGTGGAGGAGACCACCAGGCGCATCGTGTGCCCGGCCTCGAAGCGGTGCACGATCCCCGGCAGGGTCACCGGCACCGTGGTCGGCGCGGTGGGGTCGGCCGAGAGGCCGGTCAGCGCCAGCGGCGCGACCAGCCCCGACGGCAGCGTCATGCCGCCGTCGGGGCCGACGTCGTAGAGCTTCGCGAACAGCGTGGCGGTGCCCGAGGGCGCCGCGACGGCGAGGTCGACGGTGGCCGCGCCGACGACCTCCACCGCCTCGTCCAGCGGCCGGCTGTCGAAGGCGGCGGCCTGGCCGGGGATCTCGATGGTCGTGCCGCCGAGCGCCGCGGTCACCGCACCGAGCCCCGGGTAGGTGGTCAGCGCCGACGGCGACCCGCCGGCCGGGGTGACGACGGGCTGCACGCCGCCGTCCAGGGCGACCGGGAGACGGTCGGCGGCGGCCGAGCCGCTCAGCCCCGGGTAGCGGTCGGCGGTGACGGTCTGCGATCCGCCCTGGACGGTCAGGCCGCTGCCCACGCCGGTCGGCTCGGGGAACTCGAAGCCGGTGCCGGGGTCGGGGCCGCGGGCGGGGTCGTCGCCGTCGCGCAGGTGCCGGTCGAACCAGCCGGCCACCTGCTCGCGCAGCCGCTCGGTCGTGCGCTCCGATGCCTGCGCGTCGTGGCCGCCGGCGTACCAGACGACCTTGACCGGGGCGCCGGTGGCGGCGATGCCGCGGGCGTTGGCGTCGGCCTGGTCGAGGCCGAACAGCGAGTCGCGGGTGCCCTGCACCAGCAGGGTGGGCACGTCGATGCGGTCGAGCACGGTCGCGGGGCTGCTGCGGTCCAGCGCGGCGGCGATCTCCGGCGTCAGCGTGCCCGTCGCCGCGGCGGTCTGGTAGGCGGCGCAGATGTCGGCGCGGAACCGCCCGCAGGTCAGCAGCTGCTGCACCGCGGCCGGGTCGGCCGAGGCGGGGTCCACCGGCAGCGCCGTCGTCCCGGCGTCCGCCGGGGCGCCGTCCGCCGCCGCGTCGTCGCCGCCGAGCGCGGCGGCCAGGCCACCGGACGGGGCGCCGCCGATGCTGAAGAACAGGCCGGCCCAGACCCGCTTGAACACGCCGGCGTCCGTGCTGGCGGGGGTGGCGGCGACCGTGCCGGCGTCGTCCTGCCCGACCTGCGAGGGGAACAGCGCGGTGGTCAGGGAGTTCCAGGTGATCTGCGGGGCGATGGCGTCGACGCGGTCGTCGTAGGCGGCGCCGAGCAGGGCCAGCGCCCCGCCGTAGGAACCGCCCGCGACGCCGACGCGCGGGTCGCCGTCCCCGTCGAGGAGGACGTCGTCGCGCTCGGCCAGCCGGTCGAGCAGCGTGGAGAGGTCGGCGACCTCGAAGCGCGGGTCGTTCAGCCCGATCTGGCCGGTGCTGGTCCCGAACCCGCGCGCGGAGTACGTGAGGACGACGTAGCCCCGGCCGGCGAGGTCGCGGGCGTCGTCGGCGACGGAGTCCTTGCTGCCGCCGAAGCCGTGCGCGAGGACGACGGCCGGCGCGGGCTCGTCCGCGGTCGCGGAGGCCGGCACGTAGAGGGTGGTGTCGAGCTCGACGGCGTCCGCACCCGCGCCCGAGGGGACCCGCGCCTCCTCGGTGCTGACGTCCTCCGCCGCGGCGGCCGGCGCGGCCGGTGCGGCGACGAGCAGGATGCCGGAGAGCAGCGGGGTGAGCAGGGCGGCGAGCGTCACGCGGGCGCCGGAGCGCGGGCAGGGACGCGCGGGCCCGCGGAGGGGACGCACGGAGCGGCCAACGGACGGTGGCGTCCCGGTGTTCCGGGACGGCGCGCCGCGCAGCCGCCTCAGGGCCGCCACTCGCCGGTGGTGACCACCACGAGGCCGGGGACGGCGACGTCCGGTACCTCGAAGAAGCGCTCCACCGGCCCGGTGATCTGCGGGAACTGCTCGACCAGCTGGACGGCGGCCTGCCGCTGGGTCTCGTCGCCCTTGGTGAAGTAGACGGTGGTGACCGCGACGTCGCCGCCCTGGTACTGCCCCACCCCCGGCGACTCCCAGCCCTGCGCCCCGAGCGCCGCGGCGACGTCGGCGGCCAGGCCGGTGACGCCCGTGGCGTTGAGGACCGTGACGGGGGCGCGCACCGGATCGGCCGGGGCGGCGTCGGCCGGCGGCAGCGGCGCGACCTCCAGCGGCGGGAGGGCCGAGCTCGGCGCGGCGGGGGCGGCCGTCGACGAGGGGGCGGCCGAGGCGGTCCGGTCGGTCGAGGTCTCCTGCGGGTCCGAGCCCGCGAAGGAGTAGACGCCGAGCACGAGCAGCGCCACGACGGCCACGGCGAGCAGGCCGGCGGCGGCGCGGCGCACCCCCGAGCCGCGGCGGCCCTCGCCGTCGGCGTCGTCGAGGCGGGCGGCGGTCGACCCGCCGCCGCTGCGGCGGGCGGCCTTGCGGCGCTCGGCCTCGGCGGCCTGACGCTCGGCGCGGAAGGCGGCCCGGCCGCCCACCACACCGGTGTCGGTGCCGGTGTCCGGGCCCCGGTGGCGGTCGGTGTCGGCCTGCGGGCCACGCTCGTCGTCGGCCCGGTCGCGACGGTCGGCGTTGCGGTCGGGGATGGCCTCGGTGGCCGGCGCGGGGGTCCGGCCGGCCCCGCTCCCGGCCTGCTCCCGGACCGGGTTCCGGTCGGGGATGGCCTCGGTGGCCGGCGGCGGTGCGGCGTCCCGGGTGCGGGACGGGCTGGTCCAGTCGCGGTAGCCGGGCGCGGCGTCGGACGGGCCGGAGGCCGCGGCCGGCCGGTCGCCCCGGGACGGCCGCGGGGACGACGGCTCGACGGGGTCGGCGTCGGCGGGGTGGCCGGTCGGCGCGGCGGGACGGCGCTCCGCCCGCTCCTCACGCGGCCGGCCGGCCGGGGACGCCGGCTCGTCCGGGGAGGGGTCGGGCCGGGGGACCGCCTGGAACGGCGCGACCGTGGTGCGCGGCGCCGCGGGGGCGGCGGGTGCCGACGCCGCCGGCGGCAGGGGCAGCCGCACGCGGGTCTCCGGCGCCGGCTCGGCCGGCCGGGGGCGGGCCGGCGGGGGCGCCGGACGCGCCGGGGCCGCTGCGCGCGCCGCCGCGGGGGTGGCGCCGGAGCGTCCCGCGGCCGGACCCGGGAGCGGTGCGGCGGGAGGACCGGCCGGCGCGGCGGCGGACCGGCCGGCAAGGGGGGCAGCGGACCGGGTGGCGGCCGGAGGGGCGGCGGGCCGGCCGACGACCGGGCCGCCGCCGGGACGCCCGGACGCCGGCGGAGCCGCGGGACGGCCGGAGGCCGGCGGAGCCGCGGGACGGCCGGAGAACGGGGCGGCCGCGGGGCGGCCGGAGGCCGGAGGGGTGACACCCGGGGCAGCAGCCGCCGCCGTGGGCAGCGGCCGGGACGGCGGGCGGCGGCGGCCCGGGTCCTCCCCTGCGTCGAGGAGGCCCTCACGCCGGCGGTCGGCGCGGCTGCGGCCCGGCGTCGTGGGGTGGTCGCTCAGGTCCGGCTCGGCCGCCACCGGGGGTGGCGGGCCGTCCGTACGGCGTCGCCCGTGGGGGACCGGGGCGGTCCCCCGGTCCGATATGTCACTGCCTGACGCGGCGTGCCTGCCCACGGTGACCAAATCTAAACGGCGGAGCCCCTGTTGCCCAGGACGTGGGACGAACGACGCTGTCCCCGTGCGTCCCGCAGCCGGCGCAGGCGGCGGACGAGCAGGGGATCGGCCTCCAGCGCGGCGGGCCGGTCGACCAGGGCGTTGAGCACCTGGTAGTAGCGCGTCGGCGCGAGCCCGAACCGCTCTCGGATCGCCGTCTCCTTGGCACCGGGCCGTCGCCACCACTGCCGCTCGAAGGTCAGCATCTCGTGCTCGCGCCGGGTCAGGGCGCCGGCGGGGACCGGCGCCGGCTCCGTGGGAGGCGCTTCGGGTGTGGGAGGGGGCGGCACCTCGCCCCCCGGCGGGGAGACCGCGGGAGCTGGTTCGGCAGACATCGGACGTCCTTCTCCGGTGGTGGTGAGAACTCGACGGTAGCCCCGCCCACCGACATCCCGGGACCCGGACCGGCGCGCCGTCAGACCGGTGCGACCGCCGCCTCGGCGGCCCGCCGGCGGCTGCCCGCGCGGGCCTGCCGGAGGCTGTCGACGGTGAACACGGCCAGGGCGATCCAGACGATGACGAAGCCCGCGAGCCGGGCCGGCGGCATCGGCTCGTGGTAGACGAACACGCCGATCGCCAGCTGCATCAGCGGCGTGACGTACTGCAGCAGCCCCACCGTCGACAGCGGGATGCGGCGGGTGGCCGCGGCGAACAGCAGCAGCGGGATCGCGGTCGCGACCCCCGAGCTCATCAGCAGCAGCAGGTGACCGACGCCCGCGGAGCCGGCGGTCCCCTCCCCCTGCGCGTGCAGGACGGCGAGCACCACCGCCGCCGGGACGGCGACCAGCGCCGTCTCCACGAACAGCCCGGGCGCCGCCTCCACCCGGACCACCTTCTTCATCAGCCCGTAGAGGCCGAAGCTGACCGCCAGGGCCAAGGCGATCCACGGCGGGCGCCCGTAGTCGACGGTGAGCACGGCCACCGCGACCGCGGCGATGCCGACCGCCGTCCACTGCAGCGGCCGCAGCCGCTCGCTGAACACGACGACCCCGAGCAGGACGCTGACCAGCGGGTTGATGAAGTAGCCGAGCGAGGTCTCGACGACGTGGCCGGAGTTGACCGCGTAGACGAACACCAGCCAGTTGACGGCGATCAGCAGCGCCGCGCCGAGCAGCACCAACAGCGAGCGCCGGTCGGTGGACACCGCACGGACGTGCGACCAGCGGCCGACGACGGTCAGCAGGCCGGCGACGAACAGCAGCGACCACAGCACGCGGTGCGCCACGATCTCCAGCCCGCCGGCCGGCTCCAGCAGGGGGAAGTACAGGGGGAACAGCCCCCACATGCCGTAGGCGGCCAGCCCGGAGGCGACCCCCGAACGCCGCTCGTCCACCGGGGAACCGTACGCCGGGGGCCGCCCGCGGTGCGGCAGCCCTCAGGAGGTCTGGATGTAGTCGACGAGCTGGGCGCGCTCGTTCTCCAGCTCGTCCAGGCGCGCCTTGACGACGTCCCCGATGGACACGATGCCCACGAGCCGGCCGCCGTCGACGACCGGCACGTGGCGGACGCGGTGGTCGGTCATGGTGCGGGCGAGTTCCTCGACCCCGGCTCCCGGGGCGCAGGTGTGCACGTCGGCGGTCATGACGCTGGAGACGGGGTCGGTGAGCAGTCCGGCCCCGCGCTCGTGCAGGGCGCGGACGACGTCGCGCTCGGACACGATGCCGTCGACGGAGCGCCCGTCGGCGGAGACGACGAGGGCACCGACGCCGTGCTCGGCGAGCAGCGCGAGCGCCGTGCGGATGCTGGCGGAGGCCTCGACGGTGGCGACGTGGGCGCCCTTGCGGCGGAGCAGCTGGGTGATGTGCACGGGACCTCCCCGGGCGAGACGGCGGGAGCAGTGTGCTCCTGGCCACAAGTCCCCGGCAACGCCGCCGAGGCCTACCGTCGAGGTGTGCCCATCCGGTCCACCCAGCGCCGCCCCACCCCGCTGCAGTGGGTGCGGTACGCGCTCGGGGCCGGGCTGCCCGCGGAGCTGGCGCCGTGGGTGCTCGCCGACACCACCGAGCGGGGCTGGGTCCGCCGCCACCTCACCCGCGCCCTCGTCCAGCTGCTGCCGGTGCTCCTCCTCTGCCTGACGGTGGTGGCGGTGCCGCTGGCCTACCGGCTCTCGGCCGCGGCCGGCGGCCTGCTGCTGGGGTTGTTCTTCTCCCTCGCCTTCATGACCGAGACCATCGAGCACCGGGTGGCCAAGGCCGGCTACCCGGCCGGGACGGCGGCGAGGTTGCGCGCCGAGCGCGCCGAGCGGGAGCAGCGGGAGCGCCGCTCCCCCTACCGCCGGGACGGCGCCGGCAGCTTCGACTGACGGGCCGCGCCGGCCGCGTGGGGGACGATCCCGCGGTGAGCCCGCCCGCCTGCCCGTCCCGCCGCACCCTCCTCACCGCCACCGGCGCCGGCCTCGGCGTCCTCGCGCTGGCCGCGTGCGGAGGAGCCGAGGCCCGCGCGGTGGCCGACACGGGCAGCGGCACCGTCCTGGCGCGGCTGGAGGAGGTGCCCGAGGAGGGCGCCCTGGAGCTGGCCCTGGGCGACCGCCACGTGCTGCTGGTGCGTGCCGGGGACGCGGTGGCCGCGTACGACGCCGAGTGCCCGCACCAGGGCTGCACGGTGCGCCCGACCCGCGGCGGCCGGCTGGTCTGCCCCTGCCACGGTTCCGCGTTCGACCCGGTCGACGGCGGGGTGCTGCAGGGTCCGGCCACCGTCCCGCTGGCCCCCGTCGACGTGGTCGTGACCGGCGGCGAGGTGCGGCTGGCCTGAGGGCCACCCGGTTGACGGACGTGACGTGGGTCACGGATGGTGCTGGTGGCTGCGGAACGCCGTTCCGACCCGCCCCGGACAGAGGAGCCTCCGTGCACCCATCCCTCCGGCGCCGCTGCGCCGCACCGGTCCTGCTCGCCCTCGTCTCCCCCGCGCTCGTCGCCTCGCCCGCCGGGGCCGCCGACGGGCCGGACACCTCCGCGCTGCGCGACGCGGTCACCGTGGAGGGGGTCGCCGAGCACCTCGAGGCGTTCCAGCAGATCGCCAAGGACAACGACGGCACCCGCGCCAGCGGCACGCCCGGGTTCGACGCCTCCGGCGACTACGTCGCCGACCGCCTCCTGGACGCCGGCTACCGGGTGACCGAGCAGGAGTTCGCCTTCCCCTACTTCGAGCAGACCGCCCCGGCGACGTTCGTGCGCACGGCGCCCACCGAGCGGGCCTACACGGCGGAGGACTTCGCCGTCGCCCAGTACTCGGGCTCGGGCACCGCCTCGGCCCCCGTGCAGGCGGTGACCGACAACCTGGTCCCGCCGCCACCGGAGCCCAACAGCTCGACCGCCGGCTGCCAGGCCGAGGACTACGCCGGCTTCGTGCCCGGCAACATCGCGCTGGTCCAGCGCGGCACCTGCACCTTCGGGGAGAAGGCCACCGTGGCGGCGGCCGCGGGGGCGAGCGCGCTGATCATCTTCAACGAGGGCCAGCAGGGCCGCACCGAGGTGCTGCAGGGCACGCTCGGCGGCCCGCTGCCCGCGGAGGCGGCCATCCCGGTGGTCGGCACCAGCTACGCCGTCGGCGAGGAGTTGACCACCCTCCTGGGCGCCGGCGAGGTGCGCGCGGACATCACCACCTCGACCGTGTCCGAGCAGCGCACCACCTCCAACTACCTCGCCGACACCCGGACCGGCCGCACCGACGAGGTCGTCGTCGTCGGCGCCCACCTGGACTCGGTGACCGCCGGCCCCGGCATCAACGACAACGGCACCGGGTCGGCCACCGTCCTGGAGATCGCCGAGCAGTTCGCCGAGCTCGGCATCGAGCCGCGCAACGCCGTCCGCTTCGCGTTCTGGGGCGCCGAGGAGTCCGGCCTGCTGGGCTCCACGCACTACGTCGCGGGCCTGACCGAGCAGCAACGGGCCGACATCGCCCTGAACCTGAACTTCGACATGCTGGGCAGCCCCAACTTCGCCCGCTTCGTCTACGACGGGGACGCCTCGGACACCCCCACGGCCGGGCCGGCGGGCAGTGCCGACATCGAGCGGGTCTTCCTCGACCACTTCGCCTCCGTGGGCCTGGCGACCGCGCCGAGCGCGTTCAACGGCCGGTCGGACTACGGGCCGTTCATCGCCCAGGGGATCCCGGCCGGCGGCCTCTTCTCCGGCGCTGAGGGGGTCAAGACCGAGGAGCAGGTCGCGCTCTTCGGCGGGACGGCGGGCGTCGCGTACGACGCCTGCTACCACCAGGCCTGCGACGACATCGCGAACGTCAACCTGGAGGCACTGGGCCAGCTCGGGGACGGCGCGGCCCACGCGGCGCTGTGGTTCGCCCAGGCCGAGACCCCGCCCGCAGCGGACCCGGGCGCCGGCGGGGCGGCCGGCGGCGGCTCCTCCGGGCACCCGGACCGCTGACGCCGGCCGGCGGTGGGGGTGCCCAGCGGCACCCCCGCCGCCGGTGCGTGAGCCGACGAGGGGACTCGAACCCCTAACCGCCCGATTACAAGTCGGGTGCGCTACCAGTTGCGCCACGCCGGCGGGTCACGGGGACGGACCCCGGCACCCAGGATAAGGACACCGCAGGGGACATCCCCGGCGGCACGGTCGGGACGCCGGCCGGGTCTGCTCCCGCGGTGTCGTGCGCGCCCTTGCGGTGGTGCACCACCGCGAGACCCGCAGCGGCACCGCAGGACCACCGGGGCCCCGGTCCGCGAAGCGGAGCCCCCGCCACGCGCAGTGGTGCACGCCCGGTGCTGGACGCCGCCGGAGCTGGGTCGTTCCGTGGTCCGTGCGCAGGTGCGGGACGGCGCTCCAGCCGGTGGGCGCCCCACTCGGGCCGGCACGTGGCGGGTGCCGCGAGGGAACGGGGTGGGTGCGATGGTGGAGGTCCGGCCGCCGGCAGGGCGACACCGACCGGGGGCGACGTGGGTCGATCGCGCCGCCGGCGAGCGTGCGTGGCGTCGCGCAGCCGAACTGCAGGCAGACGCCCGCGCGTGCCAGGAACGCGCCGAGGCGCTGCGCCGGCAGTTCGAGGCCCGCCGACGGCGGACGACGGCCGCCCGGCCGGGTGAGGACGGGCGGGACGCCGGAGGCGGCGGACCGGCCGGCGGTGGAGCTCTGGTGGACGGCGGCGCCCGTGACGGTTCAGGCGGCCGGGTCGCCGTGCCGGAGGTGGACGGCGGGGTCGCTGCCCGGTAGCGGGACGGCCGCCATCCAGCGGGCGAACCCGGCCGGGTCACGGCGCTCCAACTCGTCGAGGGTCTCCTGGCGGCGGGCCACGATCGCCTGCCGGGCCGCCGCGTCGAGGGGACCGGCCAGCGCGGCGGTCGTCCGGACCCACTCGCGGCCCAGGTCGCCGGTGGACAGCGCCGTCACCGGCGACGACGTCACCACGGGCGGCCCGGGCGGCTGCACCCGGCGCACCGGGGGTCGGCTGCGCACCATCCACACCGTGAGGCCGGCCGTGACGCCGACGCCCGCGACCAGCAGCGTGAGGAGGGCGCCGCCGAGCGCCGCGGTACCGGAGAGCACGAGGAGCACCACGACGGTGGCCACGGCCGCCTGCCACGCGGCCGCCACCGTCCTGCGACGGTCCTGGTGGGAGGACTCCCGCACGATGCCGGCCGCGAGGCACCCGGAGACCACCGCGGCGATACCGATGGCGGCCAGACCCGTCGGGGGCAGCGCGAGGCCACCGACCACGACGAAGCCGGTGGCGGCGACGAGGCCGACCCCCAGCAGGAGACGGGCGAGAGGTCCGCGGATGGGCACGGGGCAGCCTCCAGGACGCAGGCCGGACACAGGGGCGGGCGCCGCCCCCGAGCAGCGACCCGAGCCGCCCCTACCCAGATAACAGGCGGCTTGCACGCACGGTGGTGGCCGTGTCTACCAGCAGGCACCCGCCGGGCAGGATCGGCGCCCGTGGGTTCCTCCGTCGTCGACCTCGGCCCCCGGCTGGCCGTGGTCCTCGGCCTGCTCACCGCCCTGGCGGCCGTGGCGGGCCGGGTCTCGGGCCTCGGCCAGGACCGGCCGGTCGTCGTGGCCGCGCTGCGGGCGACGGTGCAGCTCGGCGTCGTCTCCGCCGTCCTGCTGGCCGTGGTCGGCTCGCTGCCGCTGTCGGTGGCCTTCGTGCTGCTGATGCTCGGCGTCGCGGCGGCCACGGCGGCGGGCCGGGCCACCGGGCTGCCGGTCCGCGCGCCCGGCGCGCTGCGCCGGGTGGGCACCGCCGCCCTGCCGGTGGCGGTCGGGGCGGCGCCGGTGATCGCCCTGGTGCTGGTCAGCGGCGGCGTGCCGCTGCGCGGCGAAGCGGTGATCCCGATCGCCGGCATCCTCATCGGGGGCGCGATGACGGCGACCTCGCTGGCCGGCCGCCGGCTGCGGGAGGAGCTCACCTCCCGGCGCGGCGAGGTGGAGGCGGCACTGGCGCTGGGCCTGCTGCGGCGGGACGCCGTCCTCGAGATCGGCCGCCCCGCCGCGTCGACCGCCCTCGTCCCGCCGCTGGACCAGACCCGCACCGTGGGACTGGTCACACTCCCGGGCGCGTTCGTCGGCGTCCTGCTCGGCGGTGGCAGCCCGCTGGAGGCCGGCGCCGCCCAGCTCCTGGTGCTCGTCGGCCTGCTCGCCGCGCAGGTCGTGGCCGTGTGGACGGTGACCGAACTCGTCGCGCGGGGCCGGCTGCTGGCCGACGTCCCCCGGTAGCGACGTCCAGCGACCTCACAGCGAGTCACCAGCAGCGGGGCAGCAGCGGGGCCGACAGTGGTCTGCGAGGGCAGCGGACCGCTGCTCGTGAGGAGGACTCGGACAGTGAGCGACTACGGCACCCCCCGCCCGGCGCCCGGCACGTGGGCGCCCCCGTCGGCGTGGCAGCCGGCCGGAGGACAGCCAGGCGCCACGCACACCGCGACGCACCCCGGCCCCGGCCAGCCGGCCGCACCGCAGCACGGCGCCGCGTACCCCGGCGTGGGCTACCCGCCCGCCGGGCAGCCGGTCCCCGGCCAGCCCGGCGGCCCGGGCGGCCCGGACGGCACCGCGCAGTTCCCCCCGGCCGGGCCCGCCCCCGAGCGGGGCCGGCGCTCCGGCAGCTGGCGGATGGGCATCGCCGGCCTGGTCGCCGGCGCCCTGATCGGTGGTGGCGCCGGTGCCGGCGTCGCCGTCCTCGCCGACGGCCCGGACGGCGGCGGCGGGTCGGTCGCCGCCCAGAACGTCACGATCACCAACCCGGAGACGGCCACCGCGGTCACCGCCGCGGCGGCCAAGGCGGCCCCCAGCGTGGTGACGGTCTACGTCACCGGCGCGTCGGGCTCCGGCAGCGGCTCCGGGGTCGTGCTCACCGACGACGGCTACGTGCTCACCAACAACCACGTGGTGAGCCTCGACGGCTCCGGCGGGCAGGCCACGGTCTCGGTGCGCACCTCCGACGGCACGCTGCACGACGCGACCGTCGTCGGCACCAACGCCGTCTACGACGTCGCGGTGCTCGACGTGGACGGCGTCTCGAACCTGACCCCCGCCACCTTCGCCGACTCCGACGACGTCCAGGTCGGCGACCTGGCGGTCGCGATCGGCGCCCCGCTGGGCCTGTCGGACACCGTGACCGACGGGATCATCAGCGCCACCGGCCGGGCCGTGGCCACCGGCTCCACCGAGGGCGACGCCACGGTCATCGACGCGCTGCAGACCGACGCGGCGATCAACCCGGGCAACTCCGGCGGCGCGCTGGTCAACGGCGCCGGTGAGGTCATCGGCATCAACACCGCGATCGCCACGGTGGCCTCCGGCGGCCCCGGCGGGCAGTCGGAGAGCGGCAGCATCGGGGTCGGCTTCGCCATCCCCGGCAACACCGCCCACCGGATCGCCGAGGAGATCATCCAGAACGGCTCCGCGGAGACGACCTACCTCGGCGTCAGCGCGCAGACCGCGGCCGCCGACGGCAACAGCGAGATCGGCACCGGCGCGCAGGTCGTCCGGGTCGAGCCCGGCACCCCCGCGGCCGACGCCGGGCTGCAGGCCGGCGACGTCATCACCGCCGTCGGCGACCGGGTGGTCACCACCTCCACCGAGCTGACCGCCGTGGTCCGCAGCGGGACGCCGGGAGACCGGGTGAGCCTGACGGTGCAGCGCGGCCAGCAGACCGACACGGTCGACGTGACGCTCGGCAGCACCACGGGCTGACCTGCCCGTGGACGGGGACGGCGGTGGGGTGCCTAGGCTGGGGGGGGGGGGGGGCCCCCCCCCCCCCCCCCCCCCCCCCCCCCCCCCCCCCCCCCCCCCCCCGCCCCCCCCCCCCCCCCCCCCCCCACCCCCCCCGGTCCTGGCAGGGTGGGGGTGTGAGTTCAGTCGCGGGGCT
>NZ_JBJGYT010000009.1:0-166882 GCF_054050135.1 Geodermatophilus sp. SYSU D00705 | reverse complement strand
CCCCCCCCCCCCCCCCCCCCCCCCCCCCCCCCCCCCCCCCCCCCCCCCCCCCCCCCCCCCCCCCCCCCCCCCCCCCCCCCCCCCCCCCCCCCACCCCCCCCCCCCCCCCCGCCCCCCCCCCCCCCCCCCCCCCCCCCCCCCCCCCGTCGTGTGTCCGAGGGGATCACTGCCGGCAGGTGGACACCATCACCGTGGCGTTCGCCGTCCAGCCGTAGGACGTCCGCGCCGTGACGGTGATCGGCAGCGTGTAGTTCTGGTCGATCGAGATCGGCGCGTAGGTGAACTGGGTCGTGTCACCGAGGTCCGCCGAGTACGGCGCGGGGCCGGGGATGGTCAGCGTGTAGCTGGTGACGTTCGGGGTCGTGCTCCGCTGCCAGGTGGCCACGCCCGACACGGTGGTGTCCTGGGTGGTCTGCCGGGTCGTGGTGGTGGTCGTCCCGTCCGGGTTGGTGGTCGTCTCGGTCGAGGCCGGCGGGTAGCTCCGGACCGGCGTGGTGACCGTGGTGGAGGAGGACTCCGTCACCGTGGACTGGCCGATGACGGTGCCGTCGGCCGCCTTCCGCGTCGTGGTGGTGGTGGTCGTCGTGGTCAGCGTGCAGGGCGCCGTGGCGCTCAGGCCGGTGACCGGGGCGACGGTGAGCGTGCCGACCGTGGTGGCCACGGACGCGCTGTCGCCGAAGGCGGCGCCGGCGAGCTGCTGCCCGCCCAGCACCATCAGGGTCGCGGTGGCGAGCACCGTGACTGCGCGGCGGACGATCATCGCCGGGCCTCCCCTTCCTCCACGCCGGGCAGGGGGGTCTGCCAGGTCCGTGTCGAGATCGACTGTGCCGGGCCGGCCGCAGGATCCCCGCGACGCATCCGCAAGGGATCCGCAAGGTGTGCCGGACGCGGTGGTCATGGCTGGTCCTGGTGGGTGTCGGTGTCGGTGTGGGGGTCGGTGGTGGGGCGCCAGATGGTGAGCAGGAGCCAGCCGGCCAGGAGGGTGGGGGCGCCGTAGACGAGCAGGTGGCTGAGCCAGGGGGTGCGCAGGGCGGTGATGGCGTGGCCGACCTCGGGGATGACGGCCTGGACCTGGTAGGCGGTGTCGCCTTGGAGGACGGCGGTCCAGGGGTCGGGGTGGTCGTTGGCGTCGCCCTGGGTCTGCACGGCGACGGTGCCGTCGGGGTTGTGCTCGACGGAGAGGACGCGGTGGGTGACCAGGCGGTGGTCGTCGATGGGGATGTGGTAGGTGATGATCATGCCCGGGGTGACGTCCTGGACGGCCAGGGGCGTGGTGACCACGATGTCGCCGGGGTCGATGGCCGGGGCCATGGAGGCGGTGAGCATGGTCAGGGTGCGGTAGCCCAGGACGTGGGGGCCGATGGCCAGGCCGGCGAAGGCCAGGACCGCGATGCCGACCAGGGCCCGGACCAGCCAGCGGCCGGTGGCCGCGGCCAGCGGCCGGAGCAGGGGCCCGGTGGTGGCCGCGGGGGGCCGTGGGTGGGTCGGCCCCGGTGCGGCGAGGGGGAGGACGGCGGTCATGGCGGGGTTCTCCGGTCGGCTCGGGGGGCGTCGGTCAGCGGGCGGTGCCGGTGCGCTGCAGGGCGGAGAAGGTCAGGCTCAGCGCGGCGGTCTGCTTCTGGAAGGCGTTGCCGGCGTCGGAGGGCAGCGAGACGGTGAAGACCAGGTGGTCCTTGGCGCCGGCGGTGAGGCTGGCGGCGTTGGTCACCTCGAAGGTGCCGACCGCCGGGCCCTGGCCGATGAGGCGCTCGGTGCCGCCGGTGCAGGCGTAGGTCGGCGCGCCGGCGGCGGTGAGCGTCTCGGTCCAGGCCACCGAGCAGGACTTCAGCGCCAGCTGCAGGCCGTTGGTCTTGTCGCTGGTGAGGATGTTGGCCGGGCTGGTGGTGGTGACGGTCAGGTTGACCGAGGACAGCGCGGCGTCGCCGATGTTGGCGAGGGTGACCGCCCGGCTGAGCGAGTCGCCGGGGAGGAAGGCGCTGGTGGTGACCGGGATGGAGGTGCCGGCGGGGGTCAGGTTGATGTCGACGTTGCCGGCGGTGACCTGGGTGGAGACCGGGGTGGTGGAGTCGGTGAAGGCGCCGAAGGTGCCCAGGCCGGCGACGGCGGCGGCGGCGCCGATCACGCCGAGGGAGCCGATGACCTTGCGGGTGGTGGTGCGGGTGGTGGTGCTCATGCGGGGCGTCTCCTGTGTGGGGGGCCGGAACGGGGTGTTCCGGCGGCACAGACGACGATCGGGGGGCAACCGCAGGGCACCCGCCCGCCTCCCGCAAGAAAGCCGCAAGCCTCCCGCGGGATCACACCCGGGGAGGCTCGCAGCAGGACCGTGTCGGCCCCCTGCAGGGTCCCGGTAGGGGCAGGGGCGCGTCCACCGAGCGGTGAGGACGGGGTCCTTCTTCAGGCGCCGGCGACGGCCTGCAGCTCGAGGACCAGGTGGTGGGCGAGGACCCCGCGCCGGGCGTCCTGCGCGATCGCGCGGCACACCGCGGCGACCTCCGGGTGGCCCAGCTGGGCGCTGGTCCCGGCGAGGGTGGCCGAGGCCCACGCGAGCGCCGTCGTGTCGCCGGACCGTGCGCCGTCGCTGATGGCGGTGAGCCGGTCGGGCAGGGCGGTGGCGTAGAGCTCCTGCAGCCGGTCCATGAGGTCGGCGTCCACGTCGTCGTCGTGGAGGTCGGCCACCTCGCTGATGGCCTGCAGCGCTGCCGGCGGCGGGGTGGCCGCCCGGCGGCGGAGCGCGGTGAGCAGGAGGCCGGCGTCGACCGGCTTGGCCAGGCAGGCCAGGGCGCCGGCCCGCAGGGCGGCGGCGCGGTCCTCGGCGGTGACGGTGTCGCCGGCGACCACGAGCAGGTGGGCGCGGCAGCCGGCCAGCCGGAGCCGGCGCAGCAGGGCCGGCCCCTCCCCGTCGGGAGCCAGGTCGATCACGACGAGGTCGGGGTCCAGCCGGCGGGCCAGGGCCGGTGCCTCGTGCGTGGACGGGGCCTCGTGCACCGCCCAGCCGGTGACGGCCAGGAGCCCGGCGACGCGGGCGCGGTCGGCCGCCTCGGCGTCGACGACGAGCGCGGTGGTCATGGCTGGTCCTGGTGGGTGTCGGTGTCGGTGTGGGGGTCGGTGGTGGGGCGCCAGATGGTGAGCAGGAGCCAGCCGGCCAGGAGGGTGGGGGCGCCGTAGACGAGCAGGTGGCTGAGCCAGGGGGTGCGCAGGGCGGTGATGGCGTGGCCGACCTCGGGGATGACGGCCTGGACCTGGTAGGCGGTGTCGCCTTGGAGGACGGCGGTCCAGGGGTCGGGGTGGTCGTTGGCGTCGCCCTGGGTCTGCACGGCGACGGTGCCGTCGGGGTTGTGCTCGACGGAGAGGACGCGGTGGGTGACCAGGCGGTGGTCGTCGATGGGGATGTGGTAGGTGATGATCATGCCCGGGGTGACGTCCTGGACGGCCAGGGGCGTGGTGACCACGATGTCGCCGGGGTCGATGGCCGGGGCCATGGAGGCGGTGAGCATGGTCAGGGTGCGGTAGCCCAGGACGTGGGGGCCGATGGCCAGGCCGGCGAAGGCCAGGACCGCGATGCCGACCAGGGCCCGGACCAGCCAGCGGCCGGTGGCCGCGGCCAGCGGCCGGAGCAGGGGCCCGGTGGTGGCCGCGGGGGGCCGTGGGTGGGTCGGCCCCGGTGCGGCGAGGGGGAGGACGGCGGTCATGGCGGGGTTCTCCGGTCGGCTCGGGGGGCGTCGGTCAGCGGGCGGTGCCGGTGCGCTGCAGGGCGGAGAAGGTCAGGCTCAGCGCGGCGGTCTGCTTCTGGAAGGCGTTGCCGGCGTCGGAGGGCAGCGAGACGGTGAAGACCAGGTGGTCCTTGGCGCCGGCGGTGAGGCTGGCGGCGTTGGTCACCTCGAAGGTGCCGACCGCCGGGCCCTGGCCGATGAGGCGCTCGGTGCCGCCGGTGCAGGCGTAGGTCGGCGCGCCGGCGGCGGTGAGCGTCTCGGTCCAGGCCACCGAGCAGGACTTCAGCGCCAGCTGCAGGCCGTTGGTCTTGTCGCTGGTGAGGATGTTGGCCGGGCTGGTGGTGGTGACGGTCAGGTTGACCGAGGACAGCGCGGCGTCGCCGATGTTGGCGAGGGTGACCGCCCGGCTGAGCGAGTCGCCGGGGAGGAAGGCGCTGGTGGTGACCGGGATGGAGGTGCCGGCGGGGGTCAGGTTGATGTCGACGTTGCCGGCGGTGACCTGGGTGGAGACCGGGGTGGTGGAGTCGGTGAAGGCGCCGAAGGTGCCCAGGCCGGCGACGGCGGCGGCGGCGCCGATCACGCCGAGGGAGCCGATGACCTTGCGGGTGGTGGTGCGGGTGGTGGTGCTCATGCGGGGCGTCTCCTGTGTGGGGGGCCGGAACGGGGTGTTCCGGCGGCACAGACGACGATCGGGGGGCAACCGCAGGGCACCCGCCCGCCTCCCGCAAGAAAGCCGCAAGCCTCCCGCGGGATCACACCCGGGGAGGCTCGCAGCAGGACCGTGTCGGCCCCCTGCAGGGTCCCGCCGCGAGCGTGCGAGCGGTGGGGGGCAGGGGGTCCTTCACCGAGGGGTGGGGAGGACGGGGTCCTCTCTCAGCGCGGCAGCGTCAGGGTGAACGTGGTGCCGCGGCCCTCGGTGCTGGCCACCTCGAGCGTGCCGCCGTGGGCGGTGGTGATGGCCTTGGTGATCGCCAGGCCCAGCCCCACACCCGGCACCGCGTGCCGGCGGGCGGTCGAGGCGCGGAAGAAGCGCGCGAACAGCTGCGCCTGCTCCCCGGCGGGGATGCCGATGCCGGTGTCGCTGACCGCCAGCTGCGCGACCGGGGTGGCACCCGGCTGCTCCCCGGCGACGACGGCGCCCTCCGGTGTGCGCCAGGCCGCCCGCAGGGTGAGGGTGACGCGGCCGCCGTGCGGGGTGAACTTGACGGCGTTGGAGACCAGGTTGTCGCATGCCTGCCCGAGCCGGACGGCGTCCCCGCGGACCGTCAGGTCGCCGTCGGGAACCTCCACCACCACCTCGACGCCCGCGGCGGCGGCGGTGACCCGGGCGGTGTCCTCCGCGGCGCGGGCCACTGCGACCAGGTCGACGTCCTCGGGCTGGAGGCTGAACCGGCCGGCGTCCACCTGCGCGGTGAACAGCAGGTCGCCGACCAGGCGCAGCAGCCGCTGGGCGTTGCGCTCCACGGTGGTCAGGTACTGCCGCTGCTCGTCGGTCAGCGGTTGGTCGGGGTCGTCGAGGACCAGTTCCAGGTAGCCGAGGATCGAGCTCAGCGGGGTGCGCAGCTCGTGGCTGATCAGGCTCACGAACTGGTCCTTCATCCGTTCGGTGGCGCGGACCTCGGTCATGTCGGTGCCGACGAAGTTCCAGCCGGCGTGCGCGCCGCTGTCGTCGGTGCGGGGGGTCACCGCCACCGAGACGGTGAGCTCCTCTCCGGCGGCGGAGACGTAGGTCCAGTCGCGGACGTCGCTGCCCTGCTCCTGCGCGGTCCGGACGAGCGCGGCCAGCCCGCCGCCGGCCTCCTCGAGCTCCTCGGGCAGGTGGAACTCGGTGATCGAGCGGCGGCGGACGACGTCGGCGCGGGGCAGGCCCAGCATCTTCTCGGCGCCCGGGTTCCAGACGCGGACGACGCCGTCGACGTCGGTGCCGATGATCGACTGCTCGGTGACCGCGTCGATGACGCTGGTCATCGTCTGCGCTCGCGCCTGCAGCATGCGGGTGGCGACCTCGAGCTCCTCGTCACGGTGCTGCATCTGCGCGCGCAGCGCCGCGTTCTCCCTGCGCAGCCGCGCCACCTCGGGATCGGTGGTGGGGGTGGCGTCGATGGCGGTCACGCGGTGGCTCCGGAGGTCAGCTCCCGGACGCGGGCGACCAGCCCCGCGACCGAGAAGGGCTTGGCGAGGTGGTCGTCGGCGCCGGCGGCCAGCCCGCTCGCGACGTCGTCCGGGGAGGCGCCCGCCGACAGCAGCAGCACGCGGACGGCGGCGGTGGCCGGGTCGGACCGGAGGGCGGCGCACACCTCCAGGCCGGTCGCTCCGGGCATGGAGACGTCGAGGACGGCGAGGTCCGGCGGGTCGGTGCGGGCGGCGGTCAGCGCGGACGAGCCGTCGGCGGTCTCGGCCACGACGGTGCACCCGGCCCGGCGGACGGCTAGGCAGACCAGGCCGCGGATGTCGTCCTCGTCGTCGGCGACCAGCACGGTCGGCACGGGGCGGGCTCCCTCGGTCGGGCGGCCGGTGCCCGGGGGCCCGCGCCGGTGGCGTCGTCCTCTCGGACGTCGGCCTCCGCGGCGGGCGGCTGCAGCCGGGGCGTCGCGGCCTCACCCCAAGAGGGGACCGGCCCCGGACAGCACTGCGCCCCGCCGGGGGAGTCCCGGCGGGGCGCAGTACGAGGGAGGGAACGGCTCAGCTGGTGCGGCTCTGCACCGTCTCCCGGGACTGCTGGGCCTGGCCCTGCACGTCCTGGGCGGCGGACTGGCCCTCCTGCTTGACCGTCTGGGCGGCGTCCTGCGCGGTGGCCTTGACCTCCTCGACCGCCTGCTGGGCGGCCGGCTTCAGCTGGTCACCGATCTCCTGGGCGGCCTGCTTGGCCGGCGCGAGCAGCGCGTCCTTGTTCTCGCGGACCGCGGTCTCGGCCTGCTGCGCGAGCTGCTTCTCCTTCTCCGACGCCGGCATGAGGCTGGAGACCAGCCAACCGACACCGAAGGCGATCAGCCCGGCCGCCAGCGGGTTGCCCTGGGTCTGGCGCACGACGGTGTCGGGCGCCTGCTGCACGGCCGAGGCCGCCGACTGCGCGGCGCCCTGCACCGACTCGGCGGCGCTCGACGCGACGTCCTGCACCGTGCCGGCGGCGTTCTGGGCGTGGTACTGGGCCGTCGACCGGGTGTCGTGGGCAGAGCCCATCACCGACGACCGGGCGTTCTGCGCGCTTCCCATCACCTTCTCCTTCACGCTGGTGATGCGGCCCTTGGCCGCGGTGACCCGCCGGTCCACCACCCGGGCGGGGTTGACCTTCTCGTTGAGGGCGTCGACGTCGTAGCTCAGCTCGCGCTGGGTGGCCTCGATCTGTGCCCGGATGACGTCGGGATCGCTGCTGCTGGTCATGTCTGCAACTCCAAGTCTCGGAAGGGCTGAGGCCGCGGTCAGTGGGGCTTGAGGGCGTCGGGAACCTGCTGCAGGGTGTCGACGGTCCGCTCGGGCTTCGGGTTCACGGTCTTGAGCTGCTTGCGGCCCATGACGAACGTGATCGCGGCGACGATCCCCCAGATCACGGCGACGATGAGCGCGGCCAGGCCGGCGTCCATCACGTTCTCCAGCGCCCACCACAGGGCGATGGAGAGGAACAGCAGGACCATGTAGCCGGCGAAGCCCGCCGCGCCCATGAGCCCCGCGCCCTTGCCTGCCTTGCTCGCCTCGGCCTTGACCTCGGCCTTGGCCAGCTCGAGCTCCTGGCGCATGAGGGTGGAGAGGTCCTTGGCGACCTCACCCATCAGCTGGCCGACCGAGGTGCCCTCCACGTCGGGGCGGCCCTGCTCGGTCGTGGGGGTGCCCATGGCGCCGCTGTGCGCGCCGTAGGCCTCGTCGGGGGAGACCGCGTAGTTGGCCTGCCCGGCGGCGGTGGCGCCGGTCGGGTCCTGGTAGCCCTGCGGCGTCCCCACCGGCGTGGCGCCGGAGTAGGGAGACGTCATCGGTCAGACCCCCCGATCCGTGGTGCGCGCGGGGTCGTCCCAGCCGGCCGAGGTGGTCGGCGGGACGGGCGCGTCCGGCGGCACGGTGCCGTACGGGGGCGGCGGCACGGGGGCGGTGCTGCTGGTGCCGTAGCCGGCCGTCTCGCCGTAGCCCGGGGTGGTCCCGGTGGTCCCGGTGTAGCCGGTCGTCGTCGTCTCGGTGTAGCCGGAGTAGGCCGGCGTCGGGGCGACGTAGTCGGTCTGCGTGTAGCCCACCGGCGTGGCGCGGTGCTGGCCGCTGGGACCGGAGTCGCTGTGCGCGGCCTTGACCCCGCTGGTGAGCCGGCCGGCGACGATCCCGGCGAGGGCGGCACCGAACAGGAACGTGCCCGGCTTGCGGCGGGCGAAGGAGCGGACCTCCTCGAGCAGGTCGGCCGGCTCGCGGTTCTGCAGCCAGCCGGCGAACTCCTCGACCTTGCTGGTGGCCTGCTCGACGATGTCGCGGGCCGGGCCGGCCTGCGCGCCGTTGCCCTCGACCATCCCGCGCAGCTGCGAGGCGATGCCCTGCAGGCCCGTGGCGGCCCGCTGCTGGGAGGCGACGGCCTGCTGGCGGAGCTGGGTGCGGCCCTGCTGGACGAGGTCCTGGGCCTGCGCCTTGGTCTCGTAGGCGACCCCCTTGGCCTGGTCGGCGGCGGTCGAGGCGACCTGGCTGCCGGCCTGGGCCGCGGTCTGGCCGACGTTGCGGGCCTCGTCCTTGGCGACGTCGGTGGTGGACGGGGAGCCCGTGGTGCCGGTGCTCGTGGTGCTCGTACCCGCGGTGGCGCCGCTGCCGTGGGTGGCCGGCGGCGGCGGGAACGGGGTGTCGATGGAGTGCGTCATCGTTCCTCCTCGGCATGCGTCGTGGTCAGAGCAGGCGCTACCCAGATCGCGATCACCCACACATCGCCGAACGACGGCCGTTCGGCGTTGACGTGCGGATATGGGTCTGGCCCGAGCCGCATGAGCGGGCCGGGTCGAGCGGTGTCGCCCGCCGGACGCGGCGTCGCGTGCTCGGCGGAGGGTGGAGCGGGTGGCCGGGGACGGACGGCCGGGCCGGTCGACCCACCGCGTCTTGGTGGCGCCCTGTCGCGGAACCGCTGGTACCCGGCGCGGAGGAGCCGAAACGAGACCGGTCGGTCGACGCCCGCCGTCACCGTCGGATCGCGGACTAAGGTGAGGCACACCTATCTCCCTCCCCGAGGAGCTTCGACCATGGCCGAGCAGGCCCCGCGCCGTCCGCGCTCCCCCCGGCTGGCCACGGTGCTCCGGACGTCCCGCCCCACGCCGCACCTCGTGCGCCTCGTCCTGGGCGGGGAGGGGCTCGCCGGCTTCGCGCCCGAGCACACCGACTCCTACGTCAAGCTGGTCCTGCCGCCGGCCGGCGCCCCCTACGCCGCGCCGTTCGACGTGGAGCGGGTGCGCAGCGAGCAGCCGGCCGAGCTGTGGCCCTGCCTGCGCACGTACACCGTCCGGGCGTGGGACGCCGCGGCGGGGGAGCTGACCCTCGACGTCGTCGTCCACGGCGACGAGGGGGTCGCCGGACCCTGGGCGGTCGCCGCCGCCCCCGGCGACCCGGTCCAGCTGCTGGGCCCCGGCGGCGCCTACTCCCCGGCCGACGACGTCGACTGGCACCTGCTCGTGGGCGACGAGACCGCGCTGCCGGCGATCGCCGCCTCCCTCGAGCGCCTGCCGGCCGGCGTCCCGGCCCGGGTGTTCGTCGAGGTGGCCGACGCCGCCGAGCAGCAGGACCTCGGTGCGCCGACCGGCGTGGAGCTCGAGTGGGTGCACCGTGCCGGTCCGCCCGGGGCCGCCCTCGTGGCCGCCGTCCTGTCCGCCGAGCTCCCGGCCGGCACCGTGCACGCCTTCGTGCACGGGGAGGCCGGCTTCGTCCGCGACCTGCGCCGGTTCCTGCGGGTGGAGCGGCTGGTGCCGCGCGAGCGGCTGTCGGCCTCGGGCTACTGGCGGCTGGGCCGCACCGACGAGGGCTGGCGGGCGGAGAAGGCGGAGTGGAACGCCGCCGTCGAGGCCGACGAGCAGCGCCTGCCCGTGGCGTAGCGCCTCAGCCGAGGTCGTCGGTGGTGAAGGTGTCGCACTGCCCCGGGTCGCCGGTCTCGTAGCCGGTGCTGAACCAGCGCTGCCGCTGCTCGGACGAGCCGTGGGTGAAGGCGTCCTGGTCGACGGTGCCGCCACCGAGCTCGCGCTGGATGAAGTCGTCGCCGATGCGTCCGGCGGCGTCCAGCGCCCGGTCGATGTCGTCCTGCGTGATCTCGGCGATCAGCGGCTCGCCGGACTCGTCGGGCACCGTCTCGGCGTGGTTGGCCCAGGCGCCGGCGTAGCAGTCGGCCTGCAGCTCCAGCCGCACCGTCCCGCTCTCCGGGCCGGTCAGGCCGGGGGTGACCTGCTGGTTGGTGCCGAGCAGGTTCTGCACGTGGTGGCCGTACTCGTGGGCGATCACGTACGCGTTGACGAACAGCCCGCCCTCGGCGCCGAACTGCGACCGGAGCTGGTCGAAGAACGACAGGTCGATGTAGACGAGCCGGTCGCCCGGGCAGTAGAAGGGCCCCGAGCCGCTGGTCGCGCCGCCGCAGCTGGTCTGCACCGAGCCGTTGAAGAAGACGGTCTGGGTCGGCTGGTAGTCGGCCCCGAGCACGCCGGACCAGTAGTCCTGGATCGACTCGATGTCGGCGACCACGGCGCAGTCCACCGACTCGTTGGCGTCCGCACCGGTCCGGCACTGTGCGGCGAGCTGGCCGTTGTCGGCCGTCTGCCCCTGGCCGAGGCTGCCCAGCTGGCCGAGGGCCGCACCGGTGCCGCCGTCCCCGCCGCCGAGCAGTTGGAACAGCACCAGGACGACGACGCCGACCAGGCCGAGCCCGCCGCCGCCGACCGCCAGCCCGCGGCCCCCGCCGAGCCCACCACCGCCGCGCCGGTCCTGGACGCCGGACGTGTCGAGATCGGCACCTTCGCTGTACCTCATGGGCTGGGAGCTCTCCTGGTCCCCGGCACGCTCGGTCGGTGCCGTCGGTCCCCGCGGTGCCCCGCCGAGCCCCCGGTCATGCGCGCTCGGCGGCCTCCCCGCCGGTCGGCGTCCGGGTGGGCTGCTCGCGCGGCTCGTCGCGCAGGAACAGGTACCAGTAGGACGTCGCGACGAAGACCACCGCGCCGACCAGGTTCCCCACGCCGGCCAGCACCCAGTTGAGCAGCACGTCGCCCCAGCCGATGTCCGGGACGCCGGCCCACATCGCCGCCGGCAGGAAGAACATGTTGGCCACGACGTGGTCGAAACCCATGGCGACGAACGCCATGACCGGGAGGAAGACCGCCAGCACCTTGCCCGACACCGACTGCGCGGCCAGCGACATCCAGACCGCCAGGCACACCAGCCAGTTGCAGCCCACGCCGCGCAGGAAGACCTGCCACGGGGACTCGTGCAGGGCCTTGGCCTCGGCGATCGCGGCCAGCCGGTCGTGGGTCAGCGCGGCGTTGCCCGTGGCGCCGGGCGGGCCGATGACCCCCGTCTGCACGGCGAGGAAGTAGGCGACCACCAGGGCGCCGAGCAGGTTCCCGAGCAGCACGAGCGTGAGGTTCTTGACGACGTCGCTGCCGCTGAGCCGACCGTGCATCGCGCCCAGCGGGACCAGCATCATGTTGCCGGTCGCGAGGTCGGAGCCGGCGACGATGACCAGGATGAGCCCGAGGGTGAAGGCCGCGCCCATGAAGAGGGTGGGCAGCGTGCCCCAGGTGTCGGGGTCCAGGCCGGAGGAGACGGTGATCGCCACCAGCGCCCCGAAGGCGATGTAGGCGCCGCCGAGGAAGGCGCTGACCAGCACCCGGTCCCACGTGCGGTGCACCTTCTTGGCGCCGGTCTCGCTGGCCACCTGGGCCATCTCGGGCGGCTGACGGTCGGACATCGCGCCTCCACGTGGCAGCGGACCTGGCCCTTCGGACGCTAGTGCTCGGGAGCCGTCCCGGCTCGTCGGCGGCGCGAGAGCGTGGCCTGGCCCGCGGGCCGATCTATGGTCGGCCGACACCCCGACGTCCCCTGGGAGAGCACATGGCCGTCTCCAACCGCGTCCGCAGCGCCCTCACCACGACGGTGCTCGCGACCGCGGCCACCGGGTTCCTCGCCGGGTGCGGGACGGACGAGGACGAGCAGGAGCAGGTCGCCTACTGCACGAACGAGGACGGCGAGATCGTCGACGACGACTACTGCGACGACGGCTACCGCGGTCCGGGCGCCGGCCTGTTCTTCCTCTACCTGGGCGGGTTCCGCCCCGGCCTCCCGGTCGGCACCGTGCTGCCCGCCGGGGGCACCCGCATCCACCCCGCCGACAGCGCGGCCCGGCAGCGGGCCGGCCTGCCCGCCAGCGGCAAGGTGACCGGCGGCACCCGCGTGACCGGCGGCCTCGGGTCCGGCACCGGCGGCCGGGTCGGCACCGCCGGCGGCTGACCTCCTCCGGCAGCGAGATCAGCGCAGTGGCGGCCATCGGCCGGGGAACGACCGCGAGTGTGCAGATCTCGCGGGGAAGGGGAGGTGTCCGGTGAGGCGGATGGCGACCGGCGTCGTGCGGCCCGGGTGGGAGGCCGAGATCGAGGCCCAGGGGCTGGTCTACAACCGCACCACCACGCCCGGCGGCGAGGAGCGCAGCTACTGGCGGGAGGGCCCCTTCTACGACTTCACGATGGCGGAGGTGCAACGACTGGAGGGCTGGGTCGCCCAGCTGTTCGAGATGTGCGTGGCCGCGGGGGACCACGTCGTCGAGCACGACCTGTTCGACCGCATGCGGATCCCGCCGATCGCCCGCCCGGAGATCCGGCGCACCTGGGAGGCGGAGCCGCCCAGCGTGTACGGCCGGTTCGACCTGCGCTACGACGGGCTGGGCCCGCCCAGGTTGCTGGAGTTCAACGCCGACACCCCCACCGGGCTGGTCGAGTCGGCCGTCACCCAGTGGAACTGGCACCTGTTCACCGGCCAGGGCGCCGACCAGTGGAACGCGCTCCACGAGAAGCTCGTCGCCGCCTGGCAGCGGAACCTGCTGCGGTGGGAGCGGCGGACCGGCGTCCGGCCCCGCGTGCACCTGGCGTGGACGTCGGAGGAGCGCTCCGGCGAGGACCGGATGACCGTCGCGTACCTGATGGACACCGTCGTCCAGGCCGGGTACGAGGCGATCGAGCTGGTCGTCGAGGACATCGCGCTGGACGACGGCGACGGGCGCTTCTACGACCCGCAGGGTCGCCACCTCGACGTCGTCTTCAAGCTCTACCCCTGGGAGTGGCTGGTCGAGGACGAGTTCGGCGCCGCCGTCCTCGCCGACGCCGCCCGGCCCGGCGGGACCACGTGGGTGGAGCCGGCCTACAAGATGCTGTGGAGCACCAAGGCGCTGCTGCCCGTGCTGTGGCAGCTGTTCGGGGGCGACGCCGAGCTGTCGCAGCTGCTGCTGCCGGCCTACTTCGCCGACGAGATGCCGTCGTCGTGGCGGGACTACGTCCGCAAGCCGCTGTGGGGGCGCGAGGGGGCCAACGTCTCGATCGTCCGCGGCGGGCAGGTGCAGCTGAGCCAGCCCGGCCGCTACGGCACCGAGGGCTGGGTGGTCCAGGAGCTCGCGCCGCTGCCCGACTTCCCGGGCGTCGACGGTCCGCACCACCCGGTGCTCGGCGCGTGGGTGGTCGACGGGGAGCCGGCCGGCCTGGGCATCCGCGAGAGCGACGGGCTGATCACCGACAACCTGAGCTGGTTCGTGCCCCACACCATCGACCACCGGGCTCCACAGGCCGAGGGGCAGCGGCCCGTCTAGGGTCCGGCCATGCCTCTCTCCGGCGAGTACGAGCCCAGTACGCAGCAGTGGGTCCGCGACCAGGTCGAGCGGTACGAGGCCACCGGGGGGCGCGAGGCCAACACCCTCCGCGACACCGGCCTGCCCGTCGTCGTCTTCAGCACCCGGGGCGCGAAGAGCGGGAAGGTGCGCAAGCAGCCGCTCATGCGGGTCGAGCACGACGGTGCCTACGCGATGGTCGGCTCGGTCGGTGGCGCCCCGAAGGACCCGGCGTGGGTGGCCAACGTGCGGGCCCACCCGGACGAGGTCACCGTGCAGGACGGCCCGGAGCCGTGGGACGGCGTCGCCCGCGAGGTGGTCGGCGAGGAGAAGGCGCAGTGGTGGGAGCGCGCGGTCGCCGCCTATCCCGAGTACGCCGTCTACCAGCAACGGACCGACCGGGAGATCCCGGTGTTCGTCGTCGAGCGGCGGTGACCCCCGCCACGAGGATGAGGTGAGGCTGCCCTAAGTTCTTCCCGGGCGCCGGACGGTCCGGCGGCCAGGGAGGACGGCTGTGCACGAGATCGGGCGATACCGCGGCGGAGTGCTCGCGGTGGCGGTGGGGCTCGCGCTCACCGGCTGCGGCGGCGGGACGACGGACGAGGCAGCGGCGACCGCGACCGCGCAGACCCGCACCGTGGAGCACGCGGCGGGGACGACGGAGATCGAGGGCACCCCGGAGCGGGTCGTCGTCCTCGACACCGGGGAGCTCGACGCCGTCCTCGCGCTCGGCCTCGCGCCCGTGGGCGCGGTGCGGACGTCGGTCAGCGACGAGCTGCCCGCCTACATCGAGGACGCCGGGGCCGACCCCGCCGAGATCGCGAACGTCGGCACCATCGCCGAGCCCGACCTCGAGGCGATCGCCGCCCTGACCCCGGACCTCATCCTGTCCAACGCCGTCCGGCACACCGAGATCTACGACCAGCTGTCGGCGATCGCCCCGACGGTGTTCGCCGAGGCGATCGGCGAGACGTGGAAGGACAACCTGCGGCTGGCCGGCGAGGCGCTGGGCCGGTCGGAGGAGGCCGAGGAGCTCCTCGCCACCCACGAGGAGCGGGCCGCGGAGGTCGGCGCGCTGTTCGGCGACCCGGCGGCGACCGAGGTGAGCATGGTGCGCTTCCTCGACGGCACCGCCGTCCGGCTCTACGGCGAGGGCTCCTTCATCGGCGCGGTGCTGGCCGACGTCGGGTTCGCCCGGCCGGAGGTCCAGCGCACCGGCGAGACCTTCGTCGAGGTCGCCCCGGAGGCCATCAGCCAGGCCGACGGCGACCTGCTCTTCCACGCCTCCTACGGCGAGGACGGGCAGACCGCGGCCGGGCAGATCACCGGTGGGGGCCTGTGGGCCGGCCTGTCGGCGGTGCAGAACGGCCGCGCGTTCGAGGTGGACGACGACCGGTGGTTCCTCGCCATCGGCCCGCTGGGGGCCTCCCTGGTGCTCGACGACCTGGAGGAGATCGCCGGCCGCTCGGTGGGCTGAGCGACGGGTCAGCCCGTCAGGTCCTCGCCGATCCGGCGGGCCAGGGAGTCGCCGAGCGCCTCGTCGCCGCGCGCCCGGGCACCCAGCAGTCCCCACCCCAGGTCGGCGACCCAGCGCGAGCGCTGCGTCCAGGCGGTCACCGACGGGGTGGGCAGCAGCTCCGCCCGGGCCGCGGTGGCCACCTCGTTGAGCTGGACGAGGGTGTCGTGCAGCCGGGCGTCGGCCGGGGAGCCGGGGGCCGCGGCGGCCGCGGCCACGGCGGCGTCGGCCGTGGCGCGCACCGCCCCGGGCAGCCGCCGGCTGGCCGCCCGGGGCAGCAGCGCGAGCCCGACGACGAGGGCGAGCACGATGCCGACCGCGGTCTCGGCCAGCCGTTCCCCGATCAGGTCCGTGCCGGACAGCCCGGGCCGGCCGATGTGCACCAGCATCAGCACCAGCGGGGTGATCGAGGAGACCGCGAGCACGTACTGGTGGGCGATGAGCAGCTCGACGCCGAGCTGCAGCACCCCGACCAGCGCGATCTCCACGCCGATCGGCAGGTCCAGCCAGATCAGCAGGCCGGCGACCAGGACGCCGAGCACCGTGCCGGTCGCCCGGTGCAGCGCGCGGGCCCGGGTGGCCCGCGCGTCGGTGCCGAGCTGGACGCCGACCGCGGTGGCCACCGCCCAGTACGGGCTGTGCAGGCCCAGCGCCGTCGCGACCAGCCCGGCCGCGGCGGCGCCTCCGCCGATGCGCAGCGCCGTCGCCGCCCACGGCGAGTGCCACCAGCGGTGGTCGGGCAGCTCGGCCTCCGGCAGCGGGGCGGTGCTCCGCGGTGTCGCCGGCAGCGCCCGCATGAACCGCTGCTCGACCTCGTCCAGGCGCCGGCGCAGCGTGCCGTCGCCCCGCCGGCTGCCGCTGCCGACGGCGGCCTCGGCCACGCGGATGGCGCGGGCGACGGTGCCGGGCCGCTGGGTGCCCGGCCCACCCCGCTCGACGACGTCGACCGCCGCGTCGGCCGCGGCCAGGGCCCGCCGCTCCGGTCCGGTCGAGTCCCACAGCCACGGCAGCATGCAGCCGGCCCAGGCCAGGGCCCCGCCGCCGGCCGCGGCCAGGGCGTGCAGGCCGAGGTCGCCGGGGCCGGTGCCGAGGGCGCTGGACCCGCCGGCCACCAGCACGATGCCCAGCGGGCCGGGCGGGCCGACCCGCCAGAGCACCGTGATCGCAGCCGCCGCGGCGGCCATCGCCCCCAGCAGCAGGGACAGCGCCACGGGGTGGCCACCGGCCAGGGCGCCGAGGGTGCCGGCCACGGTGAGGGTGACCCCGACGGCGGCCACGACGACGGCCCGGCGCCGGTAGGGCAGCGCGTGCCCGTAAACGGCGGTCAGGGCGGCGAGGGCGGCCGCCGACCCGAGGTCGGCCCGGCCCGCGGCCACGCCGAGGGCGAGGGGCACGGTCATGCAGACCGCGGCGGTGACCCCCCGGCGGCCGCCGGCCTGCCACAGGGCGGACAGCGCCGGGAGCGGCGGGCCGACGAGGTGGGGGCGTACCCGCCGCACGCGGGAGGGGGCAGCGGACACGCCCCTCATCCTCACCGGCCGGCCGATTCCCCACCCGCCGGCGGACCGGTGATCCTCATCCCCTCAGAAGCCGGCGACGGCGTGCGGGGTGTAGGGCTCCTCCAGCCGTGCGACCTCCTCCGCGGTCAGCTGCAGGTCCACCGCGGCGACGGCGTCGTCGAGGTGGGCGTCCTTGGTGACCCCGACGATCGGCGCGGTCACCACCGGCTTGGACAGCACCCAGGCCAGCGCGACCTGCGCCCGCGGGACGCCGCGCTCCGCGGCCACCTCCGCCACGCGCTCGACGATGGCCCGGTCGCTGGCCTCGTCGTAGAGCCGCTTGCCGAACTCGTCGGTGCCCGACCGGTCGGTCGACTCGTCCCAGTCCCGGGTCAGCTTGCCGCGGGCCAGCGGGCTCCACGGGATCACGCCGATGCCCTGGTCGGCGCAGAGCGGGTGCATCTCCCGCTCCTCCTCCCGGTTGAGCAGGTTGTAGTGGTCCTGCATCGACACGAAGCGGTGCCAGCCGTGCTCCCCGGCGAGGTGCAGCGCCTTGCTGAACTGCCAGGCCCACATGGACGACGCGCCGAGGTAGCGCACCAAGCCCCTCCGCACCGCGGAGTCCAGCGCCTCGAGCGTCTCCTCGACCGGCGTGTGGGGGTCCCAGCGGTGGATCTGGTAGAGGTCGACGTACTCCGTGCCCAGCCGCCGCAGGCTGTCCTCGAGCTCGCGCAGGATCGCCTTGCGCGACAGCCCGGCACCGTTGGGTCCCGGCCGCATCCGGCCGTGCACCTTGGTGGCGAGGACGACGTCGTCGCGGTCGGCGAAGTCGCGGATGGCCCGGCCGGTGATCTCCTCGCTGGACCCGTCCGAGTAGACGTTGGCGGTGTCGAAGAAGGTGACGCCCGCCGCGATCGCCTTCTCGATCAGCCGGCGGCTGTCCTCCTCCGGCAGGCTCCACGGGTGGTTGCCGCGGGCCGGGTCGCCGAAGCTCATCATCCCGAGGCAGATCCGCGAGACCTGCAGGCCGGTGCTGCCCAGACGCGTGTACTCCATGACCTCGGAGCCTTCCGCGGTCGCCCGGCCGCGGCCACCCGGCTCCCGCCTCACGGCAGGGCGGCGGCCACCTCCGGGAGGGCCCCGGCCACGTCGGCGGGGAACGTGGTGAACGGCTCGGCGACCAGTCGCCGCCGCGTGCCGGTCCCGGTCCAGCGCCAGGTGCCGACCACCCGGCCGCCGCCGACGACGGTCGGCCTGAAGACGCCGTTGCCCCCGGGGACGATCCGCTCGGCGAACTCCGGCGGCACCGCGCAGCTGCGGTCGGCGTAGCCGAGCACGAACTCGTCGAAGCCGGGCAGGAGCAGCAGCCGCTGCGCGTCGGCGCGGTGCGCGGCCAGCAGGTCCGGGGTCTCCGGTGCCATCAGGTGTTCCCGGCCGTCGACCTCCACGGCGGCCAGCTGCTCCCGGACCGCGGCCAGCCCGGCGCGGACGTCGCGCAGCGGCAGCCCGGCCCAGCGCGCGAGGTCGGCGACGGTCGCGGGGCCGTGACCGGTGAAGAACCGCAGGGCCAGCTCGGCCAGCGCCTCCTCGCGGCCCAGGCGCCGGGGGCCGGGCACCCACTCGTCGAGGAGCACGAACAGCTGCTCGCCGTCGCGGGTCGGCCCGAGGCAGAGCGTGCCGGTCTGGGCCAGGTACCAGAGCAGGTGGTAGCCGCGCTGTCCGCCGGTCGCGACCCCGCCGTCGGCGACCGCGGCCAGCAGCTCGCGGCGGCCGCACCGCCGGCCCCCGGCCAGGGTGGCGGTGACGACCCCGCGGGCCCGCTCGATCTCGTCGACGGTCAGGTCGAGGGCGGCCCGCCGGTGCGTGGCGCCGGCCAGCACGCGGGGGCCGAGCAGCTCCAGCAGCCAGTGCAGGTCCTCGGCGGCGACCAGGTGCAGGGTGCCGCGCATCGGCCAGGAGCGGACGACCTCGCCCGCGTCGAGAGCCGCCTCCACCGCGGCGCGTGAGCGGCTCGCCGTCCGCAGGGCCACCGAGGTGAGCGCGCCCGGGTGGTCCTGGGCCTGGACGCAGGTCAGCCGGCGGACCGCCGCCCCCGGTGTGGGCAGCGGCGGGCCGGCCAGCCGCTGGGCGACCAGCCGGAGCAGTGCGAGGTCCGGCTCCACGGCGGCAGCCTGGCAGGAGGGGCCGACAGCGGCGGTCAGCGCAGCCGGTGGAGGTAGACCATGTCCTCGGCGTCGGGCTCGGTGGTCAGGGGGCGGAAACCGGCCGCGGCCGCGGCGCGCAGGCTGGCGCCGTTGTCCGGCTCGATGCCCAGGACGAACTGCTCGACGTCGGTGGTCTCCGGCGCCGCCACCAGCGCGGCCAGGGCTGCCCGCCCGTACCCCTCGCCGGTCCGCTCCGGGTCGACGACGTAGGCCGCGCCCATCGTGCGGCGGGGGTCCTCGGCCAGCACCTGCTCCCTCTCGGGGTCCCATGCCGTCCAGCGGTCGTAGACGTCCCCGCCGATCTGCGCGACGGGACGGTCGTCGGGACCGAGGACGACGAAGGTGTGCGCGCGGAGCACCCGGCGGCCGCGGAACTCGTCGGTCCACGCCGCCGTCCGCAGCGCCAGCTCCCGCTCGGGCCACTCGCGGCCGCCGAGCCGGCGCTGCACCTCCGGGTCGTCGAACCAGGGGAGGACGGCGAGCAGGTGCTCCGGCTGGAAGGGGACGAGCCGGACGGGCGGGTGCTCGCTCACGGCGTCACCCTGCCGTCGCCTGCGCGTCTCCGCACGCCGGCGGCCCGGACGCCGGCCGTGCCGACGTCCGGGCCACCGGGGCGGGGCTACGCCCGGTGCCGCGCGCGCCGGCCGCGGGGAACGGTCAGCAGGAGCCCCGCGAGCAGCGCCAGGACGCCGGCCGTGACCGTTGCCGGCCCGGCGGCCGTCGCCGGAGAGGTCGCCGACCGCGTCGCGACGGCCTGCGGGGTGCCGGTGCCGCACGCGTCGCCGGTCCCCGTCCCGTCGGCGTCCGTGCCGCCGGTGCTGGGGCCCTCGGCGTCCGGGCCGCCGGTGTCCGCTGAGCCGGTCGACCCGCCGGTGCCCGGACCCGTGGGGGAGCCGGTGGCGCTTCCGGTGCCGGTCGTGCTGCCGGTGCCGGACGAGCCGGCGGCCGGGACCGTCCGGCCGGCGGCGCCGGAGCAGTCGCCGTCCGCGTCAGCTGCGGTGGAGCCGTCGAGGGAGGGAGCGGCGGTGCTGCCGGCCGCCGTGCCGGCCGCCGTCCCGCCGTCGCCGGAACCGCCTCCGGGCCGGCCCGCGCCGTCGCCGGACTGCTCGCTGCCGTCGCCGGGCTGCTCGCTGCCGTCGCCGGGCTGGTCGCTGCCGTCGCCGTGCTGGTGCCCCTCGCCGTCCCCACCGAGCAGGCCCGGCAGGAGGTCGCCGGTGGCGGAGGGCAGCGGCAGGGTCACCGTGCTCGGCCGGTCGCCGTCGAGGCCGGCCGGGAGCTCCAGGACGGTGTCCGGCGTCGTCGCGCCGTCGGTGTCGCCGATCGTCACCGTGTCCCGGAGGTCGAGCAGCAGGCCGTCCCCACCGGGCCCGGCCGTCACCGGGTCGGTCAGGTCCACGTCGACGTCGGCGCCGGTGAGCGGGTCGCCGTCCAGGACGTCGCCGAGATCCCCGGTGACGATCGGGACGGTGATCGTCGTCCCCGCCGTCCCGCCGCCGGAGGTGTTGACCGGGACGGTGACGGTGAGGCCGTCCGCCGGGTCCGGGAGGCGGTCGTCGGCCTCGGTGACCCGCACCGGGACGCTGACGCCCCCGTCGCCGAGGACGGTCGTGCCGGGCGCGGTGTTCGTGTCGACCGGGAGCCTGAGGTCGTCCCCGGTTCCCGTGCCGACGGCGAGGTCCTCGCCGGTGCCGGTGACGACCGGTGTGCCGAGGACGGCCCCGTCCTGGACCGGGACGGTCACGGTGGCGCCGAGCAGGTCGGCGGTGAGGTCGTTCTCGTCGGCCGCGGCGACGCCCGCTCCGGCGGCCAGCAGGCCCCCGGTCAGCAGGGCGGTGCGCAGGCCGCGCTGCACCCATCTGTTCATGGCTGGTTCCTCCTCCGTGCTGAGTGGACCGGCCCCGGACGGGACCGGGAGTCGTGCCGTGCCGGCTCGGGGCCGGCCGGCCGCACTCAGTCGGGCGAGGTGGAGGGGTCGTCGGCGAGGTCGCCGACCGCGTCGCGGGCCGCGTCGGAACGCATCCCCGTGGCGGTGAGGGCGGCGGTGCGGGGGTCGGTGGGCAGCGTGGCGGTGCCGGCGTCCGGGCCCGGTGCGGCGCCGCCGGCACCCGCGGCAGGAGCCGGGACGGCCGGCACGGCGCCGGACAGGGGACCGGGGCCGGCCGGCACCGGGACGGGGAGCGGCGACGGTGCGACCGAGGGCGGCGTCTCCTGGAGGAGGCGGAGGTCGGACGTCGGCGCGACCGGGCGCGCCACCGGGGCGAGCGGCGCGGCGGAAGTCGGTGGCTCGGCGGCGACGGCGGCGGGGGGCTGGACCGTCTCCGGAGCCGGGGGCAGGAGGTCGGGCGCGACCGGTGCGGCGACGTGCGGTGCGGGCGCCGGGGCGGCGGGCACCGGGCGATCGACCACGGGCGACACGACCTCGGCCACCGGGGACACGACCCCGGTCACGGGGGACACGACCCCGGTCACGGGGGACAGGGCCTCGGTCACGGGGGACAGGGCCTCGGCCACCGGTGGAACGACCTCGACGACCGGCGCGGGAACCGCGGTGGTCGTCCGTGCGACCTCGGCGATGACCTGCTGCGGAACCGCGAGGGAGTCGGCCGGCGAGCCGTGCACGATCCCGGGGAGCACGTCGGTCAGCGGCGCGACGAGGCTCTCGTCAGCAGAGGCGCCCGACGTCCCGGTCAGCCAGAGGCCGACACCGAAGCCGCCGAGCAGGACCGCGCGGTACAGCAGCCGGCGGCGCCGGGGACGGGCGCGGAGGAGGGGAGCGGTGTCGTCGGGCACGACGTCCTCCCTCACTCCGCGTGTTGGGCCGGTCACACCGAGGCTAGGCAGGGGTCATCGCCTCCCGCGCGCCGAGACGGGTCGCCCGACCGGGTGGACAACGCTCGTCGTCGTCACAGGAGGTCACCGGTCCCGCGTCCGGCGTCCGGTTGCGGCACGCCGGGGTCCGGAACCCGCACCACGTCTGGACGTCGGCAGCGTGGGTACGCCCGCCCGCGGACCTCACCCGACGAGAGACTCCCCATGCCCCCGCTGCACCCAGCCCTGGCCGCTCCCGCGGCCGAGCCCATCCCGCTGCGTCCCCGCGGACGACGGCTGTCCGGACGGCGCGTGGTCGTGACCGGCGGCGCCGACGGCCTCGGCGCGGCGATCGTGCGTGCCTTCGCCGACGAGGCGGCGACGGTGGCGGTGCTCGACCCCCGTGCGGAGGCCGCCCTCCGGCTGGCCGCGGAGGTCGGCGGCCGGGCGTACCCCGTCGACCTGGCCGACCCCGTGGACACGCGGGAGGCGATGGAGAAGGCGGTCGCCGGGCTCGGCGGGCTCGACGTCCTCGTCGCCTGCGCCGGCGAGCAGCGCTACGCCCCGCTGCTGGAGATGGACCCGCTGGACCCGGACGGCGCCTTCCCCCTGCCCGTCCAGTCGATGCTCGCCGCGATCCAGGCCGCGGCCTGCGCGATGGTCGGGTTCCGGACGCCCGAGGACGACTGCGTCGGCAAGATCGTCACGGTCGCCGGCGCCGGCGCGCCCGGTTCCGGCGGACCGGCGCACCACGCCGCGGCGAGGGCGTCGGTCGTCGCCCTGACCCGCGCTGCGGCCCAGGAGCTCGGCCCGCACGGCATCACGGTCAACTGCCTGTGCCCCGGCTACGTGCTCCCGCCCGCGGAGGCCGCCGCACGCCACCGCGCCGAGGTGGCCGCCTGGTCGGCGCTGTCCCCGCTCGGGCGGCTGGGGGAGCCGCGGGACGTCGCCCGCGCCGCGGTGTTCCTCGCCTCCAGCGACTCGGACTACCTGACCGGGGACGCGCTCAACGTCGGCGGGGGCGTGCCGCTCCACTGACAGACTGCCCGCGTGCGCGCACAGGAGTGGGACCAGCGCTACGCGGAGCAGCGGCAGTGGTCGGCCGAGCCCAACGCGCTGGTGGCCGAGCTGCTCAGCGGCCTGCCGCCGGGGACGGCCGTCGACCTGGCGGCGGGGGAGGGCCGGCACGCGCTGTGGCTGGCCGACCGTGGCTGGCTGGTGACCGCCGTCGACTTCTCCACGGCCGGGCTGGACCGCGGCCGCCGGCAGCCCGGTGCCGAGCGGGTGACGTGGGTGGCCGCCGACGTCCTCGGGTGGGACGCGCCGCCGGACTCCCTCGACCTGGTGCTCGTCGCCTACCTGCACCTGCCCGAGGCCGACACCGTCGCGCTGCTGCGCCGGGCCGTCGGCTGGCTGCGCCCGGGCGGCCGGCTGCTGGTGCTGGGGCACGACGTCGACAACGTGACCGCCGGCGTCGGCGGCCCGCAGGATCCGGCGATCCTGCACAGCGTGGCGCGGCTGGCCCCGGTGGCCGGGCTGCTCGACGTCGACCGGTGTGCGCAGGTGCCCCGGTCGACGCCGGCGGGGACCGCGCTGGACACCCTCCTGTGGGGCCGTCGACCGGACCCGACCGCCGGTCCCCAGCGGTAGCGTGCCGACCGTGATGGGGATGGGGGGCGCCGGCGGGCGCCGGGCGGAGCGACGGCGGCGGATGGTCGCCGCGGTGATCGTGGTCGCGATGCTCGTGGTGGCCGGTGCGACCGTGCTGTCGATCGCCCTGGGCTGAGGAGCCCGGGCAGGGGGATCGAGGCGTGGTCCGCCGCGGCCACCCCGCGCGATGAGGAGCCGTTGCAGGGGGAACGGTGAGCGCTGCCCGGCCGCTCGGACGCTGGCGAGCCGTACCCCGCTCCAGGCTCCTGGTCCGGTCCCAGGTGTCTGGAGGGGGCACGGCTGTCCGCCCTCCGCGAACGCACCCCGAGGTGGTGTGGCGAGTTGTGGGCGGTGCCCTATGAGGCGCCGACCGTCTCCTCGCTCAGGAAGTCCCGCACCACCCGTTCCACTCTCTCGACCTGCTCCCACTGGGGGACGTGGCCGGCACCTTCGATGATCTCGACACGAGAGTCGCTGATCCGCTCAGCGAACTCCTGGGCGTAGACCGGCGAGATCAGCCGATCCTGCTCGCCCCAGATGATCAGCGTCCGTGCGGTCACTCGGTGCAGCCGCTTCTTCAGGCCCTTGTCAGGCACCGGCCAGACGAACTTCCCTGTCGTACCGAGCGCCCACACCGAGTCGGCCTGCGCTCTCGCCAACTCCTGTGGATCTGTGGGCAACGCGAGGAAGTTCTGCACCGACGGGGCCTCCAGATTGCTGAACAGCGTCGTCACGAGCTCCTCGGGATCCAGGAGCATGTACTGCGTGACGGGGGCATCGTCGCGCCACAGTCCGATCGGGTCGATCAGCACGAGCCGGCTGACCCGGCCAGGGTTGTGGGCCGCCACTTCGCACGCCATCATCCCGCCGAACGAAGAACCGACGAGGGTGACCGAGGAGAGTCCGAGCACCTCGAGGAGTTCGTCGTAGATGAGGACGAGATCCCAGAGCGTGTCCACTCTGTAGATGGCGTCCCGGTCCGTTTCTCCCAGTCCGGGATGGTCGGGTGCGTAGACCGTGTACTCCTCGGCGAGCTTGTCGAGGAACAGGTCCCACTTCGGGCCACCCGCGGTGTGGAGGTAGACCAGGGGCGGACCATCTCCTGCCACCTTCACCTTGGCTTCGAAGTCGGCGTGCTTGAGCTGGACGGTTTCGACTCTCGGTGCAGCCATCGTCTTCGCTTCTCCTCTCTGCCTCGTTCAGCGGACGGGCGTCTTCTCGAGCCGCTTCGGCCACCAGCGCTGTTCCCATCCGTCGCCGTCCCACATCCGCTGCAGATGCGGGAGGACCTCACGACCGAACAGTTCGATGTTCCTCATCGCCTGTTCATGGCCCATGGAGCCGAACTGGAGCACCGTCATGAGGTGGCCGACGTTGAGGCGCCGCGCCATCTCCTCCAATCTCTGCCGTACGGTCTCCGGGCTGCCGACGACCGCAAATCCCTCTTCGATCATCTGCTTGCCGCTGACCTGGGTCAGTTCTCGGTAATCGGAGTGCTTGAGCATCCCGGAGCCGAACAGGTTGATGAGGCTCTTGTAGTCCGTGGCGCCAGGGACGGCGAGGTACTGCGGCGGGATGTAGAGCATCTTGTGGTAGAAGTACTCGACGTGCTCGATGAACTCCTTCTCCGCCTGGGCGTCCGTCTCGGCGACGCCCACCAGTTGTAGGAACGCCGCTCGATAAGGGTTGCGGTCCCTGCCCTTCTCCTCGGCCCTCGCCCAAAAGCGGTCCATGACCTTGACCGCGGAATCGCCGCCGAAATAGCTGAGGTAGGCGTAGGGGAGATCCCGTTCGTGACAGTAGTCCCAGGTCGACGAGCTGGCGGCGCCCGGGATGATCAGTGGCGGATGAGGAGACTGGATGGGGCGCGGCCACAGGTTCACCTTCGGCAGCTGGAAGTGCTTGCCGTTCCAGACGAAGAACTCATCGGCGGTCCAGGCCTTGATCATCAGATCAATGCCTTCCCGCCACCGCTCGCGCTGCTCCATGGGAGGAACGCCATAGGCGATGTTGGCGTCCGCGCCCAGGCCGTGCGGTAGGCCTGCCACGAGTCGGCCGCCACTGATGCAGTCGATCATCGCGTACTCCTCCGCAATGCGTATCGGAGGAGAGGTCGAGGAGATGGTGGCACCCAGTTGGACGATCGCCACGTCGTCCAGACCCTGGTCGTGGGTCAGCTTCGCCAGCGTGGCCCCGAAGAGGTTCGGGTTGTTCCAGAACCCGTACACCGCCTGGTGGTGCTCGTTGGTCCCGAGACCGTCGAAGCCCAGTTGTGCGGCGAACATCAACTCGTCCAGCGACCAGTGGTAGTACTGGCCTGCCTTCTCGGCATCGCCCAGTTCCCACCACGGGGCGTCGGTCCAGGAGCCGGTGTAACGCTTCTCGAAGTCCGCAGGCAGGTCGCGATGCGGCATGAAGTGGAAAGATGTCACTTTCACGGCGACTCGATTCCTCTCTCTGGACGAACATCTGGCGGTCCCGGTCGGTGGCCCACCTCGACGACGGATCGATGACATGCCTCAGCGCTGTGCGGTGACGCCGTCCGACCGCTCCTCCTCATCGCCGGAGTGCTCGGGTGCACGACGGCGGTGTGTCCGCACGGATGGGGCCCGGTCGGTTGGCGCGGACAGTCTGTGATGTGGGTCACGAACGGGCCGCGAGTGTGTCGGGTCGGGAATTCCGAGGTCAAGCCCTCACTGCAGCGGTCGACGGTCGTGGTCGTCTCCGGGGACCGGTGGCGAGGACCACCCGTGGCGCCGAGGAGGCGGCTCGCCGAGTCGGAGCGCGACGTCCACGATCCGATCCCGCATCAACGGGACGGCCCGCGGCTCGGGGGCGGCCGATCTGCCTCCGTCGCCGTGGCGCCACCTCCGCCGGACGCAACGGCTACTCCGCCGGCTGACCGGCGGCCGGCCGGGGGAGGTGGTCGAGGAACCAGTCGCGGGCCAGGGCGGCGGCCGTCTCCAGCGTGCCCGGCTCCTCGAACAGGTGGGTCGCGCCCGGGACGACGGCGAGGCGGTTCACGCACCGCAGCTGCTGTTGCGCCTGCCGGTTGAGCTCCAGCACCTGCCCGTCCTCGCCGCCCACCACCAGCAGGGTCGGCGCGCGGACGTCGGCCAGCAGCGGCCCGGCCAGGTCGGGACGCCCACCCCGGGACACCACCGCCCGCACCTCCCCGTCCCGGGCCGCGGCCTCCAGCGCGGCGGCGGCACCGGTGCTCGCACCGAAGAACCCCACCGGCAGCTCCGCGCAGGCGGGCGTCGCGCGCACCCACGCGGTCACCGCGCCCAGCCGGTCGGCCAGCAGCCCGATGTCGAAGACGGCGGCGCGGTCCCCCTCCTCGGCAGGGGTGAGCAGGTCGAACAGCAGGGTGCCCAGGCCCGCCCGCTGGAGGACGCCGGCCACGAACCGGTTGCGGGGGCTGTGCCGGCCGCTCCCGCTGCCGTGGACGAAGACGACCAGGCCGGCCGCCCCCGCCGGCACCGTGAGCGTGCCGGCCAGGTCCACCCCGCCGGCGGGCACCGTGACCTCGCCGCCGCCGGCCGGCTCCGCGGCGGGGCCGGCGGGCGTCCCCAGCAGTGCCACGACCTCCTCGTCGGCCGTGGGGCGGAAGTCCTCGTAGAACCGGCCCACGGCGGCGAACCGGTGCGGCACCTCCAGGCACACCACCTCGTCGAACTCGTCGGTCAGGGCCTGCGCACTCTCGCGGGCGCACACCGGCGCGGCGAGGACGACGCGGCCGGCGCCCTGGGCCCGGACGACCGCGCCGGCCGCCCGCGCGGTGGAGCCGGTGGCGATCCCGTCGTCCACCACGACCGCCGTCCGGCCGGTGAGGGGCACCGGCGGGCGGTCCCCGCGGAAGCGCCGCGCGCGCTGCACGAGCTCGGCGCGCTCCCGCTCCTCGGCGCGGGCCACGACGTCCGGGCCCACCCCGGCCAGCGCCACGACCCGCTGGTCGACCACGGTGACCCCGCCCTCGCCGACGGCGCCCATCGCCAGCTCGGGCTGGGAGGGCACCCCCAGCTTGCGCACCACGACGACGTCCAGCGGCGCGCCGAGTGCGCGGGCCACCTCGTAGGCCACCGGCACCCCGCCGCGCGGCAGGCCCAGCACCACGACGTCGTGCCCGCGCAGCCGCTCCAGCTGCCCGGCCAGCCGCCGTCCGGCGTCCCGGCGATCGAGGAACGGCACGTCGCACCTCCTGGCCTCCGGTCCCCGATGCTGCGCGTCCCGGGGCGGTCGCCGACAGGGGACGTTGGTCCCCGATGGGGGCGGGGTGACCAAGGTCCCTGGTGTCGGATCCGGGGGGCAGCTTGGGTGGAGACCACTCCCGGGGGCAGCTGCTCAGCGCCCCCGGTCTCCACCCGGCACGAAGGGGCCCGCCGCATGACGCTGACCGACGACTCTGCCGTCGACCAGGCCGTGGCCCGTCTCGCCGACGAGTTCCGCGCCCGGTTGCGGCCGCAGGTGATCGGCACCGTGGTCCGCAACTGCCGTCGGGACCTCAGCGGGGTGCCGGCCACCGCGCTGCCCGAGCTGGTCGAGCGCCTGGCGCGGGCCCGGCTGGAGCAGGTGGGCTGAGCGCCGGTCCCGGGGGCCGCCGCGGAACTCGCTTGCCGCCGCCCGGACGATGACCGGGTGGGCTTCGTCGACGTCACCGGCATCCGGCACACCCTCCCCGACGGGCGGGTGCTGCTCGACGACGTCTCCTTCCGGGTCGGTGACGGCGCCCGCGCCGCGCTCGTCGGTGAGAACGGCGCCGGGAAGACCACCCTGCTGCGGATCGTCGCCGGCGACCTCGTACCCGAGGCCGGCGCCGTGGCGCGCAGTGGCGGCCTCGGCGTCATGCGCCAGTTCATCGGCTCGGTCCGGGACGACACGACCGTGCAGCGGTTCCTCGTCGACCTCTCGCCGCCCGACGTCCGCGCCGCGTGGGAGGCGGTCGAGGCCGCCGAGCTGACCCTCATGGAGACCGACGACGAGGCCGCCCAGCTGGCCTATGCCGACGCGCTGGGGCAGTGGGGTGACGCCGGCGGCTACGAGGCCGAGGTGACCTGGGACGCCGTGACCGTCGCCGCGCTCGGCGTCCCGTACGAGCGCTGCAAGTACCGCGACCTGTCCACCCTCTCCGGTGGCGAGCAGAAGCGGCTGGCCCTGGAGGCGCTGCTGCGCGGTCCGGACCAGGTGCTGCTGCTGGACGAGCCGGACAACTACCTCGACGTCCCGGGCAAGCGCTGGCTGGAGGAGCGGCTGCTGGAGACCCGCAAGACGGTGCTGTTCGTCAGCCACGACCGGGAGCTGCTGGCCCGCGTCGCCGACCGCGTGGTCACCGTGGAGGGCGGGACGGCGTGGGTGCACGGCGGCGGGTTCGCCGGCTACCCCGCCGCGCGGACCGCCCGGCACGAGCGGATGGCCGAGCTGCGCCGCCGCTGGGACGAGGAGCACGAGCGGCTGGTCGAGCTGGTGCGCACGCTGCAGCAGCAGGCCGCCAACTCCCCGGACATGGCCTCGCGGTACCGGGCGATGCAGACCCGGCTGGCGCGGTTCGAGGCGGAGGGGCCGCCCCCGGAGCGGCCGCCGGAGCAGAAGGTGGCCATGCGGCTGCGCGGCGGGCGCACCGGCGTGCGGGCGGTGATGGCCGAGCAGCTGGAGCTGACCGGGCTGATGCGGCCGTTCGACCTCGAGGTCTGGTACGGCGACCGGGTCGCCGTCCTGGGCGCCAACGGCGCGGGCAAGTCGCACTTCCTGCGGCTGCTGGCCGGCCAGGAGGTGGCGCACACCGGCGCCTGGCGGCTGGGCGCGCGCGTCGTGCCGGGCTTCTTCGCGCAGACCCACGCGCACCCGGAGTGGCTCGACCGCACCCTCGTGGACCTGCTGTGGCACGGCGAGCCCGGGCGGCCGGGGGTCGACCGCGGGCGGGCGATGGCGGCGCTGCGCCGCTACGGCCTGGCCGACCAGGGCGACCAGCTGTTCCGCACCCTCTCCGGCGGGCAGCAGGCCCGCTTCCAGGTCCTGCTGCTGGAGCTCTCCGGCGCCACGCTGCTGCTGCTCGACGAGCCCACCGACAACCTCGACGTGCTCTCGGCCGAGGCGCTGGAGGAGGCGCTGGCCGCGTTCGAGGGCACGGTCCTCGCGGTGACCCACGACCGCTGGTTCGCCCGCTCCTTCGACCGCTTCCTGGTCTTCGGCGCCGACGGCCGGGTGTACGAGGCGCCCGAGCCGGTCTTCGACGAGGGGCGCGTGCAGCGAGCCCGCTGACCTCGAGTGCCCGCGCCCTGGCCGGGGACGACGCCGACTGAGCAGTCGTGGTCGCCGGACGCGGCGTGTCCGCCCGTGTCGGCGACCGCAACTGCCCACTCGGCGCAGCGGCGGCTCAGCCGAACGCCCGGCCCTCGCCGCGGTAGGTGGGGACGGCGCCGGTGCGGACGTCGCCCTCCAGCGTGTGCAGGACGTCGACGTGCTCGCACAGCTCCCCGGCCTTGGCGTGCCGGAACCAGACCCGGTCGCCGACCCGCAGCCGCGCGGCGTCCGGACCGCGCAGCGGGGTCTGCACCTCACCGGCTCCCTCCGCGCCCAGCAGCCGCAGGCGCGGAGGGTGGGTCGGCCGCGGCTGCCGGTCGCCGCCCGGTGGGCCGGAGGCCGACCAGCCACCACCGGCGACGGTGACCGTGCCCGGCGCGGGGACGCGGGTGACCGGCAGGGCGAAGAGCGCGGCCGGGCGGGCGGAGAAGGCGCGGTACCCGTCGAACAGCGTCGGGCAGAAGAGCCCGGAGCCGGCCGCCAGCTCGGTCACCGACGGGTCGGCCGCGGTGCGCTCGAGGCTGCCGGTGCCGCCTCCGTTGACGAACTCCAGCGGGCTCACCGCGCCGACCGCGGCCACCACCGCGGCCCGCCGGCCGGCCAGCTCGCGGGCCGACACCGCCTGCATGCCCCGCACGGCCAGGCCGCGCGCCCACCGGCCCGGCGGCGCGTCGGGCACCCCGGCGATCTGCGCCTCGTAGGCCATCAGCCCGACCAGCGTGAACCCCGGACGGGCGGCGACGGCGCGGGCCAGGGCGGCGGCGTCGGCCGGGTCGTGCACGGGGGAGCGGCGCACGCCCAGGTGCACCCGGCCCCCGGCGGTGCGCAACGACGCGTCGACGTCCAGGCAGATCCGCACCGGCGGACGCCGGCCCGGCGGCGCGACCGCGTCGACGACGTCGAGGTGCTCGGGGGAGTCCACCATGAGCGTCACCCGGGCCGCCGCGGCCTCGTCGGCCAGCAGCCGGCGCAGCGCGCCGCGGTCCACCGACGGGTACCCGACGACGGCGTCGGCGGTCACGGGGTCGTCACCGCCGGTCAGCCAGAGCGCCTCGGACAGCGAGTAGGCGAGCACGCCGGCGAAGCCCGGCCGGGCCAGCACCCGGCGCAGCACCGGCCGGCAGCGCACCGACTTGCTCGCCACCCGGACCGGCCGGCCCCCGGCGCGGGCCACGAGGTCGGCGGCGTTGGCGTCGAGGGCGTCGAGGTCGACGACGGCCAGCGGCGGGTCGAGGTCGGCGGTCGCGCCGTCCAGTCGCGCCCGGGCCGCCTCGGCGGACAGCTGCGGTGCCGCGGTCACGCGGCGAGGGTGGCCGTCCGACAGCGGAGGGTCAACCCCCGATCAGGCCGTTGACCTGCGGACTCCGCGCCGTGCAGAGTCCCTGGGAGCGAGCGGGAGGAGGACGGCCGGGTGGCGGTACGGACGGCGTTGCCCGGGAGCACCACGCGCTGGCGCAACTGGTCGGGCAACGAGCGGGCCGAGGTCGCGGTCGTGCACCCGGCCTCGGTGGAGGAGGTCGCCGCCGTCCTCACCGCGGCCGCCGGGGCCGGGCGCCGCGTGCGGCCGGTGGGCAGCAGCCACTCGTTCTCCGCCATCGCGCGCCCCGAGGCCGTGCAGGTGGTCCTCGACGAGCTGTGCGGTGTCGCGGTCGGCGCCGACGGCCTGGTCACCGTCGGGGCCGGGACGCCGCTCTACCGCCTCAACGCCGAGCTGGCCCGGACCGGCTGGGCGCTGACCAACCTCGGCGACATCGACCGCCAGACCGTCGCCGGTGCCCTGGCGACCGGCACGCACGGCACCGGCGCCCGCTTCGGCGGGCTGGCCACGCAGGTCCGGGCGCTCGAGCTGGTCACCCCGGCCGGGGAGGTGCTCCGCTGCGACGCGGCCACCCGGCCCGACGTCTTCAGCGCCGCCCGCGTGGGCCTGGGCGCCCTGGGCGTGGTCACCTCGGTGACCCTGCAGGCCGAGCCGGCGTTCGCGCTGCACGCCGTCGAGGGGCCGGGCCGGCTCAGCGCCGCGCTGGAGCGCTTCGAGGAGCTGATGAGCTGCACCGACCACGTCGAGTTCTACTGGTTCCCGCACACCGACGCGACGCTGGTCAAGTGCAACACCCGGGTGCCGCTGGCCGAGGGGCTCGACCCGCTGCCGCGGTGGCGGGCGGTGTGGGACGACGAGGTGCTGGCCAACGCCGCGTTCGCCGGTGTGGTCGCAGCGGGGCGGCGGGTGCCGGCGCTCGTGCCGCCGCTGGCCCGCGTCTCGGCCCGTGCCCTGGGCGCGCGCAGCTGGACCGACCACTCGCACCGGGTGTTCGTCAGCCGCCGGCGGGTGCGGTTCCTCGAGATGGAGTACGCCGTCCCGCGCGGCGACGCGCCGGCGGTGCTCGCCGAGCTGCGCCGCGTGCACGAGGCCGGCGACTGGCGCACCGCCTTCCCCGTCGAGGTCCGGCTGGCCGCCGCCGACGACGTCCCGCTGTCGACGGCGTCCGGCCGCGACACCGCATACATCGCCGCGCACGTGCCCGCCGGCACCGACCCCGGCCCGTGGTTCGCCGCGGTCGAGGCGGTCGCGGGCGAGGTGGGAGGCCGCCCGCACTGGGGCAAGCTGCACGGGCTGGACGCTGACGTGCTGCGGGAGCGCTATCCGCGGTTCGACGAGTTCCTCGCCGTCCGCGACCGGCTGGACCCCGGCGGGGTGCTGGCCAACGCCCACCTCGACCGCGTGCTCGGCCCGGCGCCCGGCCGCTGACGCCTCACGCCGTCGGCGTACCGCCGATCGCGTCGAGCTCCTCCAGCTCCCGCGGGCCGAGCACCAGCGCGGCCGCGGCGAGGTTCTCCTCCAGGTGCGCCATCGACGAGGTGCCGGGGATCAGCAGCACGTTCGGGCTGCGGGCCAGCAGCCAGGCCAGCGCCACCTGCATGGGGGAGGCCTCCAGCCGGCGGGCCACCGTCTCCAGCGCCGCCGACTGCAGTGGGGTGAAGCCGCCGAGCGGGAAGTACGGCACGTAGGGGATGCCCTCGCGGGCGAGCGCGTCGATCATCGGGTCGTCGCCCCGGTGCACCAGGTTGTAGTGGTTCTGCACGCAGGCCACCGGCGCGATCGCCTGCGCCTCGGCCAGCTGCTGCGTCGACACGTGGCTGACCCCGAGGTGCCGCACCAGCCCCTCCTGCTGCAGGGCGGCCAGCGCCTCGAACGGCTCGGCCAGCGACCGCTCGACCGGCCCGTGCAGCCCGGGCATCCGCAGGTTCACCACGTCGAGGGCCTCGACGCCGAGGTTGCGACAGTTGTCCTCCACGGCCGACCGCAGCTCGGCGGGGGAGAGCGCTTCGGGCCACCCGCCGTCCGGTGTCCTCCGGGCACCGACCTTGGTGACGATGACCAGGTCCTCGGGGTAGGGGTGCAGCGCCTCGCGGATGACCTCGTTGGTGACGTGCGGCCCGTAGTAGTCGCTGGTGTCGACGTGGTCCACGCCGAGCTCGACCGCGCGGCGGAGGACGGCGACCGCGGCGTCCCGGTCGGCCGGCGGCCCCATCACGTGCGGGCCGGCGAGCTGCATCGCGCCGTAGCCGATGCGGTGCACCGGCCGGTCACCGAGGGTGGACCGTCCGGACCGCTGTGCGGTGAACGTCGTCATCCCCGGCCCCTACCCCATCCGGGGGCGGGTCAGGCGGTGCTGCCGACCATCTCGGCGACCGGCCGCGGGGCGTCGGGGACGGAGGCGTCGTCCCGCCGGGTGACCGACTGGGCGAGGACGGCGATGCCGGAGCCGGTCAGGGCGAGGACGGCACCCACCCACATCGGCGCGGTGTAGCCGAAGCCGGCCGAGAGCACGAGGGCGCCGAGGGCGGCGCCGACCGCGTTGGCCACGTTGAACGCGCCCTGGTTGGCCGCCGAGACCAGGCTGCCCCCGCGCACCTGCGCGGCCTCGATGACGCCGTTCTGCACCACCGGGCCCAGCGCGAAGGACACCGTCCCGAACAGGACAAGGAGCACGACCGCCGCCACCGGCGTGCGGGCGAGGAAGGCGAAGGCGACCAGCACGACGGTGGTCGCCAGCAGCCCGACGGCGACGAAGGAGAAGCCGTGGCGGTCGCCGAAGCGGCCACCCAGCAGGGTGCCCACGGTCGTGCCGATGCCGAACAGCGCCAGAACCGGGGTCACCCACGCCTCCGGGATGCCGCCGAGCTCGGTGAGGATCGGGCTGACGTAGCTGTAGACGGCGAACAGCGCGGCGAAGCCGACCATGGTCAGGCCGAGCACGAGCCACACCTGCCCGCGGCGGAACGCGCGCAGCTCCGAGCGCAGGTCGCTGGGCTCGCCGACGTCGTGGGGCATCCACGCCAGCAGGGAGGCGATGGTGCCCACGCCGATGACCGCGATCGCACCGAGCACCAGCCGCCAGCTGGTCTGCTGGGCCACGAAGGTGCCGAGCGGGACGCCGATGACGTTGGCCAGGGTCAGCCCGGTGATCATCAGGGAGATCGCCTGGGTGGCGCGGTCGGGGGAGACGAGCCGGCGGGCGGCGACGGCCCCGACGCCGAAGAACGCGCCGTGCGACAGCGCGGTGAGCACGCGGGCGGCGGCCAGCGTCTCGTAGGTCGGGGCCAGCGCCGACAGGGCGTTGCCGACGACGAACACCACCATGAGGCCGACGAGGGTCTGGCGGGGGGAGAAGCGCACGCCGAGCGCGGTCAGCGTCGGCGCGCCGACCACCACGCCGATCGCGTAGGCCGAGATGAGCATCCCCACCGCGGACACCGACACCCCGAGACCGCCGGCGATCTGGGGCAGCATCCCCATGACGACGAACTCGGTGGTGCCGATGCCGAAGGCACCGATGGCGAGGGCGAGCAGACCGCGGGGCACGAGGGGGACTCCAGGAGGACGACGGCGAGTACGGGTGTGGCTCGGACTGCGTCGTCCTGCCGGGGGTCGTTGCCCGACCCTCTCTCAGGGCAGGTCAGTGCCCCGCGACGGCATGCCCCGAACGTCGGGTGGGTCTCCTCACACCCGGCGTCCGGGACCGAACCCCGGGTCAGGGCCTGAGGAGCACCTTGACGGCGCCCTCCTTCTTCTCCCGGAAGTTCGCGTAGGCCTCCGGTGCCTCCTCCAGCGGCACGTGGTGGGTCGCGAAGTCGTCGACGCCCAGCGGGTCGCCCTCGGTGAGGATCGGCAGGATGTCGGGCACCCAGCGCCACACGTTGGCCTGGCCCATGCGCAGCTGGATCTGCTTGTCGAACATCCGCATCAGGGGCAGCGGGTCGGTCGCGCCGCCGTAGACGCCGGACAGCGAGATCGTGCCGCCGCGGCGGACGGCGTCGATGGCGGTGTTCAGGGCGGCGAGGCGGTCCACGCCGGCCACCTGCATGACCCGCTCCATGATGGCGTCGGGGACGACGGCGGTCGCCTTCTGGGCGAGCGAGGCCAGCGGCGAGCCGTGCGCCTCCATGCCGACGGCGTCGATGACCGCGTCGGCGCCGCGGCCGTCGGTCGCGTCCTGGATGGCCTGCACGACGTCGTCCTTCCTGGTCGACCGGATGACGTTCGTGCCGCGGGCCGTCGCCCGCTGGAGCCGCTCGGGGACGACGTCGGAGGCGTAGACCTTCTCGATGCCCAGGTGGTGGGCGATGCGGGTGCACATGTCACCGATCGGGCCCAGCCCGAGGACGAGCAGGGTGCCGCCGGGCGGGACCGCCGCGTACTGGACCGCCTGCCAGGCGGTGGGCAGCACGTCGGAGAGGTAGACGAAGCGGTCGTCGGGCAGCCCCGTCGGGACCTTGATCGGCAGCGTGTTGCCGAACGGCACCCGCAGGTACTCGGCCTGGCCGCCCGGGACCTGGCCGTAGAGCTTCGTGTAGCCGAACAGGGAGGCGCCGAAGCCCTGGTCGCGGTTCTGCGTCGTCTCGCACTGGGACTGCAGCCCCTGCGAGCACATCCAGCAGGTGCCGCAGGAGATGTTGAAGGGGACGACGACCCGGTCCCCGGGCTTGACGGCGGTCACCTGCGACCCCACCTCACGGACGACGCCCATCGGCTCGTGGCCCATGACGTCGCCCACCGACATGAAGGGCGCCATCACCTCGATGAGGTGCAGGTCGGAGCCGCAGATGCCGCTCGAGGTCACCTCGATGACGACGTCGGTCGGCTCCTGGATCGTGGGGTCGGGGACGGTGTCCACCCGGACGTCCGCCCGGCCGTGCCAGGTCACTGCGCGCATGTCGATGTGCTCCTCGGGTCCGCGTCGGAGGGCTCCGACGGAGCCCTCCTGCCCTGCCGTGAGGCGCATCGCTCGTGTATCGAGCCGCCGTCGGCGCGCCGGTCACTCTGTGGAGTGAATGTTGCACGCGCAGCTGAAGGGCAATGGTGCATTCCTGTGTTCCTACTCACAAAACCGCAGGTCACGAGGGGGGTGTCCACATCACGAATTGATAACGGCATGTTTACATGGACCACGTCCGCTCCCCCGGGCACCGCACGCCGTCCTGTCCCCCACGGAAGCCAGGTGCATGACTCAGCTCCACGACGACCGCCTCCTCGCCGAGGGGTCGGCACCCGTCCCGGGTGTGCGCGACCCCCTCGACCCGGCCGCGGTCCCGTCCTCGCGACGGCAGCAGGAACCGGCGGGGGAGCCGACGGCGCAGCCCATCCCGACGCCGCGCGTGGGGGACGCGCAGCAGTCCGAGGCCGGCGGATCAGAGGCGCCGCACGAGCTGGCCGAGGTCACCGACCTCGCCGGCCTCAGCGGGCTCGCCGAGGCCACCGCTCGCGCCGGCATCGACGCCCTCCACGCGATCCCGGTACCCGGCCCGGAGGCCGGGGGCGCCGTCCCGCCGGGACGCCGTCGCGGCCGGCGCCGCCGTCCGGCGCTGCCCGCGCCGTCCCGCCGGCCGGCCGCGTACCTGGCCGCCGCCCTCGTGGGCGCCGCGGGACTGGGTCTGTTCTCCCCGGGGGACCCGGTGGCGCAGGCCGAGCCGGTGAGCTCCTCGGTCAGCGTCGCCGAGGAGCTCGGCCTGGACGAGCAGGCCGCCGCCCCCGTCATGCCGGACGACGCCGCCGCGCGGCTGGAGGAGATGGCCGCCAGCCGCACCGCCCGGGAGGCCGAGCAGGCCGCCGCGGCACAGGTGCAGGCCGAGGCCGACCGGCTGGCCGCCGAGGCCGCGGCGGAGGCCGCCCGGCCCAAGGCCGTGCTGCCCGTCGCCGGAGCCCGGCTGAGCAGCACTTTCGGCTCCCGCTGGGGTCGGATGCACGCCGGCATCGACCTCGCCGCCCCCATGCGCACCCCCGAGTACGCCGCGATGGACGGCGTCGTGCTCGAGGCGGGCCCGGCCAGCGGCTACGGCAACGTCGTCTACATCCAGCACGAGAACGGCGACGTCACCGTCTACGGGCACATGGAGGAGATCCTGGTGTCCGCCGGCCAGGTCGTGCGCGCGGGCGACACGATCGCGCTGCTCGGCAACCGCGGCCAGTCCACCGGGCCGCACCTGCACTTCGAGGTGGCGATCGGTGGCCTCGACGGCGAGAAGGTCGACCCGCTGCCGTGGCTGCGGGAGCGCGGCGTCCAGATCTAGGAGGACCCCCTTGCCCCCACCGCTCGCACGCTCGCGGCGGGGCCCTGCAAGGGGGCCGTTCCAGCACGTCACCCCGATGGACGCCCTCCTCCCGGCCGGTCCGGGCGGAGGGCGTCGTCGGTTGCGGCACACTCGCGGTGTGCGGCGCGGGACGGAGGTGGGCAGCTGATGGGGCACGACCACGGCCACTCCCACGGGCCGGCGACCGCCTCGGCGGCGCACCGGCGCCGGCTGGCCGTCGTCCTCGTCCTGACCGTCGCCGTCATGGCCGCCGAGGTCGTCGGCGCGCTGGTCTCGGGCTCGCTGGCCCTGCTCGCCGACGCCGGGCACATGGCCACCGACGCCCTCGGCATCGGCTTCGCGCTGGGCGCGGTCACGCTCGCCCAGCGCCCGCCGCGCGGCCGCCGGACCTTCGGCTGGCAGCGCGTGGAGATCCTCGCCGCGGTCGCCAACGGGCTGCTGCTGGTCGGGGTCGCCGTCTACGTCCTCGTCGAGGCGGTGCGCCGGTTCGGTGACCCGCCGGACATCGGCTCCGGCGTGATGCTCGTCGTCGCCGCGGTGGGCCTGACGGTCAACCTCGGCGGGCTCGTCCTGCTGCACCGGGGCCGGAGCGAGTCGCTCAACGTCCGCGGGGCGTACCTGGAGGTCCTCGCCGACGCGCTGGGCTCGGTGGCGGTCATCGCCGCCGCCGTCGTCATCGCCACCACCGGCTGGACGCCGGCCGACACCGTCGCCTCGATCGGGATCGGCCTGCTCGTCCTGCCCCGGGCCTGGTCGCTGCTGCGCGAGGCCGGCGACGTCCTGCTCGAGGCCGCACCGCGCGGGGTGGACCTGGACTCGGTGCGGGCGCACATCCTCGCGGTGGACGGCGTGCTCGGCGTCCACGACCTGCACGCCTGGACGATCACCTCCGGCCTGCCGGTGCTCTCCGCCCACGTCGTCGTCACCGACGAGGCCCTCGAGGCCGGGCACGGCGGGCGGGTGCTCGACGCCCTGTGCGGCTGCCTCGGCGACCACTTCGACGTCGAGCACTGCACCTTCCAGCTGGAGGCGGCCTCCCACGCGGGGCACGAGGCGCCCGTCCACGACTGAAGGCCTGCCTGGAGGGTGGCCGTTCCCGCACGTCGCCAGGTGGGACAGTGGGGGAGCAGTCGGGACGCAGGAGGCGCAGCGGTGGAGCACGGTCAGCACTCGGGCATGTGGGTGCCCAGCGAGCCACCGACCTGGGGGCGGATGTTCCTGCCGCACCTGGACGGCTGGTCGCTGCTGGCGGTGCTGAGCCTGCTCGGGATGGTCGGTTACCTGGTGGCGCTGGTCGTCCTGCGGCGCTCCGGAGTCGCCTGGCCGTGGTGGCGGACGGCGGCCTGGCTCGCCGGCTGCCTCTCGCTGTTCGCCGTGACCGGCACCTGGCTCAACGGCTACAGCATGGTGCTGTTCAGCATCCACATGGCCCAGCACATGGTGCTGTCGATGGTGTCGCCGATCCTGCTGCTGATCGGCGCCCCGGTCACCCTCGCGCTGCGCACGCTGCCCCGTGGCAAGGGGGTGGCCGGCGTCCCGCGGGCCCTGCTGCTCGACGTCCTGCACAGCCGGGTGGCGCGCTTCCTGTCGCACCCGGCGTTCACGTTGCCGCTGTTCCTGGCCAGCCTCTACGGCGTCTACTTCACGCCGGTCTTCGACGCGCTCATGGCCGATCCGTTCGGCCACCAGTTCATGCTCGCCCACTTCACGGTGACCGGGCTGCTGTTCTTCGGCCCGATCCTGGGTCAGGACCCCTGGCCCCGGACCACCGGCCACGGCGGCCGCATGCTCGAGCTGCTCATCCCGATGCCGCTGCACGCCTTCTTCGGCGTGGCCGTGATGATGTCCAGCGCCCTGGTCGTGACGACGTTCGCCGACCCGCCGGCCGGCTGGGGCATCGACACGCTCGCCGACCAGAAGGCCGCCGGCAGCATCGCCTGGTCCTTCGGTGAGCTGCCCACCGTCTTCGTCATGGCGATCGTGCTGTTCTCGTGGATGGGGTCCGAGGAGCGACGCGCCAAGCGCCTCGACCGCGCCGCCGTCCGCACCGAGGACGCCGAGCTCGAGGCCTACAACGCCCGCCTCCGCGCGATGGCGGCGGCGACACCGCCGTCCTCCGGGACGCCGCGCTGATCCCGTCGTCCTCCGGACGACGCCGTGGCCAGGTGCCGTCCCCGACGTGCGGTGAGCCCACCCGTGTCCAGGTCGGGAGGCCCTCCGGGCCTCCGCGACCGGTCCACTCCGAGTGGATGTCGTCCCGCCCCGTGGGCCGGGCTCTCGCCTCCTCCCGCGACTCCGGGGAAGGTGTCGCCCGTGGCGCCGGGGGAGGCGCACCTCCCCCGGAGTCGCGGCCCGGACCCCGGCACGACGCACCGCGGCCCCTCTCCGGACGGATCCGGGGAGGGGCCGCGGCGGGTGGGAACGAGGCTCAGCCGACGTGGACGACGGCGTCGCTGTCGGTGGGCAGGTCGTCCTTGGTGGCCTTGATCAGCACCGCGGACACCACCGCGCCGAGGACCAGCAGCGCCGCCGCCCAGGTGAAGGCGGTCGTGTAGCCCTCCACCTGCGCCTGCAGCGCCACGGCCGGGTCCTGCGGGTTGCCGCCGGAGGTGGCGACGTCGGTCAGGTGGTTGGTGATCGCGCCGACCGACAGCGTCGCCAGCAGCGCGGTGCCGATGGAGGCGCCCACCTGCTGGGTGGCGTTGAGCACCGCGCTGGCCGCGCCGGCGTCGTGCGCACCGGCCCCGACCAGGGCCAGGTTGGACAGCGGCACGAAGGTGAAGCCCAGACCCAGGCCGAGCAGCAGCTGGCCGGGGAAGGCCAGCGACCAGAACCCGCTGTCGACGTCCAGGAACGACAGGACGAACAGCCCCGAGGCCGCCAGCAGCCCACCGAGCACCATCAGCGGCTTCGGGCCGACCTTGACCACCAGCGCGCTGGCCGCACCGGCGGAGAGCAGCACGCCGAGGGTCACCGGCAGCGAGGCGATGCCGGCGTGCACCGGCTTGTACTGGAGCACCTGCTGGAAGTAGAGGCTCAGGAAGAAGAAGGCGCCGATCAGGCCGGCACCCACCAGCGTCGAGGTCAGGTACGCCCCGCCCCGGTTGCGGTCGAGGACGATGCGCATCGGCAGCAACGGGTTGCGGGTCCGCAGCTCCAGGACGACGAACGCCGCGACCAGCAGCACGCCGACGACGATGAACGCCAGCGCGGCCGGGTCGGTCCAGCCGCTGTCGGGGTTGCCGGCGGCCGCGTTCTCCTGCGACTTCTCGGCGACCTGGGTGAACCCGTAGACGAACGACGCGATGCCCGCGGTCACCAGGACCGCGCCGGGGATGTCGTAGCTGGTGTCACCCGGCGCCCGGCTCTCCGGGACGATCGGGATGGCCGCCACGATGGCGACGACGGCCACCGGCAGGTTCACCCAGAAGCACCAGCGCCAGTCGGCGTACTCGGTGAGCACGCCGCCGAGCAGCAGGCCCACGGCCGAGCCGCCGCCGGCGATCGCGCCGTAGACGGCGAAGGCCTTCGCCCGCTCCTTGGCGTCGGTGAAGAGCACGGTCAGCAGGGCCAGCGAGGCGGGCGCCAGCAGCGCGCCGAAGGCCCCCTGCAGCGCGCGGGCGGCGAAGAGCATCGCCTCGTTCTGCGCGATCCCGCCCAGCGCCGAGGCGACGGCGAAGCCGGCCGCGCCGACGAGATAGGTGCGCTTGCGGCCCCAGAAGTCGGCGATCCGGCCGCCGAGCAGGAGGAAGCCGCCGAAGGTCAGCGTGTATGCGGTGACGATCCACTGCTGGCTGGCGGCGCTGATCTGCAGGTCGGCCGAGACGGCCGGCAGGGCGATGTTGACGATGGTGGCGTCGAGGATGACCAGGAGGACGGTCAGTGCGATGACCCCCAGGGCCAGCCACCGCCTCGGGTACGGCTCCTCGCCGACGTGGCCGGCGCCGGAGGCGCGCGTGGACGTGGGGTCAGTCATGGAGAGGTCCTCAGGAGGTCGTACGGGGAGAACCCGGTCGTCGGGCGCTCCGCAAGGTAACCGCCTGGGACCATGTCCGCGTGCCGCTCTCCCTGGTGTTCACCTCGGACACGCACGTCCCCAAGCGTGCGCGTGACCTACCTCATTCCCTGTGGGCGGCGATCGACGAGGCCGACGTCGTCGTGCACGCGGGGGACTGGGTGGACGTCGCACTGCTGGACCGGCTCGAGGAGCGGTGCCGGCGGCTGGTCGCGGTGTACGGCAACAACGACCACGGGGCCCTGCGCGAGCGGCTGCCGGAGGTGGCCCGCGCCGAGGTCGAGGGGATCCGGCTGGCCGTCGTCCACGAGACCGGCGACCGGAAGGGCCGCGAGGCCCGGTGCGCCGCCCGGTTCCCCGACACCGACCTGCTCGTCTTCGGGCACAGCCACATCCCCTGGGACACCACCACCGACACCGGGATGCGGCTGCTCAACCCCGGGTCGCCGACCGACCGGCGCCGGCAGCCGCACGGCACCTTCGTCACCGCGGTGGCCGCCGACGGCGCGCTGCGCGACGTGACGTTCCACCCGGTCCCGAGGTGACGGAGGACGACGCGTCGAGGGCGCGCTGGCGCCACCTCGGGGTGGGCCTCGCCGGGCTGGTCGCCGCCTGCGCCGCCCAGAACGGCCTGCCCTTCCTCACCGTCGCCCTGCGCGAGGAGGGCCTGAGCCTGACCGCCATCGGGCTGCTGGTCAGCGCGCCCGCGGTGGGCCTGGTCCTCAGCCTCCTGGCCTGGGGGGCCGCCGCCGACCGGTACGGCGAGCGGGTGGTGCTGACCGCGGGCCTGACCGTCGCCGCGGTCGCCCTCACCGGGGCGGCGCTGGGGGGGACGCCGGTCGCGGTGGGTCTGTGGCTGCTGCTCGCCGGTGCCGGCAGTGCCTCGGTGCACGCGGCCAGCGGGCGTCTGGTGCTCGGCTGGTTCCCCGCGCGGCAGCGGGGGCTGGCCATGGGCATCCGGCAGGCGGGGCAGCCGCTCGGGGTGGGCCTCGCGGCCCTGCTGCTGCCGCGGCTGGCCGAGGGTGGCACCGGGCGGGCGTTCGCCGCTCTCGCCGCGGGCTGCGCGGTCACCGCCGTCCTGATCGGCGCGCTCGTGCGGGACCCGGCCCGGCCGCCGGTGGTGGCCGGGGCGCCGCGGCCGGCCTCGCCCTACCGGTCCCCGGTGCTGTGGCGGGTGCACGCGGCCAGCACGCTGCTGGTGGTCCCGCAGTTCGTGGTGGGGGCGTTCGCCTTCGACTTCCTCGTCCGCGACGCCGCGTGGACCGCGGCTGCGGCCGGCACGCTGCTGGCGGTCACCCAGGCGGGCGGCGCGGCCGCGCGGCTGGGCGCCGGCGTCTGGTCGGACCGGGTGGGCAGCCGGCTGGGTCCGCTGCGGCTCATCGCGCTCGCGGTCGCCGCCGTCGTCGCCGCGCTGGCCGTCGCCGCCGCGCTGACCCCCTCGGCGCTGGGCCCGGCCGCCGCCGCGGCCGCCGTCGTCCTCGCCGCGGTCGTCACCGTGAGCCCCAACGGGGTGGCCTTCACCTCGGTGGCCGAGCACGCCGGGGCCGCCTGGGCCGGTCGCGCGCTGGGGGCCCACAACACCGCCCAGAACCTGTCGGCGGCGGCGACCGTGCCGCTGGCCGCGCTGCTCGTCGAGGGCGGCGCCGGGTACCCGGCGGCCTTCGCCGCCGGCGCCGTCGCCGCGGCCCTGGCGGTCGGCGTCGTGCCCGGCCGGGTGGCCGAGGCGCGCCCGGCGGCGCCCCGGCCCGGTGCCGCGGTGCCGACGCCGTGAGCGCCCGCCGTCCCTGGCCCTCGCGCGCGGTCGACCTGCTGGCCTGCCCGGTGTGCGGCGGGTCCCTGACGCCCCTGCCCGGCGACGCCGGCCTGCGCTGCCCCGCGGGCCACTCCTTCGACCGCGCCCGGCAGGGGCACGTCACGCTGCTGCCGCCCGGGCACGTGCCGCCGTCCGGCGACTCGGCGGCGATGGTCGCCGACCGGGTCGCCTTCCTGGCCGCCGGGCACTACGCCGGCATCACCGGCGCCCTGGCCGACGCCGTCGCCACCGGGGACGACGGGCCCCCGACGACCCTGCTCGACCTGGGCGGGGGCACCGGGCAGCACCTGGCCGGCGTCCTCGACCGCCTGCCGGACGCGGTCGGCGTGGTCCTCGACTCCTCCCGGTACGCGGCCCGGCGGGCGGCGGGTGCCTCCCCGCGGGCGGTCGCCGTCGTCGCCGACGCCTGGGCGCGGCTCCCCGTCCGGGACGCCGCCGTCGACCGGGTGCTCGTCGTCTTCGCCCCCCGCAACGGGCCGGAGATCGCGCGGGCGCTGCGGCCCGGCGGCCGGCTGGTGGTCGTCACCCCCGCCGCCGACCACCTGACGGAGCTGGTCGGGCCGCTGGGGCTGCTGCGGGTCGACCCGGAGAAGGGCCGGCGGCTCGCCGCGACGCTCGAGCCGCACCTGCGGCCGGTCGCGGCCGCGGACCACCGGGAGCGGCTGGAGCTGGACCGGGCCGCCGTCACGACGCTCGTCGGCATGGGTCCGCACGCGCGCCACCTCGCGCCCGGGGCGCTGGCCGCCGCCGTCGCCCGGCTCCCGGAGCGGTCTCCGGTGACGGTGTCGGTCGACGTGACGAGCTGGGAGCGGGCCGGCTGACGGGCCCGCCGCGGTGCCGCCGGGCCACGGGTGTGCGCTGGGACACAGTGCACTCACCGGTGGTGTGCGGCGCGCCTCCACCGTCGGGAGGAGACGCCGGTGGGTCACCGTCTAAGCTCGCGGCCGTGACGATCGCACCGGCGCCGATCGTGAGCCGGCCGAGCCCGGCTCACGAGGTCGAGAAGGGTTCGCGGCTCTCGAATCTGCTGCGGACCACCGACCACAAGACCATCGGCCTCATGTACCTGGCCACCTCGTTCGCATGGTTCCTGCTGGGTGGGCTGATGGCCATGCTCATCCGTGGAGAGCTGGCCCAGCCGGGCCTGCAGTTCCTCTCCCCGGAGCAGTACAACCAGCTGTTCACCATGCACGGCACGGTGATGCTGCTGATGTTCGCGACGCCGCTGTTCTTCGCCTTCGGCAACCTGATCATGCCGCTGCAGATCGGCGCCCCCGACGTCGCCTTCCCGCGGCTGAACGCCTTCTCCTACTGGCTGTTCCTGCTCGGGTCGATCGTCGCGCTGTCGGGCTTCCTCACCCCGGGTGGTGCGGCCGACTTCGGGTGGACCGCCTACACCCCGCTGTCGGACGTCACGAACAGCCCCGGCGCCGGCGGCAACCTGTGGATCACCGGCCTGGCCGTCAGCGGTCTGGGCACGATCCTCGGTGGCGTCAACTTCACCGCCACGATCGTCTGCCTGCGGGCGCCCGGCATGACCCTGTTCCGGATGCCGATCTTCACCTGGAACGCGCTCGTCACCAGCGTGCTGATCCTGCTGGCCTTCCCGATCCTCACCGCCGCGCTGCTGGCGCTGCTGGCCGACCGGAACCTGGGCGCGCTGGTCTACTCCGAGGAGAACGGCGGGGCGCTGCTGTGGCAGCACCTGTTCTGGTTCTTCGGGCACCCCGAGGTCTACATCATCGCGCTGCCGTTCTTCGGCATCATCACCGAGATCATCCCGGTGTTCAGCCGCAAGCCGCTGTTCGGCTACAAGGGCATGGTCTTCGCGACCCTGGCCATCGGTGGCCTGTCGCTGACGGTGTGGGCGCACCACATGTACGCGACCGGTGCGGTGCTGCTGCCGTTCTTCGCGTTCCTGACCTACCTGATCGCCGTGCCGACCGGCATCAAGTTCTTCAACTGGATCGGCACCATGTGGCGCGGCCAGCTGACCTTCGAGACGCCGATGCTGTTCTCCATCGGCTTCATGGTCACGTTCCTCCTCGGCGGCCTGACCGGCGTCCTGCTGGCCAGCCCGCCGCTGGACTGGCACGTCTCCGACTCGTACTTCGTCGTCGCGCACTTCCACTACGTGGTCTTCGGCACCGTCGTGTTCGCCGCGTACGCCGGCATCTACTTCTGGTTCCCCAAGATGTGCGGCCGGATGCTCGACGAGCGGCTGGGCAAGCTGCAGTTCTGGCTGACGTTCATCGGCTTCCACGGCACGTTCCTGGTCCAGCACTGGCTGGGCAACGAGGGCATGCCGCGCCGGTACGTCAACTACCTGCCCACCGACGGGTTCACCACGCTGAACACGATCTCCACGATCTTCTCGTTCGTGCTCGGCGCCTCGACGATCCCGTTCCTGTACAACGTCTTCAAGTCGTGGCGGTTCGGCCGGCTCGCCGTCCGCGACGACCCCTGGGGCCACGGCAACTCGCTGGAGTGGGCGACGTCCTCGCCGCCGCCGCGGCACAACTTCGTGGAGATCCCGAAGATCCGCTCGGAGCGGCCGGCGTTCGAGGCGCACTACCCGCACCTGCTCGACCGTCTGCAGGCCGAGGCGCACGCCGGCAAGCGGCACGAGCCGTACGCCGGAGTCAGCAACCTCGGTCTCACCGAGGGCCGGCGGCAGGGGCCGAACGACCCCGACCCCAGCTGAACCCCGTCCCTGCAGGGACGCCCGCGACGCCCCGTCGGCCACCGGCCGGCGGGGCGTCGCCGCGTCCGGGGCGGGCCACGGTCGCCGCGAGCCGGTGGGGCACGATGGCGCCGTGCTGCACGACCCCATCCACCGGACGCCGTCGGACCCCTCCGGAGCGCCCCCTCGGGCGCTGCTGACCGTCACCGGGGTCGACCACCCGGGTGTCACGGCGCGGCTGTTCACCGCCCTCGCCGAGGCCGCGGACGGCCGGCGGGCGATCGAGGTGGCCGACGTCGAGCAGGTCGTCGTCCACGGGCAGCTGGTGCTCGGCGTGGAGGTCACGGCCGTCGCGCTCGACGGCGGCGGTGCCGTGGACGAGACGGCGTTCCAGGCCCGGCTGCGGCGGCTGGCCGCGGAGGTCGCGGACGCGACGGGCATGCAGGTGCAGGTCGACGCCATCGACGAGCAGGGCCGCCCGGCCGGCCGGGCGCACCACGTGATCGTCCTCGGCCGCCCCGTCCCGCCCGCCGCGGTGGCCGGTGCCGCCTCGGCGATCGCCGGCATCGGCGGCAACATCGACGCCATCCGCCGGCTGTCGGACTACCCGGTCACCAGCTTCGAGCTCACCGTGTCGGGCGCGGAGTCCACCGAGCTGCGGACCGCCCTCGCCTCCGTCGCCGCCGCCACCGGTGCCGACATCGCCGTGGAGCAGGTGGGCCTGGCCCGCCGCAGCAAGCGGCTGATCGTGCTGGACGTCGACTCCACGCTCGTCCGCGGCGAGGTCATCGACGAGCTCGCCGCCCGCGCCGGGCGCGCCTCCGAGGTCGCCCGCATCACCGCCGCCGCCATGAACGGCGAGCTGGAGTTCGCCGAGTCGCTGCGGGCCCGTGTCGGTGCCCTGGCCGGGCTGCCGGTGAGCGTGCTCGACGAGGTGCGCGAGCACCTCGTGCTGACCCCGGGGGCGCGCACCCTGATCCGCACCCTGAAGCGGCTGGGCTTCCGGTGCGGCATCGTCAGCGGCGGCTTCACCCAGATCACCGACCCGCTGGCCGCCGAGCTCGGGCTGGACTTCGCCGCGGCCAACACCCTCGAGGTGGCCGACGGGCGGCTCACCGGGGGGCTGGTGGGGGAGATCGTCGACCGCGCCGGCAAGGCCCGCGCGCTGGCCCGCTTCGCCGACGAGTACGGCATCCCGCTGGACCAGACCGTGGCGGTGGGGGACGGCGCCAACGACCTCGACATGCTCAACGCGGCCGGGCTGGGCATCGCGTTCAACGCGAAGCCGTACGTGCGCGAGCAGGCGCACACCGCCCTCAACCAGCCCTACCTGGACGCCGTCCTGCAGGTGCTCGGCTTCACCAGGGACGAGGTCCTCGACGCGGTGCCGTGACGCGGTGACACCGTCGTCCTCCGGACGACACCGCGGCCAGGTGCCGTCCCCGGCGCCGTGGAGCCGCTGCTCGTGTCCCTGCGACCGGGCGTCCGTTCCCCCGCTCAGCCGGCCCGGTGGACGGTCCCCTCCAGCTCGACGCCGGCGGCGCGCAGCTGGTCGAGGGCGGCCGCGGTGGTCTCCGCGGTCACGCCCGCGGTGAGCGGCAGCAGCACCCGGGTGGCGAACCCCGAACGGACGGCGTCCAGGGCGGTGGCGCGCACGCAGTGGTCGGTCGCGATGCCGACGACGTCCACGTCGTCCACCTCGTGCGCGCGCAGCCAGTCCGCCAGGCGCACGCCGTCGGCGGCGCCCTCGAAGCCGGAGTAGGCGGCGGCGTACTCGCCCTTGTCGAACACCGCCTCGATCGGCTCGCGGTCCAGTCGGGGGTGCAGCTCCACGCCGTCGGTGCCGACGACGCAGTGCCGCGGCCAGGTCTGGACGAAGTCGGGCGCCGCGGCGAAGTGGTGGCCGGGGTCGATGTGGTGGTCGCGGGTCGCCACGACGTGGGCGTAGTCCCCCGCGTGCCGGCGCACGTGCTCGGTGATGGCACCGGCCACCGCCTCCCCGCCGGCCACGGCGAGGCTGCCGCCCTCGCAGAAGTCGTTCTGCACGTCGACCACCACCAGTGCTCGGGTCATCGCCGTTCCCTCCTCAGGCCGTGACCGTCTCGATCGCGCAGTCGCCGCGCGACAGCGCCCACGCCTCCTGCGGCAGGGCCTCCTTCACGCGCGCGTGGTGGGCGCGGGCCGCGGCGAGGGCCTCGCGGGGCGACAGGGGGTCGCACACCCGGCCACCGCGCACGAGTTCCACGACCAGCTGCCGGTCGCCGTCCTCCGGCGGGATCGGGCCGCTGCAGATGACCTCGGCGGTCGCCGTCCCGTCGGTGTCGTGCCGGCGGACGGCGTGCTTGCGGCCGCCCACGGAGTTCTTCCCCTCGGACCGCTTCGCCACCGGGACGCCGTCGCGCTCCACCAGCTTGTAGACCATGCCGGCCGTCGGTGCCCCCGACCCGGTCACCAGCGACGTCCCGACGCCGTAGCCGTCCACCGGTGCCGCCATGAGCCCGGAGATGGCGAACTCGTCGAGGTCGCTGGTCACGATGATCCGGGTGCGGGTCGCGCCGAGGGAGTCCAGCAGCTCGCGGGCGTGCGTCGCCAGCGTGGGCAGGTCACCGGAGTCCAGCCGGATGGCGCCCAGCTCGGGGCCGGCCACCTCGACCGCCGTCCGGATGCCCTGGTCGACGTCGTAGGTGTCGACCAGCAGGGTCGTGCCGACCCCGAGGGTGGCGATCTGGGCGCGGAAGGCAGAGGCCTCGTCGTCGTGCAGGAGCGTGAAGGCGTGCGCGCTGGTCCCCGTGGTGGGGACGCCGTAGCGCCGGCCGGCCTCGAGGTTGGACGTCGACGCGAAGCCGACCAGGTGCGCGGCGCGGGCCGCGGCGACGGCGGCCTCCTCGTGGGTGCGCCGCGAGCCCATCTCGATGCACGGCCGCTCGCACGCCGCGGCGACCATGCGGGCCGCGGCGGAGGCGATCGCGCTGTCGTGGTTGAGGACCGACAGGATCAGCGTCTCCAGCAGCACCCCCTCGGCGAACGGGGCGCGCACGGTCAGCACGGGCGAGCCGGGGAAGAAGAACTCGCCCTCGGCGTAGCCGTCGACGTCCCCGCTGAAGGCGAAGTCGGCCAGCCAGTCGAGCAGTCGCGCGTCGGTGAGCCCCTGGTCTCGCAGGGTGGCGAGGTCCTCGTCGGAGAAGCGGAACCGGGGGAGCTCCTCCAGCAGCCGGGCCGTGCCGGCGACGACGCCGTACCGGCGGCCGTGCGGCAGCCGGCGGGCGAACACCTCGAAGACGCAGTCGCGGTGGGCGGTCCCGTCGGCGAGGGCGGCGGCGACCATCGTGAGTTCGTACCGGTCGGTGAGCAGGGCTGGACCCGTCGACATGGCTCCGGAGCGTAGGCGGCTGCGGCGGGGGCGACCCGTCGAGCGGCGGCGTCCTAAGGTGGGGGAGTGGGCGGACCACTAGCGCCGACACGGACGCCGGAGACCACGGTCGAGGAGCACGCCGATCTCGACCGACCCTGGGTGACGATCGTCTGGGACGACCCGGTGAACCTGATGACCTACGTCACCTACGTGTTCCAGGAGTTGTTCGGCTACGACGAGGCGACGGCGACCGCGCTCATGCTCGAGGTGCACCACGAGGGCAAGGCGATCGTGAGCTCCGGGCCCCGCGAGCGGATGGAGCACGACACCAACCGGCTGCACGCCTACGGGCTGTGGGCCAGCTTCCAGCGGGACACGTGAGCAGGTGAAGCCCTTCCGCCGCCGTGGCGACGAGTGCGTCGCCCGGCTCAACGAGGCCGAGGTCAGCATCGTCGGGCTGCTGCTCGACCAGCTGGAGCAGCTGCTGGACGCCGACGCGGCCGACGTGGGCTCCGACCCCGTCCTGCTGCGACTGTTCCCCGACGGGCACCGGGGAGACCGGGCGCTGGCCGACGAGTACCGGGAGCTGACCCGCGAGGGCCTGGCGTCGGGCAAGAGCGACGACCTCGCCACGGTGCGGGCCACGCTGCCCCCAGACGGCGGCGCCGTCCGGCTGGACCCCGAGCAGGCGCAGGCCTGGCTGCGCACCACCAACGACCTGCGCCTGGCGATGGGGACCCGGCTCGGGATCGAGGCCGACAGCGAGCCCCCGGAGGACCTCTCGTCCGAGGAGGGCCAGCAGCTGGCCGTCTACTACTGGCTCACCGGCCTGCAGGGTTCGCTCGTCGACGCGCTCGTCGCCGGTCGCGCCGGCCGAACGTGAGCAGGACCAGCACGGCCAGGAGCAGGTCGAGGACGAAGAAGACGTAGACCATGCCGTGCAGCTCCACGTCGCGGAGCATCGCCCCGACCGTGGAGACGAGGACGACCAGCGACAGGGCGCCCATCAGCAGCAGGGTGAGCAGCCGGATCGAGACCAGCAGCACCAGCGAGGCCCGGTCGGCCCCGACGTCGCTGCTGTAGTGCCCGCTGCGGCGGCGCAGGCCGCCGATCCCGAGGACCAGGGCCGGTGCCGCGACGACCAGGACACCGACGACCAGCAGCACTCCGAGGACCACGGTCCGGCACGGTACTGGCGGCCCCGTCCGGGCACCGCCCCGAGCCCGCGAGCGGTGGGGGGACGACGGCCTTCTAGACTGGACCTGTGCTGCGCATCGACCGCGCGACCTACGACGCCATCGTGGCCCACGCCCGGGAAGACCACCCGGACGAGGCCTGTGGTGTCGTCGCCGGCCCCGAGGGCAGCGACCGCCCCGAGCGCTTCATCCCGATGCTCAACGCCGCGCGGTCGCCCACGTTCTACGAGTTTGACTCCGCTGACCTGCTGAAGCTGTACCGGGAGATGGACGACCGGGACGAGGAGCCGGTGGTCATCTACCACTCGCACACCGCCACCGAGGCGTACCCGTCGCGTACCGACATCAGCTACGCGTCCGAGCCCAACGCGCACTACGTGCTGGTCTCGACGCGGCACCACGGTGCGCAGACCGGCCTGGCCGGTGACGACGTCGAGTTCCGCAGCTTCCGCATCGTCGACGGCGAGGTGAGCGAGGAGGACGTCGAGGTCGTCGAGTCCTACCTGTTCGGCCACTCGCCGACCACCGTCGTCTACGACTGAGACAGGGACCCTCCTGCCCCCGCTTCGGGACCCTGCAGGAGGGCCGACGGGGCCGCCCGCCGGAATGCCCCGCGGCGCACGGGCGTTCCCCGTCCAGACGCACGACCCGCCGCAGGCCGGCGGGCCCGCCACCCCCCGCTCCAGAGGAGAACAGCACGCCATGGCCATCGAGGTCCGGATCCCGACCATCCTGCGCACCCACACCGGCGGCAACAAGACCGTCGAGGGCACCGGTGACACCCTGGGCGCGCTCGTCGACGACCTCGACGCCAAGCACCCCGGCCTGAAGAACCGCCTCGTCACCGAGGAGGGCAAGCTGCACCGCTTCGTCAACGTCTACGTCAACGACGAGGACGTCCGCTTCACCGGTGCGCTCGACACCCAGGTCAAGGACGGCGACTCCGTCACGATCCTCCCGGCGGTCGCCGGCGGCTGCTGAGCGCCCGCTCAGCTCCCGCCCCGCACCCGTCTCCCCCGGAAGAGCACCCCCCATGGCCCGCTTCGCCTCCCTCGTCGACTCGCTCGGCAACACCCCGCTGGTGGGGCTGCCGAACCTGTCGCCGACCCCTGACGTCCGGCTGTGGGCCAAGCTGGAGGACCACAACCCCACCGGCTCCATCAAGGACCGCGCGGCGATCTCGATGATCGAGGCGGCCGAGAAGGAGGGGAAGCTCAAGCCGGGCGACACCATCCTCGAGCCGACCAGCGGCAACACCGGGATCTCGCTGGCGATGGTCGCCCGCCAGCGGGGTTACCGGCTGATCTGCGTGATGCCGGAGAACACCTCGATCGAGCGGCGTCAGCTGCTGGAGATGTACGGCGCGCAGATCATCAGCTCCCCGGCGGCCGGCGGCTCCAACCAGGCGGTCGCCGTCGCCAAGGGGCTCGCGGCCGAGCACGACGACTGGGTGATGCTGTACCAGTACGGCAACCCGGCCAACGCCGAGGCGCACTACACCGGCACCGGCCCCGAGATCCTGGCCGACCTGCCCTCGATCACCCACTTCGTCGCCGGCCTGGGCACCACCGGCACGCTCATGGGCGTCTCCCGCTACCTGCGCGAGAAGAAGCCCGAGGTGCGGGTGATCGCCGCCGAGCCCCGGTACGGCGAGTTGGTCTACGGGCTGCGCAACATCGACGAGGGCTTCGTGCCGGAGCTCTACGACGCCTCGCTGCTGGACTCCCGGTTCTCCGTCGGCCCGCAGGACGCCGTCCGGCGCACCCGCGAGCTGGTCGAGCAGGAGGGCATCTTCGCCGGCATCTCGACCGGCGCGATCCTGCACGCCGCGCTCGGCATCGCGGACAAGGAGGTGGCGGCCGGACGCAAGGCCGACATCGTCTTCATCGTCTGCGACGGCGGCTGGAAGTACCTGTCCACCGGCGCCTACGCCGGCACGCTGGAGGAGGCCACCTCCGCGCTGGAGGGGCAGCTGTGGGCCTGAGCCGGCTCCCGCTGTGGGCCTGAGCCGGGTCCTGCTCGGGGCGTGAGCGCCGTCTCCCGGCGTTCCCCGCTAGCCTGACCTGCGTGCCTGGGACAGTCGACCGCCCGCGGGACGCCGCGTGAGGCTCACGATCGTCGGCTGCTCCGGCAGCGGCCCCGGGCCGCAGTCGCCCGCGTCCTGCTACCTCGTCGAGCACGACGGCTTCCGGCTGCTCCTCGACCTCGGCAACGGGTCCTTCGGCGTGCTGCAGGGGCTGGCCGACCCGGCCACCGTCGACGCGGTGTTCCTGTCGCACCTGCACGCCGACCACTGCCTGGACGTCGCGCCGTTCGTGGTCTGGCACCGCTACTCGGGGCGCTCCACGCGGCAGCTGGTGCCGATGTACGCGCCGGTGGGTGCCGAGCGCCGGCTGGCCCTGGCCTACGACATGGACGGCGAGGGGCTGACCGACGTCTTCGACTTCGTGCCCGTCGGCGCGGGCCGGCTGGAGCTGGGGCCGTTCACCGCCGAGCTGGTTCGCACCGCGCACCCGGTCGAGTGCTACGCCATCCGTCTGGACGCCGACGGCCGGTCGCTGGTCTACACCGGGGACACCGGCGCGAGCGACGCCGTCGTCCGGCTGGCCAGCGGTGTCGACGTCCTGCTGGCCGAGGCCGCGCACCCCGACGTCCCGGACCTGCCGCCGGCTCTGCACCTCAGCGGCCGGGAGGCCGGTGAGCACGCCGCGGCCGCGCAGGCCGGGCGGCTGCTGCTGACCCACGTGCCGCCCTGGATCGACCGGGAGGTGCAGCTGGCCGACGCGCAGGCGGTGTTCCCGGCCAGCGAGCTCGTGCAGCCCGGCGCCACCTACGACGTGTAGGTGTTGCCCGGCGGTGCGTCGGCGGGCACGGTGGGCCGGTGGTCGACGACGAACGGGACGGCGTCCGGCTGACCAGCCTGGACGCGCCGCTGGGCGACGGGCTGGACGTGACGAAGGGCGACCTCGTCGACCACCTCGACGCGTTCGCCGACCGGCTCGTCCCGCTGCTGGCCGGGCGTCCGCTGTCGGTGATGCGGGTCCGGCCGGGCCAGCAGCCGTTCATGCAGCGCAACGTGGCGAAGGGCGCGCCCGAGTGGGTGCGCACGGTGGCGGTCTGGTCCCAGGGGGCGCACCGCGAGGTGCACCAGGTGCTCTGCGACGACCGCCGGACCCTGCTGTGGCTGGCCAACCAGCGGGCGGTGGAGTTCCACGTCCCGTTCGTCCCGGCCGGCGGGGACGAGCCGACCGGCATCGTCCTGGACCTCGACCCGCCCGAGGGTGCCGGCTTCGACGTGGTGGTGCGGGCGGCCCACCTGGTCCGGCAGGCGCTGGCCGACGCCGGGCTGGCCGGGGCGGTGAAGACCAGCGGCTCCAAGGGCGTGCACGTCGTGGTCCCGGTGCGCGGCGCCCGCGCCGACGACGCCGCGGCCGCGACCCGGGCGCTGGCGGTGCGGGCCGAGCGACTGGACCCGGACGTCGCGACCACCGCCTACATCAAGTCCGATCGGCACGACCGCGTCTTCCTGGACTCCACGCGGTCCTACGCGTCGACGATCGTCGCCGCCTACAGCCCGCGGGTGCGGCCCGGGCTGCCCGTGTCGGCCCCGGTGTCGTGGGAGGACCTGCCGGCGGTGCGGCCGGGCGACGTCACCGTCCGGACGGCGGCGCAGCGGCTGGGGGACGGCGACCCGTGGACGGCGCTGCTGCCGGAACCGCAGGAGCTGCCGGCCGACCTCGTCGCCGAGGGCCACACCATCCCGGTCGCCCGCGTGCAGGCGATGCACGAGGGGCGCCGCCGGGCCCGCGCCCGCCGGGCGGAGGAGGGGGACTGACACTCCGGCGAGCGCTCCACAGGGAGCGCCGCCGTCCACAGCCGGCGCAGCCGGTCCCGGCGCGACGTCCGGGCCCCGGCGCAGACTCCCGGGCATGACGACCGACCCGCAGACCATCGCCTGGCTCGACCAGGAGGACGCCCACCTCACCACCCTCATCCGCGAGAACCGCTGGGCCGTGCAGTACGTCGGCGAGGGGGAGTCGCCCGACGAGCCCGCCTTCGGCTACACCGTCGGGCTGTTCGGGCTGGGGCACCCGGAGCTGGTCGTGGTCGGGCTCGGCCCGGGGGCCACGCGCCGCCCGCTCGACGACGTCGCCGCGCTGGTGCTCGGAGGGCGGGCGCTGGTGGCGGGGGAGTTCGTCGCCCTGGTGGACCGGCCGGGGCGGCTGTTCGTCGAGGTGTGCCCCAACCCCGGCGAGATCCTGTACTCGGCCAACCGCTCCTACCGGCGTCCGGCCGAGGAGTCCGTCCCGGCGTACCAGCTGACCTGGCCCTCGCGCGACGGCACGTTCCCGTGGGAGCCCGGCCACCCGTGCGGTCCGGTCGGCCGGCCCCGGCCGGGCACGTGGCGGGCGTGAACCCGACGGCGGTCGCGGTCACGCACCGCGGCGCCGCGCGCGGTGCACGGTCCCGGCGCGCGGGGTGGCGGGGCGCGGGGGTGTCCCGGCCGGCCGGAGCGGTCGAGCATGAGCCGTCGACGGGCAGCGGCCCGGCAGGCGGGAGGGAGTCCGATGGCGCGCATCCACCGCGGTCGCTTCGGCGCCGAGATCGACGGCGACTTCGTCGTCTTCGTCATCGGGGCGCGGCTCAACACCCCGTGGCGGGTGCTGCAGAGCCTGCGCGACCTCGGTGGCCGGCGGCGGGGCATGCAGGCGATGCTCGCGGAGCTGGTGCGCCGGCCGGAGAAGGGGCTGCTCGGCTACCGGATGTCAGGGCTGACCGTGATCCAGTACTGGCGCTCCTTCGAGCACCTGGAGGCCTTCGCCCGGGACCCCGGCGACCTGCACCGGCCGACCTGGCTGGAGTGGTTCCGGCGCGATCCGCAGGGGCGGACCGGCATCTGGCACGAGACGTACCTGGTGCGCGCGGGGGAGTACGAGGCCATCTACAGCGACGTGCCGGAGGCCGGGCTCGCCGCCGCCGGCCGGGTCGTGCCGCTCGCGGGCAACAGCTCGGCCCGGCTCCGGCTGCGCCGGGAGGCGGGTGCGGTGCCGGGGCCGCGGGCGCCGGAGCCGGATCCGGCGCCCGCGACGGGGCCCTCCGGCACCTGAGGCGCGCAGGCCGCGCCCCTCGGACACGAGCGCACCGCCGAGAGCCGTGCTGGGAGTGGTGCTCTCGCGGTGTTGCGCACGCTCCGGCGGCGTTGCCGCACCGCAAGAGCGAGGAGGACACCGCAAGACCCGGCGGCACCGGAGTCCGGCGGGATCTCTGCTCCCACCTCGACGTCACCCGGCTGCCGGCCTCAGGCCAGGCCGAGCTCCCGGCGCAGCTTGGCCACGTGCCCGGTGGCCTTGACGTTGTAGGACGCCTTCTCGATGCGGCCGTCGGCGTCGACGATGAAGGTCGAGCGGATCACGCCGATGACCTCCTTGCCGTAGAGCTTCTTCGGCCCGAACGCGCCGTAGGCCGTGAGCACCTGCTTGTCGACGTCGGAGACCAGGGTGATGTTCAGGCTCTCCTTCTCGCGGAACCGCAGCAGCTTCTCCGGCGGGTCCGGCGAGATGCCGATGATGTCCAGCCCGGCCTCGGCGAGCTCCCCCGCCGAGGCGGTGAAGTCGACGGCCTGGGTGGTGCAGCCGGGGGTGAGGGCAGCGGGGTAGCAGTAGACGATCACCCGGCGTCCGCGGTGGTCGGCGAGGGAGACCGGGGTGCCGTCCGCGTCGGGCAGCGTGAACTCGGGCGCCGGGTCGCCGGGGGCGAGGCGGACGGGGGCCGAGTCGGTGCTGCTGTCGGTGTCGGTCATGTCCGGCATCCTGCCGTGTCCTCCCGACCGGACTCCACGGGGTGCCGGGGTGGACCCGCGCGACGGGTCGTCGGGAACGGGCTGGCCACCGCGGGGGCGGAGGGCCACAGTCGGTCCGTCCGGCCGCACCGGGAGGAGACGGCCATGGCTGGCCCTCTGCACTACGACGACGAGGCGTCGCGCCGGCTCGAGGAGGCCTACACGGGCGACGCCCTGGTGGAGCAGCGCCGCGCGGTCGTGGAGCTGCTGGCCCTGCGTCCGGGGGAGCGGGTGCTCGACGTCGGCGTCGGTCCCGGGCTGCTCGCCGCCGACCTGGCACGGGCCGTCGGGCCGACCGGGCGCGTCTGCGGCGTCGACACCAGCGAGAGCATGCTCGCCCTCGCGGGCCGGCGGGCGACGGCGGAGGGAGCCGCGCCGGTCGAGCTGCGGTGCGCCGACGCGGTCGCCCTCCCGTACGCCGACGCCACGTTCGACGTCGCCGTCTCGACCCAGGTGCTCGAGTACGTCGAGGACGTCGCGGCGGCGGTCGCAGAGCTGTGGCGCGTGCTGCGGCCGGGGGGCCGGGTCCTCGTCCTGGACACCGACTGGGACTCGGTCGTCTGGCACTCGCGCGACCGTGTCCGGACGGCGCGCGTGCTGGAGGCGTGGGAGCAGCACCTGGCCGACCCGCACCTGCCCGTGCGGCTGGCCGGCCACCTGGAACGGGCCGGTTTCCGGGTGGAACCCGTCCGCGTGCTGCCCCTGCTCGACGTCGGCTACGGACCGCGCGCCTTCAGCGCGGGCCTGCTCGACCTGGTCGCGGCCTTCGTGGTGGGCCGGAACGGACTGACGGCGGAGGACGTCGAGGGCTGGGCCGGCGACCTGCGCTCGCTCGGGCCGGAGTACTTCTTCAGCCTCAACCGCTACGTCTTCCGCGGCACGCGGGTCGGGTGAACTGCAGCTGTCAGCCGGAGAGGAACGACAGCCGCACGTGGCGCTGCGGGTTGTCGGCGTTGGTGTCGACGAGGCAGATCCGCTGCCAGGTGCCCAGCTGCATCCGTCCCTCCAGCACCGGGACGCTCGCGTGCGGGGGCACGAACGCCGGCAGCACGTGGTCGCGGCCGTGCCCGCGGCTGCCGTGCCGGTGCCGCCAGCGGTCGTCCCGGGGGAGCAGGACGTCGAGCTGGGCCAGCAGGTCCTCCTCGCTGCCCGAGCCGGTCTCGATGATCGCGACCCCGGCCGTGGCGTGCGGCACGAACACGTGCAGCAGCCCGTCGGCCTCGGCGCGCACGAAGTCGGCGCACTCCTCGGTGAGGTCGACGACGGTGGGGACGCCGCCGGTGCGGACCGCTCGCAGCTCCGATCGCATGCCCGCGATCCTGCCCGGGCCGACCGGGAACCGCCCGGTGCGCACTACTGTCGGCGTACGTGACGGCGACCCCCGCGAAGACCCGCCCCGACGGCCGGGCGGCCGACCAGCTCCGGCCGGTGGGCATCACCCGCAACTGGCTGGACCACGCCGAGGGCTCGGTGCTCGTCGAGTTCGGCCGCACCCGCGTGCTGTGCGCGGCGAGCGTGACCGAGGGCGTGCCCCGCTGGCGGAAGGGCTCGGGCCTGGGCTGGGTGACCGCCGAGTACTCGATGCTGCCGCGCGCCACCCACACCCGCAGCGACCGCGAGTCGGTCAAGGGCCGGATCGGCGGTCGCACCCACGAGATCAGCCGGCTGATCGGGCGGTCCCTGCGCGCGTCCATCGACCTGGCCGCGCTGGGGGAGAACAGCATCGCGATCGACTGCGACGTGCTGCAGGCCGACGGCGGCACCCGGACCGCGGCGATCACCGGGGCCTACGTGGCCCTGGCCGACGCCGTGTCGTGGCTCGGTGCCCGGAAGAAGCTGGCCCGGCCCAAGGCGATCGTGCAGTCGGTGGCCGCGGTCAGCGTCGGCGTCATCGACGGGCAGCCGCGGCTGGACCTCGCCTACGAGGAGGACGTCCGCGCCGGCACCGACATGAACGTCGTCTGCACCGGCGACGGCAGCTTCGTCGAGGTGCAGGGCACCGCGGAGAACGGCGTCTTCGACCGGGCGACGCTCGACGCGCTGCTGGACCTCGCCGTGGGCGGCTGCGCCGAGCTGAGCCGGCTGCAGGCCGAGGCGCTGGCCCGGTCGGAGGGAGCCCGGTGAGCACCCGGCTGCTGCTGGCCACCCGCAACCCCGGCAAGCTCGCCGAGCTGCAGCGGCTGCTGGAGTGCGCCGTCCCGGGGGTGGAGGTCGTCGGCCTGCGGGACGTCGAGGAGTACCCCGAGGCGCCGGAGACCGGTGTCACGTTCGCCGAGAACGCGCTGCTCAAGGCGCGGGAGGCGGTGCGGTACACGGGCCTGCCCGCGGTCGCCGACGACTCCGGGCTGACCGTCGACGCGCTCAACGGCATGCCCGGGGTGCTCAGCGCCCGCTGGTCGGGGCGGCACGGGGACGACGCGGCCAACACCGCGCTGCTGCTGGGCCAGCTGGCCGACGTCCCCGACGAGCGGCGCGGCGGGGCGTTCGTCTGCGCGGCCGCCGTCGTGACGCCGAGCGGTGCCGAGCACGTGCTGGAGCGCTCGTGGCGCGGCCGGGTGGTGCGGGAGGCCCGCGGCGGCAACGGGTTCGGCTACGACCCGGTGTTCCAGCCCGACGGTCTGGAGGTCACCGCGGCCGAGCTGGCCCCGGCGGAGAAGGACGCGCGGAGTCACCGCGGTCAGGCCTTCTCGGCGCTGGTCCCGCTGGTGGCCGAGTTGCTCCGGCCCGCCTGACCGGCCTCACCGCGAGGCGACCCACCCGACGAACCACAGCGACAGGGCGGTGATCGACGGGGGGAAGGCCAGGACGAGGAAGGCGGCGAACGCCCGGTCACCGCGCCAGACGATCCGCTGGCGGGGGCCCCGCATCCGGTGCCGGCCGGTGAGCGGCAGCGCGGCGCGGGCGACACCGGCCTCCTCCCCGGCGGTCAGCGCGACCGAGCGGGCGGCCTGCCACGCCTCGACCCGCGCCCACCCGGGGGCGATCCCGCAGAGCAGCGCGAGCACGGCCGCGCCGGCGAGCACCGGCACCAGCCCGACGACGCCGAGCACGAGCAGGCCCGCGGCGGCGGCACCGGCGGTGAAGCCGGCGACGGTCACCGCGGCGACGCAGAAGACCGCCCCGAAGGTCACCATGAGGATCGCGTAACCGGGCAGCAGGGCCTCGTCCCACGAGCGGCCCATGACCAGCATCAGGGGGATCTCGGCGGCCAGCACCAGGCCGCAGACGAGGAACACCCGCCGCAGGTCGACGCGGGGTGGGCGCACCGCCGAGGTGGCAGCCGGCCGGCCGGTCGCCGGCCGCGAGGTCGTGGTCACCGCTGCACCTCCGGTGCGATGTCGGACCAGGCCACCCGCCCGTGCACGTCGGCGGCGGCGTGCCGGCCGACGTCCGCGGACACCGGCGCCCCGGAGCGCGCCGTCCCCTCGGACGCGGCGGCCGGGGCGCCCGGGCCCTGGACGTGGGCGGAGAGCCCGTGCTGGGTCTTCTCCCAGTAGAACGGCTTGGTCACCAGCTGCCAGGCGGCCTTGTACGAGGCGATCGAGTGCAGCAGCCAGTACAGCGGCGACAGCAGCGCGAAGGGCACCAGGCCGTAGCTGCGCCGCTTGAAGCCGGCCAGCAGCGACAGGTAGATGATCACGCCGTTGCCGAACAGCAGGTTGGCCAGGCTGACGAGGGCGAGCCACTCCGGCAGGTCCGGGACGATCACGCCCGGCACCAGCAGGTCGGCGAGGAACAGCGCGTACAGCCACGGGGTGGCCAGGAACATCAGCGGGGTGCCGCCGATGAGCAGCGCGAAGCCCGCGGTCTGCCGCAGCCCCACGGTCCGGACCAGCGTGAGCGGGTGCCGGGTGTGCACCAGCACCGTCTGCATGTAGCCCTTGATCCAGCGGCTGCGCTGCCGGATCCAGTTGCCGACGGCCATGTTGGCCTCTTCGTAGGTCGTCGAGTTGACGACCGCGACGCGGTGCCCCCGGGCCGAGGCCCGGATGCCCAGGTCGGCGTCCTCGGTGACGTTGTACGGGTCCCAGCCACCGAGCCGGCGGAGCAGGTCGGTGCGGAAGTGGTTGCTCGTGCCGCCCAGCGGGATCGGCAGCCGCAGCTTGTCCAGGCCGGCCAGGGTGTAGTCGAACCACGAGGAGTACTCGAGGGTGAACATGCGGGTCAGCAGGTTCTCCCGCGCGTTGAAGTAGTTCAGCGCGGCCTGCACGCACACCAGGTCCTCGCCGCCCTTGCGGAACGCGATCAGCGACTTCTTCAGCTGGTCGGGATCGGGACGGTCCTCGGCGTCGTAGATGACGACGAACTCACCGCGGGCGAACGCCAGGCCGACGTTGCACGCCCGCGGCTTGGTCTTGGGCAGCGAGTGCGGGACGACGACGATCCGGACGAGGTCCGGCGGGGCCGCGGCCAGGGCGGCGCTCAGCGTCTCCGGGTCGTCCTCCTCCAGCAGCAGGAGGATCTCCAGCTTCTCGCGCGGGTAGTCCAGCGCGGCGAGGTTGCGCATGAGCAGGCCGACGATGCCGGCCTCTCTGTAGACCGGCACGAGGATCGTGTACCGCGGCAGGTCGGTGTCCTCGAGCGCCGCGACCTCGGCGTCGGTGACCTGCTCGACGGTCTCGTACGCGGTGCCCACGGTGCTGATCAGCGCCTTGGTGCCGACGGCGAGGGCGACGGCGACGTTCACGACGGCGACCAGCCAGGACATGGTCGTGGAGAACCACAGGGCGGCGCAGACGACCGTGCCGACGGTGAGGGTGAGGCCCAGGGCGACCTGCGGCCAGACGAAGACCTTGGACGCCGACTCGTCGGGACGCCGCTCGGCCAGGGACCGCACCGCGTCGTGCACCAGCTCCTCCCGCCAGACCGTGCGCAGCGCGCGCTGCACGTCCCAGTCGGTGGTCACCACCTGGCGCACCCGCTGGATGCCGGTGCGCTGCACGACCTCCTGGGCGACGTGCGCCGACGGGCGGCCGGCGGTCGCGACGACCACCTGCGGCTCGCCGTCGGCGTCCTGCTCGACCTGAAGCGGCACCCACACCTCGCGGGCGAGCATCGCCGAGGGGAACAGCCGGGCCAGGTCGGGGTCGACCTCGACCGGGTCGACGAACGCCATGTCCGCGCCCCACACGTCGGCGAGGGCCACGTACAGCTGCCGGCGGGTCACCAGACCACGGGCGAGGAGCACCGCGCCGAGCGGCTCGCCGACCTCCTGGTGCTGGCGGAGCGCGTCGGTGAGCTGGGCCGGGGTGAGCACGCCCTGCTCGACGAGGACGTCACCCAGCCGGCGCTCGGGGGGCGGCAGGACCGCGCCGGGTGCCGCTCGGCCGGAGGCCGCCGGGTGCGAGGGCAGAAGCGTCACGGCGAGGGAGTCGGCAGGCCCGGTGTCCCGGTCGAACCGGGACACCGGGCCGTCACCCGGACGGGTGGGTCAGCCGGCGGCCGGGGCGAACCCCAGCCAGTCGAGCAGGTCGCCGTCCACCCGGGGGTCGTACTCGGTGCGGTCGTCCTCGGGGGCGGCGTGCCGTCCCGGGCCGCGGTCGGCGGCGACGCGCACGACGGCGTCGGCGTCCGGGGCGAGGTGGCGGGGGCCGGTGGGGGAGAGGGAGAGGGGCACGGGACGTCGTCGGCAGGTCCGGCCCCGCGGCGGAGCGTCTCCGGCGAGGACGACCCGATCGGGGGACTGCGACGTGCGGCTACAGCCCGGCCGTGTCCAGGTCCGTGCACGTCCACGCCGGCGTCGCGCGCTGGTGCTCGAGGAAGCCCAGGAGGGTGGCGGTCCCGTCGGCCGCGCGGGGTGGCTCCGGCCGGCCGTGCTCGTCGAGGTCGGTCACGGGCGGAAGCCACCGAGCCACCCCGACCGGGCGGCCCGAGTGCGGGAGGGGGGAGTCGAACCCCCACGCCCGAAGGCACCAGATCCTAAGTCTGGCGTGGCTGCCGTTACACCACTCCCGCTCGAGGGCCGAGTGTAGGGATCGCCCGTGCGGGTGGCCCCCGACCGACGGGAACGCGCTGGACGGTGGTGCGTCTGGCAGGCTGTCGCCCGTGCCTCGCGACCCTCGACAGATCCAGCTGGAGATCGACGCCGCCCGTGAGTCGCTGGCGGCCACCCTGGACCAGCTGGTCTACCGGAGCAGCCCGCAGCGCCTGAAGGCCAAGGGGCAGGCCGCCGTCCAGCAGTTCCTGCAGACGCCGGTCGGCCTCGCCAGCGTCGGGGCGCTCGGCCTGCTGATGAGCCTCGTCGTCGTCCAGAAGGTCCGGCACCGCAACGACTGACCGGTCGCCGCGCGCGGCGGAGGCTCAGGCCTCCGGCCGCGCGTTGGCGATCAGCGGCAGGACGACGACCTCGAGCACGCGCTCCACGTACTCGTCGTCCACCGGCTCGCCGGTGAGCAGCCACCGCTGCACGATCAGCGCGCTCGTGGCCTCCGCCGTCACCGACTGCGCCAGCCCCGGGCGGACCTCGCCGCGGGCCTCGGCGCGCGCCCACATCTGCGCGTAGGCCGCCCGCCACACCGCGAGGGGGCCACTGCGGAACGCCTCGACCAGGGCCGGCTGGTGCTGCATGGCCGGCAGCAGGGAACGGATCGCGGCCCCGGCCGGGCTCGTGGTGGCCATGGCCACCCGGTGCATGAGCTCGCGCAGGTCGCCCTCGATGGTGCCGGTGTCGGCCGGCACGGCCATGGCGTGGCTCATGTCGGAGATGGTGTCGACCACGAGGTCCTGCTTGGTCCGCCAGCGGCGGTAGATGGTCGCCTTCCCGACGCCGGCCTCCGAGGCGACGGCGTCCATCGTCAGCGCGGCGTACCCGACCTCGGCCAGCAGCCGCAGGATCGCCGCCCGGATCACCTCGTCCCGGCTGGGGTCACGAGGGCGTCCGCCCCGGGCGGAGCGCGGCGGATCGATCATCTGTGGTGCGACCATGGAGCTGACCTTAGACATTCAAGTTGGTGACGCCCGACAGGCGTGCAACGTGTGTGTGTTCGGTGGGGTTCCGGCTTCCCGCGCGCCTGTGCGCGCTCGTGTGCCCGCTCGGTCATCCTGCTGGCGTGGGAACCACCGTCGGCGGCGCCCGGCGCCGGGAGTACTGGCACGTGCCCGGCTCGGCCGGCCGGGTGCTCCTGGGCAGCACCGACGGGGAGCTGCTGGGGGAGGTGGCCCGCTTCGCGCGAGCGGTCGGGCTGTCGGTGTCGGGTGGGCCGGACCTCCTCGACCTCACCGACGAGGACGGCGGCCGCGGCATCGACCGCCTGTTCCGGCGCCTCGCCCGTGAGCTGACCACCGCGGAGGCCGAGCACGTGCGGGTGGCCACCGACCCCCCGACGCAGGAGCCCGCGCTCGCGGCCCGGCTGCTGAGCGCACCCACGCTGGCCGTGGAACTGGCCCGCCGCGGGGTGACCGCCGAGATCGGCGTCCTCGCCGAGGCCGAGCTGTGGTCGGTGTACCAGCCGATCGTCCGCCTGTCCGACCGGTCGGTCGTCGCCCACGAGGCGCTGCTGCGCGGCCTGGTCGACGGCCGGGAGGTCGGCGGTGAGGACCTCTTCTTCGTCGCCGAGTCCGCCGGCTGGCTGCCGCGGCTGGACCGGATCGGCCGGGAGTCGGCGATCGCCGGCGCCGCGTCCTGGCTGGGTGACGCCGACCTGTTCGTCAACTCCGACCCGGCGTCGGTCGTCCGCCCGCGGACCGGCCTGGCCTCGACCGAGCAGGCGCTGCACGACGCCGGCATCGAGGCCGGCCGGCTGGTCGTCGAGGTGGGCGAGGTGTCGGCCGTCGCCGACCGGGGGCACCTGCTGTCGGTGCTCGAGCACTCCCGCTCGCTGGGCTGGCGGGTCGCCCTGGACGACGTCGCGGCCGGCTGGTCGAGCCGCTCCCTGCTGTCCACGGTGCGCCCGGACGTCGTCAAGCTGGGCAAGGCCCTGGTGCAGGCCCTGCCCGACGACGGCGCGCGGACGATGGTGCGGTCGGTGGTGGAGGTGGCCCACGGGCTGGGTGCCCAGGTCGTCGCCGAGGGCGTGGAGAGCGAGCGGGTCGCCGAGGAGGTCACCGACCTGGGCGCCGACCTGGGTCAGGGCTGGCTGTTCGGCCGCCCGGTCGCGCCCCCGGGGGACGGCGGGACGGCCGCCGTTCTCCGGGCGCCACGGTGATGGTCGGCTGAGCACTCCGGCAGCGTGCGCGCGGCCGCACGGACACGCGCGGGACCGACGACGTGTTCCGGGGGGTCCGAAGGACCCTGACCCCGGGGTGTCGCGCCCGGGGGTTCCCGCACCGTTCGGCACACCACTGCAGACGCCGCGGACCCCGCCGGATGACGGGTGGGGTCAGTGCAGGCCCCACCCGGTGAGCACCGGGCGGCTGTGCTCGTGGCCGAGGATCCCGTAGGAACCGGCGGGCAGGGCCAGCAGGCGGCCGGCCGCCGGGTCCAGGCCCAGCCAGCGGGCGGTGAGGATCCGCAGCACGTGTCCGTGGGCGACCAGCATCACGTCGCCGTCGTCCAGCAGCGGCCGCGCCCGTTCCAGGACGCGGTCCACGCGCCTGCCGACGTCGGCCAGCGACTCCCCGGGGGTGTCCCCGGCGACGGTGCCGTCGACCCAGATCGACCACGTGCGGCCGAGCTCCTCGCTGATCGCCGCCGTCGTCCGGCCCTCGTAGCCCCCGTAGTCGAGCTCGACGAGGTCATCCTCGGTGCCGGTCGGGGTGAGCCCGGCCAGCTCGGCGGTCCGCCGGGCCCGCAGCCGCGGGCTGACCCACACCGCGGCGAAGGTGCGGTCCCCGAAGACACCGGCCAGCCGCCGCGCCTGCTCCTCGCCCTCGGGGAGCAGGGGGAGGTCGGTGACGCTGGTGTGCTGACCGCTGAGGCTCCACTCCGTCTGCCCGTGCCGCAGTACGACGATCTCGCCCATGGGGCCTCCTGACTGTCCGGGAGGTCACATCGTCGTCAGCGTGCAGGATGCCGACAACCGGACCGACCGGGGTCAGCGGCCCCCCATCGGGCACGGCGCCGCGTCGCTCCCGGCGCCGGCCGGTCACCCCCAGCGGCGCAGCGTCGCCGTGCGGGCCCGCCGCCGGGCCGGCCGGTCGTCGGACCGCCGCGCCGACCGTCCCTGCCGCAGGGCGAGGGCGCGCCGGACGGCGGCCGGCTCGGCCGGCAGCGGCGGCAGGAGCGGGACGGTCGGCCCGGTCCGCACCGGGTCCGCGCCGCCGAGCGGGCCGTCGAGCTCCAGCCGGTCGGCGAGCCCCGCGTCCCGCACCAGCCGGCGGGTGTCGGCGGGGGCGCCGACCACCCGGCACTGCCGGCCCGCGGGCGCCAGCGTGTCGGTGAACGCGGTGAGCGCCTGCAGCCCCGAGCAGTCACGGAAGCGGGCACCGGCGACGTCCACCACCACCCGCCCCGTGCCGAGGCCGGCGGCCCGGCGGAGGGCGTCGGTGAGCCGGTCGACGGTGGAGACGTCCGCGTCGCCGGTCACCCGGACGACGACCTGGTCGGGAGCGGGGACGAGGGCGACCTGCAGGTGCGGCACGGGCACTCCGGCGGGTTGTGCAGGGGCCGCCGCGGGTTCGGGCGACTGCCGTCGACGCTAGTTCCGAGGGCCTCCCGCCACAACAGGCAGTGCTGGTTCGACTGCGCTGTGCGCTGGCGTGTCAGGTGCGACCCGCCGAGGCGGGGCGCTGCCAGTCGCGGCAGCATGACGGCGTGGACGCCGAGGACTTCAGCCAGGTCAGGGACGCCGTCCGGCAGCTGGTGCGGGACGTCGTCATGCCGCTCGAGGAACGCATCGAGGACGAGGACCGCATCCCCGACGAGTTGCGGGCCCGCGCGGCGGAGATGGGCCTGTTCGGGTACGCCCTGCCCGAGGAGTACGGCGGGCTCGGCGTCACCATGGCCGAGGACGTCGAGCTGGCGTTCGAGTTCGGCTACACGACCCCGGCGTTCCGGTCGCTGTTCGGCACCAACAACGGCATCGCCGGCCAGGTCATCGCCCGGTTCGGCAGCGCGGAGCAGAAGCAGCGGTACCTGCCCGGGCTGGCCGCGGGGGAGCTGATCGGGTCCTTCGCCCTCACCGAGGCCGAGGCCGGTTCCGACCCGGCCGGGCTGCGCACCACCGCCCGGCGGGACGGCGGGGAGTGGGTGCTCACCGGCAGCAAGCGCTACATCACCAACGCCCCGCTGGCCGACCTCTTCGTCGTCTTCGCCCGCAGCGACCCCGCCGAGAGGGGCGGCCGCGGCATCTCCAGCTTCGTCGTCGACGCGCGGACGCCCGGGCTCACGGTCGGCCCGCACGACGCGAAGATGGGCCAGTCCGGCGCCTGGACCGCCGAGGTCTTCCTCGACGACGTGCGCGTCCCCGCCGGCGCGCTGGTCGGGGAGGAGGGCCGCGGCTACGCCAAGGCGCTGACCGTCCTGTCCCGCGGTCGGCTGCACATCGCGGCCCTGTGCGTCGGCATGGCGCAGCGGGTGCTCGACGAGTCCGTCGCCTACGCCGCCACCGCCAAGCAGGGCGGGGCGCCGATCGGGCGGTTCCAGCTGGTGCAGGCCCACCTCGCCGACATGCACGCCGAGCTGCTCGCCGGGAGGGCCATGGTGCGCGACGTCGCGGCCCGCTACGACACCGGCGAGGACACCTCGGTCGGGCCGTCGTCGGCGAAGCTGTTCTGCACCGAGATGGTCGGCCGCGCCGTCGACCGGGCGGTGCAGGTGCACGGCGGTCTGGGCTACCTGCGGACCACCCCGGTGGAACGCTTCTACCGCGACGCGCGGCTCTACCGCCTCTACGAGGGCACCAGTGAGGTGCAGCGGGTGATCATCGGCGGCGGCCTGCTCCGCGCGGCGGGCATGCCCCGTGCCTGAGCTGCCGCCGACCGAGCGCGCCGCCCGCCGGGAGGTCGTCGGCGAGCTCGGGACGGCGCTGCGGGACCTCGTCGACGCCGCCGTCCGCACCGAGGTGCCGGCCGACGAGCTGGCCGCCGTCGCTGCGGCGGCCCGCGCGCTCACCGCCCGGCTGCGGGCGGCCGACCGCGGCCTCCACGAGGTCGCCTCCGTCGACGACCCCGAGCGCGGGGAGCGCTGGTACAGCCCGGTCTACGGCCCCGGCAGCCCCGTCGCGCCGCCGCTGGAGGCGACCGACACCCCCGACGGACGGGCCACCGGCCGGGTCACCGTGGGCCGGGCGCACGAGGGCCCGCCCGGGCTGGTGCACGGCGGCGTGGTCGCCACCCTGCTCGACCACGTGCTGGCCCGGGCGGTGCGCGCGGCCGGGCGGGGCGGCCTGACCGCCACGTTGACCGTCCGCTACCGCCGTCCGGTGCCGCTCGGCGTCCCGCTGCTGGTGGCCGCGGAGGCGGGGGAGGCCAACGGCCGGCGGACCCCGGCGACCGCGCGGCTGGTCCCCCAGGACGACACGGGCACCGTGCTCGCCGAGGCCGAGGCCCTGTTCGTGGCCCTGCGCCCCGAGCGGTCAGCGGAGGTGTTCGCGCCGATGGGCCGCCCGATCGCCGCCTGGACTGCCCGGGAGGACAGGGCCGGCGACTAGTCGGCCCGCGGGCCGGGCGCGTTGGCCGGGTCGCCGGCCGGGTCCCGCTCCGGGCCGCCGGCCGGGCGCAGCAGCGGCCCCGGCGCACCCTCGCCGCGGCCGAGTGCGGCGACGAACTGGGTGAGCACGTCGTCGCCCTTGTGGAACGGAGCCCAGTCCAGCAGCTTGCGGGCGCGGGTGGTGTCCAGTGCCGGCGCCTGCGTGCCGAGGTCCAGCCAGCCGGGCTCGGTGGGCACCAGATGGGCGTGGAAGGCGGCCGACAGCCCGGCGCGCAGCACGAACGCCGGCGTCGGCACCCGGACGCTGCCCAGCGCGCGGGCGATGTCGTCGGCGTCCATGACGGGTTCGGCGGCGAGGTTGAACGGGCCCGGGGCGCGGCGGTCCAGCACCCGGCCGAGGGCGTCGGCGACGTCGTCGGCGTGCACGAACGACACGTGCACCGAGGGCAGCGGCAGCGGCAGCAGCCTCGCGACCGCACCCGGCAGGAGACGGGCGGCGCCGAACAACAGCGGGCCGAGGAAGTAGCGGCCGATCTCGCTGCTGGCCTCCGGCTGCAGCACGAGGGTCGGGCGCACCACGGTCAGCGTGGTGTCCGGACGCCGGCCCAGGACCTCCCGCACCACCCGTTCGGCCTCGGACTTGTCCCGGCTGTACTGGGAGCTCGGGATGCCGGTGGTCGGCCAGTCCTCGGTGACCTTCTGCCCGCCGGAGCCGGCGGCGTAGGCGCCGAGGGAGGACATGTGCACGAACTGGGCCACGCCGGCGGCCGCGGCCGCCCGGGCCACCCGCCGCGTGCCCTCCACGTTCACCCGGTGCAGCCGCTCCGGCTGCCGGCCGGGCTGCAGCGCCCAGGCCAGGTGCACCACCGCGTCGGCGCCGTCGAGGAACCGGGTCAGCACGTGCTCGCTGCGGGTCTCCCCGAGGTCGGCCGGGAACCACCGGACGCCGTCGTACGGTGCGCCGTCCGGCGGCCGGCGACGGGCCAGCCCGCGCACCTCGGCCACCCCGCTGCCCGGCGCGGTGAGCCGGCGCAGCAGCGCCGTCCCGACGTTGCCGCTGGCGCCCGTGACGGCGACCGTCAGGCCCTGGAGGTGGTCCCGGGTCAGTTCAGCCATGGAGGGCGGCTACCCCCAGGACGGCCGGTGAACCCGGGAGCCGCGGGCCGGCGCGTCACCCGAATGTCACAGACGACGACCACGGCGGTAACCCGCGTCCCGTCTACTCGCACGCAACCGCGAACACCGCGAGTAGACGATCGAGAGGCCCGCATGGACGTCGGAAGCACAGCTTTCATCCTCGCCGCCACGATGGCCGTCGCCCTGATGATCCCGGGGCTGGCGCTGTTCTACGGGGGGATGGTCTCCTCCCGCGGCATCCTGAACATGATCATGATGGTGTTCGGGGCCGTCGCTGTCGTCGGCGTGCTCTGGACGCTGTTCGGCTTCTCCGCCGTCTTCGGGAACAGCTACGGCGGGACCGGCCTGCTGGGCGACGTGACCGAGTACCTGGGGCTCGGGTCCCTCGTGTCCGGCGACGAGAGCGCGGCCCTGCCACCGGCGCTGGTCGCGGTGTTCCAGGCGCTGTTCGCGGTCATCACGACGGCGCTCATCGCGGGCGCGGTCGCCGACCGGGTGCGGTTCGGCCCGTGGCTGCTGTTCGCCGGGCTCTGGGCCGCGCTGGTGTACTTCCCGGTCGCACACTGGGTGTTCGCCTTCGACTCCGCCGACGGCAGCGTGCTGGGCGGCTGGATCGCCAACGACCTCGCCGCGGTCGACTTCGCCGGTGGCACCGCGGTGCACATCAACGCCGGTGTGGCCGCGCTGGCCGTCGTCCTCGTCGTCGGCAAGCGGACCGGCTGGCCGCGCCAGGCCCGGCCCAACAGCCTGCCGCTGGTCGCCCTCGGCGCCGGCATCCTCTGGTTCGGGTGGTTCGGCTTCAACGGCGGCTCGGCGCTGGCGGCCGGCAACAGCGCGTCGGTCGTCATGCTCAACACCTTCAACGCCACCTGCGCGGCGATCCTCGCCTGGCTGCTGGTCGAGCGGCTGCGGGACGGGCACGCCACGGTGCTCGGCGGGATGTCCGGCGCCATCGCCGGTCTGGTCGCCATCACCCCGGCCTGTGGCGCGGTCACCCCGATGGGCGCGCTCGCCGTCGGTGCCGTCGCCGGCGCGATCTGCCCGCTGGCGGTCGCCCTGAAGTACCGCTTCGGCTACGACGACTCCCTGGACGTCGTCGGCGTCCACCTGGTCGGCGGCATCGTCGGCACCCTGCTGGTCGGCGTCTTCGGCTCGGCCGCGGCGCCCAGCGGCCGCGACGGCCTCCTCTACGGCGGCGGATTCGAGCTGCTCGGCGTGCAGGCGGTCGCGGCGGTCGCGGTGGTCGGCTACTCGTTCGTCGTCTCGCTGCTGATCGCCCTGGCGATCCACAAGACGGTCGGCATGCGGGTGACCAAGGAGGTCGAGGTCAACGGCATCGACCTCGCCGAGCACGCCGAGGTCGCCTACGACCTGGAGGGCGCTCTGCACACGCCGGGAGCGACGAGCACGCCGGAGAGCGTCATCGCCTCCGCCGAGCGGATCGCCGCCGGTGCGCCGTCTCCGCGGGCGGAGACGCCCACGCGCTGACCGGGCCTTCACGGCTCCGCGACGATCATGGCGCCGTGACCACCCGGGACACCCTCCCGGTGGTCACGGCGCCATGATCACGGTGGAGTCGGGCGCGCTACGCCGCGCCGACGTCCTCCAGCGTGCGGCCGCGGTGCTCGGGCAGTGCCCACGAGGCCGCGGCGGTGAGCACGAAGAACGCGGCGAAGGTGCCGAACACCAGGCCGTTGCCGCCGGCCGCGAGCAGCGGCGGCACGCACAGCGGGGCGGCGATCGAGGCGATCCGGCCGAACCCGGCGGCGGCTCCGGCGCCGGTGCCCCGCAGCGCCGTGGGGTAGACCTCCGGCGTCACCGCGTACACCGCGCCCCAGGCGCCGAGGTTGAAGAACGACAGCACCATGCCGGTGACCAGCACGGCGGTGTCGCCGTCGGCCAGCGCGAACAGGCCGGCCCCCACCGCGGAGCCGAGCAGGAACACCACCAGCGTCGGCCGCCGCCCCCACCGCTCGATGAGCACCGCGGCCGCGGCGTAGCCGGGCAGCTGGGCGAGGGTGATCAGCAGGGTGAACCCGAAGGACCGCACCAGCGAGAACCCCGAGGCCACCAGCAGCGTCGGCAGCCAGATGAAGGCGCCGTAGTAGGCGAAGTTGATGCCGAACCAGACCGTCCACAGCGCCGCCGTCCGGCCGCGGTTCTCCCGCGCCCACAGCGCCCCGGGCCCGGGCGGCGCCGCCGGCTCGGGCGTCGTCGACGGCACCGGGGGCACCCCGGCCGCGGACTCGAAGCGGCGCACCGCCGCCTCCGCTTCGTCTTCCCGGCCGCGCAGCTCCAGGAAGCGCACGGACTCCGGCAGCCCGCGGCGGACGACGACCGCGTAGACCGCCGGGACCGCGCCCAGCGCCAGCGCCCACCGCCAGCCCGCGTCGCTGCGGGGGACGACGAAGTAGCCGATCAGCGCCGCGAGCAGCCAGCCGACCGCCCAGAACGCCTCCAGCGCCACGACCACCCGCCCGCGGACCCGCGCCGGCGCGTACTCGCTGACCAGCGTGGAGGCCACCGGCAGCTCGGCGCCCAGGCCGAGGCCGATGAGGAAGCGGAACACCAGCAGTGCGCCGACCGACCACGCCAGCGCCGCGGCGCCCGTGGCCAGGCCGAACAGCAGCAGGGTGAGCGCGAAGACCTGGCGGCGGCCGATCCGGTCGGCCAGCAGCCCGCCGAGGGTCGCGCCCAGGGCCATGCCGACGAAGCCGATCGACCCGATCCAGGACAGCTCGGTGGGGCCCAGCGACCACTGGACGGCGAGCGCGGCCATCACGAAGGAGATGAGGCCGACGTCCATCGCGTCCAGGGCCCAGCCGAGGCCGGAGCCGACGACGAGCCGGCCGTGCTCACGGGTGAACGGCAGCCGGTCCAGCCGCTGGGCCCGGGTCGCCGAGGTCGTCGTCGCGTCGGTGCTCATCGCCCCCGCCCTACCCCGCGGGGTCACCGGTCACGCGGTGGCGCCGGCGGGCTCAGCCGTTCTCGCCGTCCTCGCCGTCGGTGGCGTCCTCCACCTCCTGCTCGACGTCGTCGACGCCCTGCTCGACGTCCTGCTGCACGTCGTCGTCGACCACGTCACTGCCGCAGCCGGCGGTGGTGACGGAGGCGAGGGCGATGGCGAAGCCGGCGGCGACGGTGCGCCAGCGGCGGCTGGATGCGGACACGGGGACCTCCCGGTGGTGTCTCCGATGGGCTCCCGGGGTGCCCGCCGGAGCCCCGCTCCATGCGTGGCGGCGCCCCCACGGTGGCCGCGGGGGCGCCGGGGCCCGGCTACGCCGCGGCGACGTGGGCGCGGGTGGCCTCGGTCAGCCAGGCCACGACCTCGTCGCGGTAGGGCGCGATGCCCTTGTACCCGGCGATGTCGTCGGGCAGTTCGGCGACGACGGCCGCGAGCTGCCCGCTCCACTCGGGGATCGTCGCGATCTCGGCCAGCGGGGCCATGTAGGTGCGGATGTTGAACGTCAGCGTCCCGGTCAACGGCAGCCGGGTGAGGTGCTCCAGCTCGATGCGCAACTGCAGCCGGCCGAAGTCGCCGTCGCGCACCAGCTGCGGCACGTCGGCGTCCCACTCGGGCTTGACCTCGAGGCTGATGTCGCGCCGCGGTGACCCGTGCGCGGAGAACGTCCAGTTGACCCGGCGGTAGGTCTGCTCGGTCGTCAGGCTGCGCATGAACCGGGTCGCGCGGCTGGTCACGCCGCCCTCGTTGAGTCCCGGCACCGGTCCGTGGATCTCGTCCAGGTGCATGCCGACGTCGAACTTCACCGACCATGCGGCCGCCCAGGTCACCAGGGCGGCGTCGAACCACAGCCGCCCACCGCGGTCGCTGACCATGAGGATGTCGTCGGGCACCTGGCAGCCGATCCACGTCAGCGGGTCGGTCGGCAGCGTGGCGGCGTCGCCGAGGACGAACTCCTGCTCGATGCCGAGGAGGTCGTTGCGCCAGCCGAACTCCCGGCCGTCCCCGGAGAGGTGCATCACGTCGGGGCGGGCGGCGACCAGCTCCCGGAGCAGGTACAGGAGCATGTCCCAGCAGGCCGGTTCCATGTGCGGGAGCACCTGCCGCCGTCCCGGGTCGCGCGCGAGCAGCTCACGGCGCATCCGCATCTGCTCCTCGTAGTCGTCCCCGAGGTCGACGACGTGCGCGCCCCAGGAGCCGGCGGGGGTCTCGACGCGGCGGCGGGCCGGCTCGACGTTGACCGCGTACCGGAACGCCCGCTCACCGGGCGCGAACGGCCAGGGCAGCCGGGACAGATCACTCACAGGTCGAGCTCCACTTCGCTGTCGGCCGCCCGCGACACGCAGGCGAGCATGCTGGTCGAGGCCTGTCTGTCGGCCTCGTCGAGGACGAGGTCGCGGTGCTCGACGCGGCCGGCGGTGACGGGCACCAGGCACTGCCCGCAGACGCCCTGGCGGCACATGTTGGGCACGTCGACCCCGGCGCCGAGCACCGCCTCGAGCAGGCTGGTGCCGCTGGGCACCGGCAGCCGGCGGCCGCTGCGCCGCAGTCGCGCGGTGAACGGCCGGCCGGGGTCGAGCGGCGGCGCCGCGAAGTGCTCCAGGTGCACGCGGGCGGACGGCCAGCCGGCCGCCCGGGCCGTCTCGGTGAACAGGTCGAGGACGGCGACCGGTCCGCACGCGTAGGCGTGCGTCCCCCACGGCTGGGCCGGCAGCCGCTCGCGCAGGGCGCCGGCGAGCGCGTACCGGCCCGGCGCCTCGACCAGGTCGGCCCCGGCCAGGTCCCGCAGCTCCGCCAGGTGCGCCGCGGCCCCGGGGCGGTACCCGTAGACCACCTCCACGGGACGGCCCCACATCCTTGCGGCCCTCAGGTGCGACAGGATCGGGGTCACGCCGATGCCCGCCGCCACCAGCAGCGACTTCGTCGATGCCAGCTCGGGCCGGAACGCGGCCCGCGGCCCCTCGACCTCCAGCAGGTCGCCGACCGACACGGAGTCGTGCAGCCAGGCCGACCCCTCGCCGCCCCGGGTGCGCAGCACGGAGATCCGGTAGTCGGCGGGGGCGATCCCGGACCCGGTGAGGGAGTAGGCGTTGCGCTTGCCGCCGGCGGTCACCACCAGGTGGCTGCCCGGTGCGTACCCCGCCAGAGTCCGGCCCTCGGGGTTGGTGAGGACGAACTGTCGGACGCCGTCGGTGACCTGGTCGACCCGGGAAACGCGCATCCGGGTGGTGGCGCTCACGAGGCGCCCCCGGCCACGGCGGAGGCGAGGTAGCTGCCCCGGTGCCCGGAGACGTGCTCGTGCACCTCCAGCCGCGTGCCGCAGCCCGGGCAGTCCACCTCGGCGCCGGGGTCGGCGGCCAGCCGCGAGGTCACCTCGCAGTGGACGCAGAAGACGCGGAGGGACTCCCGCCCGACGGCGAAGGTGGTGATCTCCTCCGGTACGAGACCCGCCCGGCGGGCGTGCGCCGCCATCGCGAGCACGTCGGCCTCCGGGCCGGCGATCACCAGCCGCGCGCCCACGCACAGCGCGCCGAGGCGACGGGCGAGCTCGGCACCCGAGCCCTCGTCGGTCCGCGGCAGGCCCCACAGGCGCACCGGCCGGCCCTGCTCCCGGGCCTGGGCCAGCCACTGCTCGACCACGCCGTGGGCCGCGGGGCCGATGTGCACGATCAGGAACGACCGGCCCGTGAGGTCCAGGGGCGGGGGCTCGGGGGGCCAGACCGGCACGCTGGTGAGGCGGGGCCGCAGGGAGGGCGGGGCGGCTGGGGGAGGGGGCAGCAGGGCGGTCACGCGGCGCTCCTCAGCCAGGCGACCGCGGCCTCGCGGTACCGGGTCAGGCCCTTGTAGTCGGCCATGTCCTCCGGCAGCTCCTCGAGGACGGCGGCGAACCGGTCCCGCCAGGCCGGCACACGGGCGACGTCCTCCAGCGGCAGGAGGTACGTGCGGATGAGGAACAGCACGGCACCGGAGCCGGGCAGGCGGACCAGGTGCTGCACCTCCACCCGGAGATGAAGGCGGGCGCCGAGGTCCTCCTGGAGCACGAGCCTGCGGTCGGGCCCCCACTCGGGATAGGTCTCCGTCGCGGTGTCCAGGCGCCGGCCGACGGTCATCGTCCAGTTCGTCCGCCGGTACACCTCGCCGGGCTGGAGTCGCATGAGGAACTGGTGCGCACGGTTGACCACGCCGGCCGGGTGGACCCGGGGGACGGGACCGTGGATCTCCGGGAAGCTCATGCCGACGTCGAAGCGCATGGACCAGTCGGCGGCCGCGGTGACGACGCCGGCGTCGGCCCAGAGGGATCCCTCGCGCTGGTCGAGGAGCACCAGGTCGTCCTGCACCTGGGGGGCGGTGAAGCGCAGCGGGTCGGTGGGCAGGGTCGCCTCGTCGCCGAGGACGAACTCCTGCTCGATGCCGAGCAGCCGGTTGCGCCAGTGCCAGCGGTCCCCGCCGAGGTGGTCGAGGGTGAAGGCGTCGGGCCGGGCCCGCTGGAGCTCGCCCATGACGTAGAGCATCGCGTCCCAGCACGCCGGCCTCATGTGCGGCAGCTCCTGCAGGCGGGCGGGGTCGGCCGCCAGCAGGGCGGCGCACTCGGCGCTGTCGGACCCGTAGTACTCGTCCACGTGCAGGACGTGCTCGCCCCAGCTGCCGGCCGCGGTCTCGTGGGTCGCACCCGCCGGCTCGACGTTGGTGCTGTAGCGGTAGCGGTCGGTGGGGAACGGGAAGGGGAAGGAGGCGATGCGGTCGGGCAGCGCCCGATCGATCAGGTCGGTGCTGGTCACAGGTCGAGCTCCAGGGACGGACCGGTGCTGCGCGACACGCAGCACATGACGCTGTCGGCGGCGGCCTTCTCCTCCTCGGTGAGGAAGAGGTCGCGGTGGAGGGGACGGCCGGCGAGGACCGGGACGCGGCACTCGCCGCAGACCCCCTGCCGGCAGAGGTTGGGAACGCTGATCCCGTCGCGTTCCAGGGCCTCCAGCAGGCTCACGCCGGAGGGGACGGCGATGCGGCGTCCGGACCGGGCCAGCGTGGCCGCGAAGGGCTCGCCGGGGTCCAGCGTCTCCGCGGAGAAGCGCTCGGTGTGCACCCGGTGCTCCGGCCAGCCGAGCCGGTCCGCCGTGGCGAGCACGAAGTCCAGCAGCGGCGCGGGCCCGCAGGCGTAGAGGTGCGTGCCCAGCGGTGCCGAACCCAGGACGGCCTCGAGGCGGGGCAGGAAGGTCGCGACGTCCGGGTGCTCCTCCAGCCGCGGCCCGCACAGCTCCCGCAGCTCGGCCAGGTGTGCACCCGCACCGGGGCGGTAGCCGTAGAGGAGGGTGAAGTCGCGACGCCAGCGGACCGCCGCCCGGGCGTGGGAGAGCATCGGCGTGATGCCGATGCCGCCGGCGACGAGCAGGTGGTGCCGGGCGGTGGCGACCGGGGCGAAGGCACTGCGCGGCCGCTCGGCGCGGACCACGTCGCCCGCCGCCAGCCGGTGCACCCACCGCGAGCCACCGGCGCCGTCCGGGCAGAGCAGCACCGAGATCGTGTAGCGGTCCGGTGAGGTCCCTGATCCGGTCAGCGAGTAGGCGTTGCGGCGGGCGCCGCAGTGCAGCACGAGGTGGCTGCCCGGGGGATGGGCCGGCAGCATGCTCCCGTCCGCGGCCACCAGGGTGATCGACCGGATGCCGTCGGCGGCCTCCCGCACCTCCGCCACGACGAGGTCGAGCGGGCCCCGACCGGGCGGGACGGCGACCGCGGCCGGGGTCGGCAGGGACAGGGTCGTCACGCGGGGACCCCCGCCGCGAGAGCCGGCTCGGCGTCCTCGGCGTCGACCATGTAGCCGAGGTAGGCGCCCAGACGGCGGGAGACGTGGTGGTAGACGTGCAGCGTGCGGCCGCAGCCGCGGCACGTGCACGTCCCGTCCACGGGGGCGGTCGTCTCCGTCTCCTCGGCGCAGTGCGCGCAGTGGACCCGTCGCACCGGCACCCCGGTGACCGAGGTCAGGATCTCGGCCGGGACGGCGCCGAGCTGCAGCGCCCGGGCGCGGGCCCGGAGGACGTCGGCCTCCGGGCCCGCCACGAGCAACCTCCAGCCGACGACGGCGTCCGCCATCTGCGCCGCCAGCCAGGGCAGCGCCTCCGCGCAGCCCCGGGTGCGCATCGCCCGCGCGTCGATCCCGGCCTCCGCGGCGGCCGCCTCCCAGGAGGTGACGACCTGGTCCGCGGCGTCGTCCAGCGCCAGGAGCGTGACGCTCCGGGCGTTGCCGGGGAGTGCCGGTGCCGCGGTCTCCCACCGCGGCACGCTGGTGTGCTCGATCCCCATGCCGATCAGGGGGCGAAGGACCGCTGGCCGGTGTAGAAGCCCAGCGCGCGCTCGGGCGTCTCGAACCGGATCCGCGACCCCTTGGGGAAGAAGAGCACGTCCTTGGCGCGGGCGACGACCTGCTGACCGCTGTCGAGGTCGGTCAGGTGGAACTCGCCCTCGACGACGACCTTCATCTCGTCGTAGGTGTACGTGTACTCCAGCGGCTCGCCGGCGTGCAGTTCGAAGAACCCGGAGCAGAGCTCCGAACCCCCGGGGTTGGCGAACGTGTCGCCGATGAAGGCGTGCACCCCGGGGACCTCCATGCTGGGCAGTCCCTCGTACGTCCCGCTCGCGTGCCCGAAGACGATGGTGTCCGTTGCCATGTGTGGCCTCCTCAGCGTCGGGACCCGCCGGAGTGGCGCGGTCCCTGTGGGTGGACGCCATGTAACGACAGTGGACGTAGCGATGGGTGACGGCGCTGTAACGAGTGGGTGACCACTGGAGGCCGGGGTCGACACCGGGCCGAGTGCGGCCCTGTCACCGCGGGGTTACGTTCCCTTTTCGCCGGGCCGGGTGGGGCGCTCGGGCTCCTATGCTCCGGCTGTGGAGGTCACCCCGCTGCCCGGTGGGCACGACGACGCGCCCGCTGGGCACCTCGAGGACGTCATCGCCGTGCGCGTCCGCGAGTTCCGGCTGGCCAAGGGCATCTCGCTCGCGGAGATGGCGCGGCTGGCCGGCATGAGCAAGGCGATGCTGTCGAAGATCGAGCACGCCCAGACCTCGTGCAGCCTGTCCAGCCTGGCGCGTCTGGCGGATGCGCTCGCCGTGCCGGTGACCGCGCTGTTCCGCGGGGTGGACGCCGAGCGCGAGGCCGTGTTCACCCCGGCCGGTCACGGCGCCCGGATCGTCCGGCGGGGCAGCAACGTCGGACACCTCTACCAGTTGCTCGGCGCACTGCGCGGGGAGCACAAGCGGCTCGAGCCGCTCCTGGTGACGCTCACCGAGGCGAGCGAGGTGTTCCCGCTCTTCCAGCACCCGGGGACCGAGTTCCTCTACATGCTGGAGGGCGTGATGGTCTACGGGCACGGCGAGGCCCGGTACGAGATGCGCTCCGGCGACTCCCTCATCTTCGACGGGGAGGGCCCGCACGGTCCTGCCGAGCTCGTCGAGCTGCCGGTCCGCTTCCTGACCGTCACCGGGTACGGGCACGTCGTCTAGGTCGCCGGGCGCCGGCCGGCGCCGGAGGCCCGGCACCGTGCTGCACCACCGTTCGTAACGCGGTTTCACGCCACGGTAACCACCGGCGCGTTTCCCCCCACGAGACTGGGTCTCCCGCGGCGACACGACTCCGCGGGTTCTCGCCGAGGAGCGTGGGCGTCCCCGTGGTGACGCGACCGTCTCTCGCACCCCCACCCTTCCCGAGGCGTGGCACGTCCACGCCCGGACGACCCGAGGAGACCTCTCATGCCCGCAGCCGACCTGGCGTGGCTCCTGGCGGCGTTCGCGCTGGTCCTGCTGATGTTCCCCGGGCTCGCCCTCTTCTACGGGGGGATGCTCGGCGGCAAGAACGTGCTGAACATGTTCATGATGGTGATGAGCACGCTGGCGGTAACCAGCGTGCTCTACGTCCTCTACGGCTACGGGCTCGTCTCGGGGGACTCGCTGGGCGGCTGGGGGCTGATCGGCAACCCGGTCGAGCACCTCGGCCTCGCCGGCTTCCACGAGGACGGCGGTTCCGGAGGCGCTGAGGGCGTCTACTGGACCGCGTTCTTCATCCTCTTCGCGGCCATCACCGTCGCCATCGTCGCCAGTGGCGCGGCCGGCCGGATGACGTTCGGGGGCTGGCTGGTCTTCTCGGCCGTCTGGCTGACGCTGGTCTACTTCCCGCTGGCGCACTGGGTCTTCGCCTTCGACGACGAGGGGAGCGGCGTCGTCGGCGGGTGGATGCGCAACGTGCTGCAGCTCCACGACTTCGCGGGCGGGACGGCCGTGCACATGAACGCGGGCGTCGCCGCGCTGGCGCTGGCCATGGTCCTCGGCAAGCGCCGCGCGCCGACCCACCGGCCGCACAACATGCCGCTGGTCGTCCTGGGCGCCGGGATCCTCTGGTTCGGCTGGTTCGGCTTCAACGGCGGCTCCGCGGGCGGGGCCAACTTCACCGCCCAGTACGTCGTCCTCACCACGCTCCTGGCCGGGTCCACCGGCATCCTCGGTTTCCTGCTCGTGGAGAGGATCCGCGACCGGCACGCCACCACCCTGGGCATGGCCTCCGGGGCGATCGCCGGCCTGGTCGGCATCACGCCGTCCGCCGACGCGGTCAACTCCCTCGGCGCCCTGGTCGTCGGCTTCGTCTCCGGCGCCGTCGTGGCCTGGGCGGTGACGTGGAAGGCCCGGCTGGGCATCGACGACAGTCTCGACGCGTTCGCCGTCCACGGCGTCGGCGGCATCGCCGGGACCGTCTGCGTCATGCTGATCGGCGCCTCCAACGCGCCGGGTGGTGTCACCGGCGTCCTCCTCGGCGGCAGCTGGGACATCGTCTGGCGGGAGCTGGTGGCGATCGTGGCCACCTGCACCTTCTCCTTCGTGATGACCTACGCGATCGCCTGGGTGCTGCAGCGGACGATCGGCCTGCGCGTCGACCCCGCGGCGGAGGACGCCGGCCTCGACGTCTCGGTCCACGCGGAGTCCGCCTACGACCTCGACCGCGGGGCGAGCCCGACGCGGGTGACCCCCAGCGTCTACGGCCCCGACCACGTGCCGCCGGCGCCGACCGCCGCCCCCACGCCGGCCTGACGGGGGAGTTCGCCGCCCTGCCGGCGCCACACTGCGGGCGTTCTCCGCGCATCCCGGGTCGTGCAGGACCCGCGGGGCGCGAGGAACGCCCGCAGTGCTGTCGGGGGGTCGCGCCGGGGGTGCAAGCGGGAACGGGACGGGTCAGCGCACGAGCATCCCGGCGTCCACCGGCGGCGCCACGCCCGTGACGTAGCGGGCCTCGTCGGAGGCGAGGAAGGCGACCGCGGCGCTGACGTCCTCGGGCTGGACGAGGGTGACGTCGAGCAGGTTGCGGACATCGTCGACCGGCTTGGCCGGGGTGCCGCCGCCCCCGCCGAACAGCGCCTCGACCGCGGGGTCGAGCACCATCGGCGTCGCGACGCCCGAGGGGTTGACGCAGTTCACCCGGATGCCGTGCGCGGCCAGCCAGTTCGCCCACGTGCGCATCAGCCCGACCACGCCCGCCAGGCGGGCGGTCTCGGCGAGGTCCTCGGCGGTGGCCAGGCCGTAGGCCACCGTGTCGATCGGCGCGCACCGGTCGACCGCGACCACGTCCGCGCCCTCGCCGGCCAGTCGGACGGCGTGGCTGCGGCCCTGGCCCCGCGCCGCGCCGGTGATGAAGGCGACCTTCCCGTCGAACCGTCCCACGAGCCCTCCCCGATCGGTGTCCCGGACTCCGACTGCGCCGGGCGCGGGAACTCGTCGCCGCACCGACGCTCCGCCGGCCCACTGTCGCGGTGGTTCGCGTACTCCTGCGGTGGCGCACCGCCGCAGAGGCGGGCAGCCGGCCGCAGGAGCGGGCCGGGCGGGGCCCGGCACCCCGGCCGGGGGTCTGGGACGGCGGGCAACACGAACTCCCCGCGGCGGTAACGGGTCGGAAACCCGGCGCGGGTTCACTCTCAGGCGACAGCAGTTCACCTCAGTGGACGCAACGCCAGGAGGCTCCCGTGTCGCTCACCGCCACCCGCCCCGACGCCCCGCCCGCGCCGCGGGCGGCCGCCGCCGTCGAGCCCGACCTCGCCACCCGCGCCCGCGCCGACGGCATCGAGTTCGTCATGGCGCTGTTCGTCGACCTCACCGGCAAGCCCTGCGCCAAGCTCGTGCCGATCGAGGCGGTCGAGGAGCTGCAGACCGAGGGCGTCGGGTTCGCCGGCTACGCGGTCGGCGCGATGGGCCAGCAGCCGCGGGACCCCGACCTCATGGCCATCCCCGACCCGTCGTCCTACATGCCGGTGCCCTTCGTCAAGCCCGGCCTCGCGATCGTGCACTGCGACCCGCACGTCGAGGGCCGGCCCTGGCCGTACGCGCCCCGCGTGATCCTCAGGGAGCAGCTGGCCCGCGCCGCCGAGCTCGGCCTGGAACTCAAGGTCGGCGCCGAGGTCGAGTACTTCCTCGTCGAGCGCGGCCCCGACGGCGCCCTGCGCCCGGCCGACCCCAAGGACACCGCCGCGCGCCCCTGCTACGACGCCCGCGGCCTGACCCGCATGTACGACCACCTCACCGAGGTGTCCAAGGCGATCAACTCCCTGGGCTGGGGCAACTACGCCAACGACCACGAGGACGGCAACGGCCAGTTCGAGCAGAACTTCGCCTACGCCGACGCGCTGACCACCGCCGACCGGGTGGTCACCCTCCGGTATCTGCTCGGCGTGCTGGCCGAGCAGCGCGGCATGACCGCGACCTTCATGGGCAAGCCGTTCACCGACCGCACCGGCAGCGGGCTGCACATGCACCTGTCGCTGTGGCGCGACGGCCAGGCGGCCTTCCCGGACGCCGGTGACCCGCGCGGGCTGGGCCTGTCCCCGCTGGCCTACTCCTTCGTCGCCGGCCTGCTCGACCACGCCTGCGGCCTGCAGGCGGTGCTCGCCCCGACGGTGAACGCCTACAAGCGCACCGGTGCCAGCTCCACCCGCTCCGGCGCCACGTGGTCCCCGCGGACGGCGACCTACGGCGGCAACGACCGCACCCACCTGCTGCGGGTGCCCGACGGCAACCGGGTGGAGCTGCGCGGCGGCGACGGCTCGGCCAACCCCTACCTCGCCGCGGCGGCCGCGCTCGCCGCCGGGCTCGACGGCGTCCGCCGCGGGCTGGACCCCGGCGACCCCGGCGCCACCCGCAGCAACCCGCTGCCGCCGACCCTGCTGCACGCGGTCGAGGCGATGGAGGCCGACCCGGTCGTCGCCGGGGCCCTCGACGTCGCCGGCCCGGGCGTGGCCGGCTACTTCGCCGGCCTCAAGCGCGACGAGTTCTTCGAGTGGCACGGGCAGGTGACCCCCTGGGAGGTCGACCGCTACGTGACCGCCTTCTGACCGGCAGAACCAGAGAGAGGAAACCCACTGACGTGTGCGGGATCGTCGGGCTCCACCTGCGGGAGCCCTCCCTGTACCCCCGGCTCGGCGAGCTGCTGACCGGCATGCTCTGCCAGGTCACCGAGCGCGGCCCGGACTCCGCCGGCGTCGCCGTCTACGGCGACCCGCGCTGGTCGCCGCCGGGGCGGTCCGCCGTCTCGCTGCTGGCCGGCGACCGGACGGCGGACGACGTCGCCGCCGCCGTCCGGGCGCCCCTGCCGGAGGCGGAGGTGGTCGACGCCGGCCAGACGCTGGTGGTGCACGCCGCGACCGATCCGCAGACCCTGACCGCCGCGGTCCGGCAGACGGTGCCGGGCGCCCTGGTCATCGGCGCCGGCGAGGAGGTCGCCGTCCTCAAGGGGGTCGGCCACCCGCAGGCGCTGGCCGCCGAGTTCGGCCTACCCGCGGCGCAGGGCTGGCAGGGGGTGGCGCACACCCGGATGGCCACCGAGTCGGCGGTGACGCCGGCGCACTGCCACCCGTTCTCCGTCGGCACCGACCAGTGCCTGGTGCACAACGGCTCGTTCGCCAACCACGCCACCATCCGCCGCGAGCTGACGGCCGCCGGTGCGGTCTTCGACAGCGACAACGACTCCGAGGTCGGCGCCCGGTTCGTCGCCGCGCAGCTGGCCGCCGGATACGACCTGTCGACGTCGCTGAAGCTGCTGTGCGAGCGCTTCGACGGCTTCTACACGCTGCTGGTGTCGACCAGGGACAGCTTCGCCGTCGTCCGCGACGCCATCGCCTGCAAGCCCGCCGTGGTCGCCGAGACCCCGCAGTGGGTGGCGATGGCGTCGGAGTACCGCGCCCTGGCCGGCCTGCCCGGCATCGACAACGCCCGCATCTTCGAGCCCGAGCCGGAAGAGGTCTACGCATGGCAGCGCTGAGCACGTCCCTCGACCCCACCCCGGTGGAACTCACCGAACTGACCGAACCCGCCCTCGTCGACCTGTCGGTGGCCGGCGTGCGCGAGCTCAACGCCGCGCTGCACGCCCGCGACGTGGCCGAGAAGGCGCCGTCGTGGCGGGTCACCCACCCCGACGGGAAGCACAGCCTCGCGGTCGGCCTCGACGCCGACATCGACGTCCGCATCGAGGGGCACGTCGGCTACTACTGCGCCGGCATGAACAAGACCGCGACGGTGACCGTCGAGGGCAACGCGGGCGTCGGCGTCGCGGAGAACATGATGAGCGGCACCGTGCGGGTGCGGGGCAACGCCTCGCAGTCGGCCGGCGCGACCGCGCACGGCGGGCTGCTCGTGGTCGAGGGCTCGGCCGCGGCCCGCTGCGGCATCTCGATGAAGGGCGTGGACATCGTCGTCGGCGGCGACGTCGGGCACATGAGCGCCTTCATGGGCCAGGCCGGCCGGCTGGTCGTCTGCGGCGACGCCGGCGACGCGCTCGGCGACTCCCTCTACGAGGCCCGGATCTACGTGGCCGGCTCGGTGAAGAGCCTCGGCGCGGACTGCGTCGAGAAGGAGGTCCGGCCCGAGCACCTCGCCGAGCTGGCCGGCCTCCTCGCCGCCGCGGGCCTGGACGCCGACCCGCGGGAGTTCCGCCGATACGGCTCGGCCCGCCGTCTCTACAACTTCCACGTCGACAACGCCTCGGCGTACTGAGGAGCGCAGCCATGACCCTCCGCGAGTCCGCCACCTTCGACCGCACCACGATCGCCGAGATCCAGCGCGCCGCCGAGACCGGCATCTACGACATCCGCGGCGGCGGCGCCAAGCGCCGCGTGCCGCACTTCGACGACCTGCTCTTCCTCGGCGCTTCGATGTCGCGTTACCCGCTCGAGGGGTACCGCGAGCGGTGCGACACCGACGTCGTCCTCGGCGACCGCAACGCCACCTACCCCCTGCACCTCTCCACGCCGGTGACCATCGCCGGGATGAGCTTCGGCGCGCTCTCCGGCCGGGCGAAGGAGGCCCTGGGCCGCGGCGCCAGCGAGGTCGGGACGTCGACCACCACCGGCGACGGCGGGATGACCGAGGAGGAGCGCGGCCAGTCCAAGCACCTCGTCTACCAGTACCTGCCCTCCCGCTACGGCATGAACCCCGACCACCTGCGCATGGCCGACGCCATCGAGGTCGTGCTCGGCCAGGGCGCCAAGCCCGGCGGCGGCGGCATGCTGCTCGGCCAGAAGATCACCGAGCGGGTCGCCGGGATGCGCACCCTGCCGGTCGGCGTCGACCAGCGCAGCGCCTGCCGGCACCCCGACTGGACCGGCCCCGACGACCTGGAGATCAAGATCCGGGAGCTGCGGGAGATCACCGACTGGGAGAAGCCGGTCTACGTGAAGATCGGCGCCAGCCGCACCTACTACGACGTGAAGCTCGCGGCCAAGGCCGGCGCCGACGTCATCGTGCTCGACGGCATGCAGGGCGGCACCGCCGCGACCCAGGACGTCTTCATCGAGAACGTCGGCATCCCCACGCTCGCGGCGCTGCCGCAGGCGGTGCAGGCGCTGCAGGAGGAGGGGCTGCACCGGCAGGTCCAGCTCATCGTCTCCGGCGGCGTCCGCAACGGCGCCGACCTCGCCAAGTGCATGGCCCTCGGCGCCGACGCCGTCGCGATCGGCACCGCCGCGCTCATCGCCCTCGGCGACAACTCCCCGCAGCTCGATGAGGAGTACCGGGCGCTGGGCTCGGCGGCCGGCTTCTACGACGACTGGCAGGCCGGCCGCGACCCGGCCGGCATCACCACCCAGGACGACGAGCTGGCCGCCCGCCTCGACCCGGTCGTCGGCGGCCGCCGGCTGGCCAACTTCATCCGGGTGATGACGATGGAGGCGCAGATCATCGCCCGTGCCTGCGGCAAGGCCCACCTGCACTCGCTGGAGCCCGAGGACCTCGTCGCGCTCACCATCGAGGCCGCCGCCATGGCGCGGGTCCCGCTGGCCGGCACCTCGTGGGTCCCCGGGCGGGGGCTGTGACCGACCTGCGGGTCGAGGTCGCGGTCGTCGGCGCGGGCCTCATGGGCGCCGCGACGGCGTGGGAGCTGGCCCGGCGCGGGGTGTCGGTGGCGCTGGTCGAGGCCTTCGACCCGGGGCACGTGCACGGCAGCTCGCACGGCACGTCCCGGATCGTCCGGCGGGCCTACGCCGACCCGTTCTACGTGCGGCTGACCGGGCGGGCGTTCGACCGCTGGGCCGAGGCGGAGGCCGACACCGGGACGACGCTGCTGCAGACCACCGGCGGGCTCGACCACGGCGCGGCGCGCGACCCGGCCGGCCTGGCCGGGCTGATGCGGCGGGAGGGCGTGCCGCACGAGCTGCTGTCCGCGGACGACGCCGAGGCGCGCTGGCCGGGGATGCGCTTCGACGGGCCGGTGCTGTTCCACCCCGAGGCAGCGGTCCTCGACGCCGACGCCGCGGTGGCCGCCTGGGTGCGCCGGGTCGGTGAGCTCGGGGGCACGGTGCTCGGGCGGACCCGGGTCCTCGGCGCCGAGCCGCTGGGGGACGGCGTCCTGCTGCGCACCGACGGCCCGGCGGTCGCCGCCGACCGGGTCGTCCTCGCCGCCGGGCCGTGGCTGCCCGAGCTGGCGCCGGAGGTCGGCGTGCCGCTGGCCCTGCCGCGGCTCACGGTGACCCAGCAGCAGGTGTTCCACTTCCCACTGCGGGACCCCGGCGCCGCCTGGCCGACGTTCGTGCACAAGGGGGAACTGCAGCTGTTCGGGCTGCCCGCGGGCGCCGACGGCGGCCCGCGCCCGGCGTTCAAGGTCGCCCAGCACGACGGCGGCACCGCCACCACGGCGGCCACCCGGGACGGCCGGGTCGACCCGGCGTCGCGGGAGCGGGTCGTCCGGTACGTCGAGGAGTTCCTGCCCGGGCTGGCCCCCGAGCCGATCGCGCAGGGCAGCTGCCTCTACACCACCACCCCGACCGAGGACTTCGTGCTCGACCGGGTCGGACCGGTCGTCGTCGTCTCGCCGTGCTCGGGCCACGGGGCCAAGTTCGCCGCGCTCGTCGGCGAGCTCGCCGCCGACCTCGCGTTGGACCGCGCGGCCGCGGAGCCCCGCTTCGCCCTGCCGGCGGCGGCGACGGTGTGACGCGGAGTGGCCCGGGAGCGGATCCCGCTCCCGGGCCACTCCGCTCAGTACTCCCAGGCGGCGTACTCGGGACGGCGCGCCTTCACGTCCTCGAACAGCAGCACCATCCGGTCGGCGAACCACGCCTTGGCGCACTGCACGAGCAGGAGCCCGGCGACGGTGGCCAGCGGGTCCAGCACGACCAGGCCGTAGGTCAGCTGGGCGAGGCCCGCCACCTGGAACGCGTAGGTCACCGCCTCCGCCCGCGCGGACCGGAACTGCGCGGGGAGGTCGGCGCGCGCCGTCTCGGACCGCACCCGCTCGCCCAGCACCGCCTTCGACGCCCAGTTCCGGGTGGACGCCGGCGGCGGGAACAGCAGCGGGTTGACCACCATGAAGACGACCGACGCGGCGACCGCGACCAGCGACCACCAGCCGATCCAGTCCCGGCTCCAGACCGACAGCGCCAGGAGCGGGAGGACGGCGAACCGGGTCCAGACGCTGACCGGGTTGGCGTGCCGCATCCAGCTGTCGCCCTGGAGGCCGAACAACCGGGCCAGCCGGGCGTCGGTGCCCGCGCCGGAGCTCCCCACGCCAGTCCTCGGTGATGACATGGCATCCCCTTCCGGGCAAGGGGCCCGTCGGCCCACGGCTCCCGGGGAGGGTGACGCCCCGGCGCCGCCCGTGCCTCGCACGCAGCGGATGAGGCGCCGGGCCTACGCGGCGTGCTCCGCGCAGTCGGCGCAGCGCAGCACGCCCACCGTCGGCAGCTGCCAGTCCCGGTTCGGCAGTGGGATCACCTCGGTGCCGCAGACGGCGACGGCGCGCCCGGTGGCGGCGGCGCGGGGGACGGCGTGCGCCACCCCGGCGGGCTGGTCGTCGTCCCGCCGTCCGACGACGGAGGTCGGCCCGACGGCGACGATCCGCTTCGCCCCGACCACGTAGTCACTCCGCACCCGGAACACTGTGCCACCGTCTGACCACGCACAGGGACGGGCGGCCTGTGACCGTTGCCCTCTTGCCCGCCCCGGCCGGGTGTGCCCGGCGTCCTGGCCTGGACGGCCGCGGTCGCGGTCAGGGGTGCGCGCGGACGTGCTCGACGACCAGTTCGGCGACGCGGTCGGGAGCGAGCTCGGGGATCCAGTGGGTCAGGCCGTCGAACACCTCCAGCCGGTAGGGGGCGTCGACGAAGTCGCGGGTGGCCTCGGTGGCGGTGCGGCCCAGGAACGCGTCGCCGGTGCTCCACAGGTGCAGCGTCGGCACCCGCACCGTGCCGACCGTGTCGCGGGCGCTCAACGGCAGTGCCCGGTACCAGGCCAGCGCCGCCGCCAGGGCGCCCGGCTCGCGCATGCGGGCCACGTAGTGCTCGCACACGTCGAGGGGCAGGTCGCTGCGCAGGAACATCCGGCGCAGCGGCTCGCCGCCGGCGGCCAGCAGCAGCCGCTCCGGCAGGAACGGCACCTGGAACAGCCCCACGTAGTACGAGCGCAGCGCCTGGTCGCTGGTGAGCATCGCCCGGGCCATCGCCGCCGGGTGCGGCACCGACAGCGCGGTCAGCGTGCGGACCCGCTCCGGGTGCCACGCGGCCAGCGCCCACCCGACGATGCCGCCCCAGTCGTGGCCGACCACGTGGGCGCTGCCCAGCCCGGCCTCGTCCAGCAGGGCCAGGACGTCGGCGGTGAGCTCGCGCACCCGGTAGGCCGAGCGTCCGGTGGGGCGCGCGCTGGGGGAGTAGCCGCGCTGGTCCGGAGCCAGCGTGCGCAGGCCCGCCGCGTGCAGGCCGGCGGCGGCCGCGGCCCAGGCGGTGGAGTCCTGCGGGAAGCCGTGCAGCAGCACCACCGGGTCGCCGTCGGGCGGGCCGCCGTCCCGGACGTCGAACACCATGCCCTCGCGCCGGAAGCCGTCCATCCCGCGACCCTGACCCCGTGGGCCGCCCCGCGCCACCCAGCCGGTCAGCGGGCGGCGCGCAACCCCGAGAAGGCGACCGCGACGACGGCGTCGGCGAGCGCACCGGGGGGCAGGCCGCCGTCCGGCCGGTACCACTCGGCCAGCGAGTTGACCGTCCCGAACAGCAGCCGGCTGGTGACCGCGGGGTCGACGTCCGGCCGCACGCTGCCCTCCTCCTCGGCGGCGCGCACGAGGTCGGTGACCAGCCGGTCGAACTCCCGCCGCCGCTGCAGCGCGGCCCGCTCGACCGCCGAGTTCCCCCGCACGCGCAGCAGCAGCGTGACGAACGGCAGCTCCGCGGCGAGCACCCGGACCGAGCCCCGGACGACGTGCTCGAGCCGGTCGATCGCTGCCCCCGTCGTCGCCGCCGGCTCGCGGGTGACGGCGAACAGCGCGTCGAGCGCCCGGTCGACGGCCAGCCGCAGCAGCTCCTCCTTGCTGCGCACGTGGTGGTAGATCGCCGACTTGGTGACGCCGAGCCGGGCGGCCAGCTCGTCCATGGTCGTGGCCTCGTAGCCGCGCTCGTTGAACAGCTCGACGGCGACCGGGAGCAGCGACTCCAGCGAGTGCCCGGGCCGCCCCCGGCGGACCGCTGCGGTCACGGCTGCACCCGGCCCGGGCCCCGTGCAGTCACTCCTTCTCCCTCCGCCACCGGGTCGCTCCCGCGGGGCGCTCCGCTCCTCGCTCGCTGCGATCTCACGCCCCTGTCCGCTCGCGTTGGTCGATGAGCCGCTTCAGCTTCCCCACCGAGCGGGGCAGGGTCTCCGGGTCGACGACGGCGACGTCCACGCTCACCCCGACCGTCTGCTTGACCGCCGCCGCCACCTCCCGTGCGGCCTCGTCGCGCCGCTCCGGCGGACAGTCCGGTCGCGCCTCGACGTGTACCGCGAGGGCGTCCATCCGCCCCTGCGTGGAGAGCACGAGCGTGAAGTGCGGGGACAGCCCCGGCGTCCGCAGCACGACCTCCTCGATCTGGGTGGGGAAGAGGTTCACCCCGCGCAGGATGATCATGTCGTCGGTGCGGCCGGTGACCTTCTCCATGCGGCGCATGGCCGGCCGCGCCGTGCCCGGCAGCAACCGGGTGAGGTCACGGGTGCGGTACCGGACGACCGGCATCGCCTGCTTGGTCAGCGAGGTGAACACCAGCTCGCCGACCTCGCCCTCGGGCAGCACCTCACCGGTCAGGGGGTCGATGACCTCCGGGTAGAAGTGGTCCTCCCAGACGTGCAGGCCGTCCTTGGTCTCCACGCACTCCTGGGCGACGCCGGGGCCCATCACCTCGGAGAGCCCGTAGATGTCGACGGCGTGGATGCCCAGGCGCTCCTCCATCTCGCGGCGCATCTGCTCGGTCCACGGCTCGGCCCCGAAGATGCCGATCTCCAGCGAGCTGGCCTGCGGGTCCAGGCCCTGCCGTTCGAACTCGTCGACCAGGGCCAGCATGTAGGTCGGCGTCACCATGATGACCCGCGGCCCGAAGTCGGTGATCAGCTGGACCTGCCGCGGCGTCATGCCGCCGGACACCGGGACGACGGTGCAGCCGAGCCGCTCCGCGCCGTAGTGCGCACCCAGCCCGCCGGTGAACAGCCCGTAGCCGTAGGCGTTGTGCAGGACGTCGCCGGGCCGCCCGCCGGCCGCCCGGATCGACCGCGCCATCACCGTCGCCCAGGTGTCGATGTCGTCCCCGGTGTAGCCGACGACGGTGGGCCGGCCGGTCGTGCCGGAGGAGGCGTGCACCCGGCGGACCTGGTCCCGGGGGACGGCGAACATGCCGAACGGGTAGTTGTCGCGCAGGTCGGCCTTGCTCGTGGTCGGGAACCGCGCGAGGTCCCCCAGCGACCGGCAGTCGTCGGGGTGCACGCCCACCTCGTCGAAGGCCCGCTGGTAGTGGGGGACGTGCTCGTAGACGCGGTGCAGCGTCTCCTGCAGGCGGGTCAGCTGCAGCGCCCGCAGCTCGTCGAGCCCCATCCGCTCCGTGGGGTCCAGCGTCGCGGGGTCGGGCGCCTCGCCCAGGCGCCGGGCGCTGCCGGCGTCCGGGGGCGTCGCCGTCGGGGTCGCGTCGGTCGTCGTCATCGTCGGCCGTCCCTGGGGTCGGTGCCGGGCGATCGGCCCGGACGCTTGTGGTCGTCGGGTGCTCTGGGTCACACTATTCCTGACCGCCCGGTCAGTAAATGCCTGTGAGGAGGACCCGTGTCCGCTCCGACGCTGGACCGGCCGGCCGTCGACGAGGCGGCCCTGCAGCAGCACTTCGACGCCACCATCGCCGCCGAGCACCGGATCGAGCCGCGGGACTGGATGCCCGAGGGCTACCGCAGGACGCTCGTCCGGCAGATCGCGCAGCACGCGCACTCGGAGATCATCGGCATGCAGCCCGAGGGCGACTGGCTGCTGGCCGCGCCCAGCCTGCGCCGCAAGGCGATCCTGCTGGCCAAGGTGCAGGACGAGGCCGGGCACGGCATGTACCTGTACTCCGCGGCGGAGACCCTCGGCGCCGACCGGGCCGACCTCACCGACAAGCTCATCGAGCGCAAGCAGAAGTACAGCTCGATCTTCAACTACCCGACGCTCACCTACGCCGACGTCGGCGTCATCGGCTGGCTGGTCGACGGCGCGGCGATCTGCAACCAGGTGCCGCTGTGCCGCTCCTCCTACGGCCCCTACGCACGGGCGATGATCCGCATCTGCAAGGAGGAGTCGTTCCACCAGCGGCAGGGCTACGAGCTGCTGATGACGATGATGCGCGGCACCCCCGAGCAGCGGGCGATGGTGCAGGACGCCGTCGACCGCTGGTGGTGGCCGTCGCTGATGATGTTCGGCCCGCCGGACGCCGACAGCCCCAACTCCGCCCAGTCGATGGCGTGGGGCATCAAGCGGCACGGCAACGACGAGCTGCGCCAGCGGTTCGTCGACATGACCGTGCCGCAGGCGGAGTTCCTCGGCGTGACGCTGCCCGACCCGGAGCTGCGGCTGGACCCGGAGACCGGCACGCACCACTTCGGCGCCATCGACTGGGACGAGTTCAAGCGCGTCCTGGCCGGCGGCGGCCCGCGCAGCGAGGAGCGCATCCGCCGGCGCCGGGCCGCCCGCGACGACAACGCCTGGGTCACCGAGGCGGCCACCGCCTACGCGCGGAAGCACGCCGCGTCGTGAGCGACGTGACCGCCGAGGGCGGGCACGGCGCCGTCCCCACGGGGCCGGAGGTGCCGGTCGCGCCGGCGCCGGCCGTCAGCCGTCGCGACTGGCCGCTGTACGAGGTGTTCGTGCGCGGCAAGCGCGGGCTCAACCACGTGCACGTCGGCTCGCTGCACGCCCCGGACGACGAGATGGCGATCGACGCCGCCCGCGACCTCTACACCCGGCGCAACGAGGGCGTGAGCATCTGGGTGGTCCGGGCCGCCGACATCACCGCCTCCAGTCCTGACGAGAAGGACCCGCTGTTCGCCCCCAGCGGCGACAAGGTCTACCGCCACCCGACGTTCTACGAGATCCCGGAGAACGTCCCCCACATGTGAGAGGACCCCCTGCCCCCACCGCTCGCAAGCTCGCGGCGGGACCCTGCAGGGGGCCTTCCATCCACCCGTCACGAGGCAAGGAGCGTTCCGACGTGGTGCACGAGGAGACGGTGTACGAGGCGCTCGAGCACGCGCCTGGCGACGAGGCGCACTGGGTGTTCGGCACCGGCTTCGACGACCCGCTGGCCGGGGTGGACACCACCGTCCCCGACGGCGTCGACCCGGCCGACCTCGGCGTCTACTGCCTGATGCTGGGCGACGACGCGCTCGTGCTCGCCCAGCGGCTGATCCAGTGGACCACCCGCGCGCCGGAGCTGGAGGAGGAGGTCGCGCTCGCGAACGTCGCCCTCGACCTGCTCGGCCAGGCGCGGCTGCTGCTGGCCCGCGCCGGGTCGGTCGGCGTCCTCGGCCGCTCCCGCGAGCACGCCACGGCGTCGATCCCCGACGAGGACGCGCTGGCCTACTTCCGCGATCCCGACGAGTTCCGCAACACCGGCCTGGTCGAGGCGCCCAACGGGGACTTCGCGCAGACCGTCATCCGGCTGTTCGTCGCCGCGAGCGTCCGGCTCGCCCTGTTCGCCCGGCTGCGCGACTCCCGGGACCCCGTGCTGGCCGCGATCGCCGCCAAGGGCGTCAACGAGCTGGCCTACCACCGCGACCACGCCGCGCGCTGGCTGCTGCGGCTCGGCGACGGGACGGCGGAGTCGCACCGCCGGGCCCAGGACGGCGTCACCGCGGTGTGGCCGCTGCTGGCCGAGCTGTTCACCGCGACCGACGTCGAGACCCGCCTGGCCGCCGCGGGGGTGGCCGTCGACCCAGGGGAGCTGCGCGCCGAGGTGCGGTCGGTGCTGCTCGAGGTGCTGGACCGGGCGACCCTGTCCGCGCCCGCCTGGCCGGCCGACACCCCGCCCCGCGGGCGGGCCGGGGAGCACGGGCCGGAGCTCGCCGACCTGCTCGCCGAGCTGCAAGGACTGGCGCGAGCGCACCCGGCGGCGACATGGTGAGTGTGATGACCACCACAACCGAGCCCCGTGCCGTGGCCGACACCGTCACCGACCCCGAGCTGCCGATGCTCACGCTCTCCGACCTCGGCGTGCTGCGCGACGTCCGCGTGGAGGAGGGGATCGTGGTCGTGGAGATCACCCCCACCTACACCGGCTGCCCGGCGATGGGCACGATGCGGGCCGACCTGCTGCGCGCCCTGCACGAGGCCGGCTTCCCCGACGTCGACGTCCGCACGGTGCTCGCGCCGCCGTGGAGCACCGACTGGATCACCCCCGACGGCCGCCGCAAGCTCATCGAGGCCGGCATCGCCCCGCCCGGTCCGGCGCCGCGCCGCGAGCCCGGCCCGGTGCCGCTGCAGCTGGGGCCGTCCCGGCGGACGGCGTCCTGCCCGCTGTGCGGGTCGGCCGACACCGAGGAGCTCAGCGAGTTCAGCGCCACCGCGTGCAAGGCGCTGCGCCGGTGCCGCTCGTGCCGCGAGCCGTTCGAGCACGTGAAGGAGATCTAGTGACGGCGAGCACCCGACGGCGCCCGCAGTTCCACCGGCTCGAGGTGGCGCGGGTCGAGCGGCTGACCGACGACGCGGTCGCGGTCACCTTCGCCGTCCCCCCGGAGCTGGCCGCGGACTACGCCTTCGAGCCCGGCCAGGCGCTGACCCTGCGCCGCGTCGAGGGCGACCGCGACGAGCGGCGGTCCTACTCGATCTGCGCGCCGATGGGGGCCGCCCCGCGGGTCGGCGTCCGCGAGGTGCCCGGCGGCTTCTTCTCCTCCTGGCTGGTGCACTCGGTGCGGCCCGGCGACGAGATCGAGGTGCTGCCACCCTCGGGCACGTTCACCGCCGACCTCTCCGTGCCCGGCGACCACGTCTTCGTCGTCGCCGGCTCCGGCATCACCCCGGCGCTGTCGCTGGCCGCCACCGTGCTGCGGGACGGCGAGTCGACCGTGACCGTCTTCTACGGCAACCGCCGCACCAACACGGTGATGTTCGCCGACGAGCTCGCCGACCTGAAGGACCGCCACGGCCCCCGCCTCCAGCTGGTGCACGTGCTCTCCCGGGAGCCGCGGGACGCCGAGCTCACCAGCGGCCGGCTCGACGGGCCGCGGCTGCGCACCCTCGTCGAGCGGTTGGTCGACGTCCCGCACGTCGACCACTGGTGGCTGTGCGGCCCGCACGGGATGGTCACCGACGCCCGCGCGCTGCTGGCCGAACTCGGCGTCCCGGCGGAGCGGGTGCACCAGGAGCTGTTCTACGTCGACGACGTCCCGCCGCAGCCGGTGCGGGGGGACGACGAGACCGTCGCCGGCCCCAGCTGCGAGGTCACGGTCGTACTGGACGGCCGCTCGACGACGATGGCGCTGCCCCGCGACGTGCCGGTGCTCGACGCCGCCCAGCGGGTCCGCGGCGACCTGCCCTTCGCCTGCAAGGGCGGCGTGTGCGGCACCTGCCGGGCGCGGGTCACCGACGGCGAGGTGCACATGCGCCGCAACTACGCCCTCGAGCCCGGCGAGGTCGAGGCGGGCTACGTGCTCACCTGCCAGTCGCTGCCGGTGTCGGAGACGGTGACCGTCGACTTCGACGCCTGACACCCAGGGCGGTCACGGTCGGCGGCGCCGGTCGGGCCGATCCGGGACGATGGGGGAGTGACGGCACCCGCGCAGGAGCTCATCGTCCTGGTCGACGACGACGGGACGGCGATCGGCACCATGCCCAAGCCGCTGGTGCACCACGGGGAGACCCCGCTGCACCGCGCCTTCTCCGCCTACCTGTTCGACGACGCCGGCCGGCTGCTGGTCACCCGCCGCGCCGAGGGCAAGCAGACCTTCCCCGGCATGTGGACCAACACCGTCTGCGGCCACCCCGGCCCTGGGGAGGACGACGCCGCCGCCATCGCCCGCCGCGCCGACTTCGAACTCGGCCTGCGGGTCGGCGAGCTGCGGGAGGCGCTGCCGGGTTACCGCTACCGCGCCGAGTTCCGCGGCGTCGTCGAGAACGAGGTCTGCCCGGTCTACCTCGGCCGCTTCACCGGCACCCCCGCGCCCGACCCGACCGAGGTCGGCGACTGGGAGCTGCTGGACTGGGCGGCGTTCCGCCGCCGGCAGGAGACCGAGGGCGACGCCTGGTCGCCCTGGTGCCGCGAGCAGGCCCGGCTCATCGAGGACGCCGGGCTGGCGCCCCTGAGCTGACCGTGAGGGCAGCACCACGGGCAGTGTCGGCCACTCTCCACGCCCGTGTCGTTGCGGTGCGCCACGCCACCCCGCTCCTAGCGTCCGCCGCGTGGAACGCCGACGGTTTCTGCTCGTCCTCGCAGCCGGCCTCGCCGGGACGGCGCTGGGCCGCGGTGCCCTCGACCTCGCCGCTCCGGACGTCGTCGCCCGGGCGGCCACCGTCCCGGTCCCGGCCGCCGAGCCCGTCCCCCGGGTGCAGCTCCCCGAGCCGCCGGTCGGCCCGGTGTCGTCCCTGCCCGGCGAGGGCGCGTCGATCGCCCTGACCATCGACGACGGCACGAACTCGGAGGTGGTCGCCGCCTTCTGCACGTTCGCCGCCGAGACCGGTGTCCGGCTCACCTTCTTCCCCAACGGCAGCTGTCGCTCGTGGGAGGAGAACGGCGACCGGCTGCAGCCGCTGATCGACTCGGGCCAGGTGGCGCTGGGCAACCACACGTGGTCCCACCCCGACCTGACGGCCGTCTCCGACGACGAGGTCGCCGAGGAGATCGGCCGCAACCGCGAGTGGCTGCTGACCACCTTCGGCGTCCGGACGCCGTTCCTCCGGCCGCCCTACGGAGCGCACGACGAGCGCACCGACCGCATCGCCGCCGAGGCCGGCCACCCGACGGTGGTGCTGTGGGACGGCACCCTCGAGGACAACCGGCTGGTGACCCCCGACGAGCTCGTGGCGGCGGCCGACCGGTGGTTCACCGCGCAGTCGATCGTCGTCGGCCACGCCAACCGGCCGACCGTCACCGCCGTCTACGACCGGTTGCTGGCCCTCCTCGCCGAGCGCGGCCTGCAGACGGTCACCCTCGACGACGTCTGGCCCAGCGGCCTGGCCCGCGTGGACGCCACCTCGGGGAGCGCGTCCTGCACCTGACCACCGCCGACCTGCGCCGCCCGCCGTTGTCGGGAAGGGTGGTCGCCGACAGACACGGTCGGTGGACGGAGGAGCGGATGGTCGACAGCGGGACGTTGGCGGGGCGGGTCGCACTGGTCACCGGGGGTGCGAGCGGGCTGGGGAGGGCCACCTGCGTCGCCCTGGCCGAGGCCGGTGCGCACGTCGCCATCGCCGACATCGACGCGGCCGGCAGCGAGGCGACCGCCAAGATCGTCGCCGAGGTGGGCGGCTCGGCCGAGGTGGTCCCGCTCGACGTCACCGACGACGCCAGCCGCCGCGAGGTCGTCGCCCGACTGTTCGACGCCCACGGCGACGCCTTCGACGTCCTGGTCAACGTCGCGGGCATCGACCGGCCCGGGTACGTCACCGACATCGACCTCGCCGACTACCAGCGGGTGCAGGCGGTCAACTGCGAGGGCCCGGTGTTCCTGACCAGCGAGTTCATGAAGCGGGTGCAGCACCTGCCGGAGGGCCGCACCGCGGACGTCGTCCACATCGTGTCGCTGTCGGCGATCACCTCCGGCAGCGGCGCGATCGCCTACAACGGCTCCAAGGCCGGCTTCCTCAACGCGACGAAGTGCATCCAGCGCGAGCTGCGCGAGAAGGCGGTCACGGCCGAGGACGGCACCGAGCGGCCGTTCCCGTGCCGGGTGCAGGCGGTCATCCCGGCCGCCATGGACACCCCGATGATGGAGCAGTGGGGCATCCCGTCCCACCTGATGATGCCGCCGTCGGCCGTGGCCGAGATGGTGCGCTACCTCGTCACGCTGCACCCGGCGGCGTTCGTGCCGGAGATGCAGATCGTGCCGCGACTCGAGCCCAACTTCCCCCGTTGATCCCCGTGACCGGCAAGAGGAGGCGCGGCATGAGCGCGACCGACCCCGAGGACCCGACCCCCGACACCGCGATGGCCTCCGGCTCGGACGCCGGGGAGCCCGGTGGTCACCTCGGCCCCGGTGACCTGGCCCCGGACGAGGAGCGGCTCCTGGCCGCCCTCGAGCGCGACGCCCGCACCGGGAGCGCCGCCCCCGAGGACACGACCGCCGAGGTGCGGGCGGCCGAGGACGAGGCACCGCTGCCGGCCGAGGGCGGCGACCAGGGCGACGGGCTCAGCGCCCGGTTCGCCGCCCCGCCGGAGGACCAGGGCTAGGAGCGCAGCCGGACGGCGACCAGCGCGACGTCGTCCTCCGCGCCGTCGGCGAGCAGCCGGTCGAGGACCTCGTCGCAGACCTCCTCGACCGGCCGCTCCCGCACCCGCGCGAGCTCGGCGCCCAGCCGCTCCACGCCCTCGTCGAAGACCTGGTCGCGGCGCTCGACCAGCCCGTCGGTGTAGAGCAGCAGCGTCGAGCCGGCGTCGAGCACCTCCTCCTGCTCGCTGCGGACGGCGCCGGTGTCCACACCCAGCAGCAGCCCCGCCCACGGGGCCGACAGCGTCCGGACCGTGCCGTCGGGGCCGGCCACGAGCGGCGGCAGGTGCCCGGCGCTGGCCCAGCGCAGCCGCGCGCCGCCGGTCGCCGGGTCGGGCACCAGCCGGCCGACGAGCACCGTCGCCAGGGCGCGCAGCCCCAGCCCGTCGATCGCGCCGTCCAGCCGGCGGAGGACGGCGGCCGGCCCCTCGGCGTTGTCGAAGGCGATGCCCCGCAGGACCCCGCGCAGCTGCCCCATGTCGGCGGCCGCGGCGGTGTCGTGGCCGACCACGTCGCCGATGACCAGCACCGTCGAGCCGTCGGGCTGGTCGAACACGTCGTACCAGTCGCCGCCGACCTGCGCCTCGCGGGCGGCCGGCACGTAGCGCACCGCGATCTCCCGGTCGACCCGCCGCGGCGGCTCGGTGAGCAGGCTGCGCTGCAGCGTCTCCGCGGCGCGCACGATGCTGCGCGAGCGGGCGTAGAGCGCCTCGAGCAGGTGGGTGCGCAGCTCGGTCACCTCGGCGAGCTCGTGCGCCGTCCACGGCTCGGAGCGGTCGCGCACCGTCTCCCGCCACCGGTCGAAGCTCTTGCGGGGGCTGAGCCGGACCTCGTCGCCCTCGCGGGCGGCGATCGCCTTGTTGTGCGGGTCCCCGCCCCAGTCGACGGTGCGCACCGCCTCGGCGCGGTGCCACAGCACGTACTGGCCCTCCGGGAGCGGGAGCACCAGCACCCCGCAGGCCGGGCCGGCCGGGACGCCCGGTGCGTCCAGCGGCAGGGAGGCGGTGGCCACGACGTCCTCGCCCTGCGCGGCGGCCCAGGCGGCGATCGCCTCCGCCACGCCCTCCGGCAGGGGTGCGCCGCGGGTGCCGCTGTGCCGCTGCAGGCACACCACGACGCCGTCGGCCGGCAGCAGGTCGAGCAGGCTGGGGGAGCCCAGCAGGGTCTCGGCCAGCGGGCGGTCCTCGTCGAGGGCCGCCGCGGTCAGCCAGGCGAGGGTGGAGCGCACCCGCAGCGCGCGGTGCACCTCGTCCTCCTCGGCCCGGTCGACCAGCCGCAGCGACAGCGTCGAGCCGAGGAACTCCGCAGCTGCCCGGGTGGCGTGGGGCGGGGCGTGCGGGCCGGTGTAGTGGTGGCAGGCGATGAGGCCCCACAACCGGTCGTCGCGCAGCAGCGAGATGGACATCGACGCCCGCACGCCCATGTTCTGCAGGTACTCGACGTGGATCGGGGAGACGCTGCGCAGCGCCGAGTAGGTCAGGTCGAGCGGCTGCCCGGTCGACGGGAGCGCCACCGGCCGCAGCCGGGCCGGCACGTAGTCGACGTCGGAGATCAGCCGGATCCAGTTCTTCTCGTACAGGGCGCGGGCCTGGGCCGGGATGTCGGAGGCCGGGTAGTGCAGGCCGAGGAAGGAGTTGAGCCCCGGCGCCGCTGCCTCGGCGACGACCTCGCCGTTGTGGTCGGCGTCGTAGCGGTAGACCATCACCCGGTCGAAGCCGGTGAGCTGCCGGACCGCCCGCGCGGTGATGTCGTAGAGCTCCTGCAGCGACGAGGCCCGGTTGAGCTCGCCGACCGTCCCGCGTACCGCCTGGTAGGTGTTCGGGAAGGAGAACGGCCGCGGCCCGTGGGCCGGCTCGAGCTCCACGACGAGGGTGGGCGCCGGGGGCGTCCCCTCCACCCCGGTGCCGGCCACGGCCCGGTGCAGCAGCGCGTCGACGGGCACCGGGCCGCCGTCGACGTCCAGGGTCACCTCGACCGGGTTGCGCTCGCGCAGGTCGCCGAAGGCGCTGGCCGAGCGGGCGACGGCCTCGGCGGCGACGACGCCGAGGACGTCGGGCAGCCGCCGGCCGAGGGCGTCGTCCGGCTCGACGCCGACCAGGTCCGCCAGGTTCTCCGACACCTGCACCACGACGAGGTCGGGCTCGGTCACGGCCAGCAGCACGCCGCGCGGCTGGATGCTGCCCGGCACGTGGATGGGCTCGCGCTCGCAGTTGGAGAGGTCCACCGGCGTGCCCGGCGGGAGCAGCTCCAGGCCGGGCCCGTCGGTCACGACGGCGTCCCGAGCGGGGCCACCCAGCCGGCCAGCGCGCCGAAGGTGGTGACCGCTGCCCCCACGAGCCGGTCGGCGTCGCCCCCGGCGGCCACCCGCTCGCGGGTCACCCGCCGGTAGGCGTGCCACATGGCGCCGGTCTCGGTGCCGTAGGGGGAGAAGGCGCCCACCCGCGCGTCGGGGCCGAGGGTGGGCAGCGTGGCCAGGTGCCGGGAGATGAAGGTGCCGCCGAGCGTGGAGCCCTCGAGCACGTAGAGCCGGCCCAGCGCCTGGTCGGTGTCCCCGACCTCCTCCAGCTCGGGGTCGGGGCCCGGCTCCGGCGCCGCGCCGAGTGCCGCCAGGTCGTCGGCGAACAGGTGCGCGCGGCGGCGGCGGGACCAGTCGACGGTCGCGGCGTCGGCCGGCTCGCGGCGGGCCCACGCGTCCAGCCCCGCCTCCGCCGCCGACCAGAACGCGTGCAGCCGGGCCAGCACGGCGACCAGGCGGTCGCGGCGCAGCTCCGGGTCCATCAGCGCGAGGGTGGCCTCCACCTGCTCGTGCTCGGCGGACGTCGCCGACCGCAACGTCGTGAGGACGTCGGCGCGCCCCGCATCTCGAGGCAACGCCTCTCCTCCCACACCGGCTGGCCACCCGAGGGTAGGCCACGCACGCCCTCGGGGGCGCGCGACGACGAGGCCGGCCGTACCGCTGTCGCTGGTGGGAAGGGCGGGAGCTGCCTAGCGTCGGGTGTGTCGACGTCGCCGGTGCCGGAGGTGGTCCGTGCTCTCGCAGAAGGCACTCCTGCTCGGCGCCTCGCGGCGGCCCGAACTGCGCCGGCTGGTCACCGGCACCGCCGCGACCCGGCGGGTGGTCGACCGGTTCGTCGCCGGCGAGACGCTGGACGACGCGCTGGCCGTCGTCCGCCGGCTGACCGGCGAGGGCCTCGCGGTCACCCTCGACCACCTCGGCGAGGGCGTGACCGACCGCGCCGAGGCGGTGCGCTCCCGCGACGCCTACCTCGCCCTGCTCGACGGGCTGGCCCCGCTGGGCCTGGGCCGGCGGGCGGAGGTGTCGGTGAAGCTGTCGGCGTTCGGGCAGGCGCTGCCGGGCGGCGGCACCGACCTGGCGCTGGAGCTGGTCCGCCCGGTGGCCGAGGCCGCCGGCGCGATCGGCACCACGGTCACCCTCGACATGGAGGAGTCGGCCACCGTCGACTCCACCCTGACCGTGCTCGCCGAGCTGCGCCGCGACCACCCGGGCACCGGCGCGGTCCTGCAGGCCGCGCTGCACCGCACGCTCGACGACGCGCAGGCGCTGGCCGTGCCCGGCTCTCGGGTGCGGCTGGTCAAGGGCGCCTACGACGAACCACCGTCGGTCGCCTTCCAGAGCCGGGCCGAGGTCGACGCCGCCTACGCCCGCTGCCTCGGCGTCCTGGTGCGCGGGCCCGGCTACCCGATGGTCGGCACCCACGACCCGCGGCTGATCGCGATCGCCCAGCGGCTGGCGGCGCAGACCGGCCGGACGCCGGAGACGTGGGAGGTGCAGATGCTCCACGGCATCCGCACCGCCGAGCAGCGCCGGCTGGCCGCGGCCGGGGTGTGCGTGCGGGCCTACGTGCCCTATGGCGCCGACTGGTACGGCTACTTCATGCGCCGCCTGGCCGAGCGGCCGGCCAACCTCCGCTTCTTCCTCCGCTCCCTCGCCACCACGTCCTGACCCTTCCCAGCCGAAGTGGCCACTTTGGCCGCCGTCCCCTCAGGAGGACCCGATGGACGCCGTCACCCGTGTGCCCGCGCCGCGCAACGAGCCGGTGCTCACCTACGCCCCCGGCTCGCCCGAGCGGGCGGCCCTGCAGCAGCGGCTCACCGAGCTGGCCGCCGAGCCGGTCGAGCTGACGATGGCGCTGGGCGGCACGCACCGCCTCGGCGGCGGTGAGCGCTTCGACGTCGTCCAGCCGCACCGGCACGCCGCCGTCCTCGGGACCGGCGCGCACGCCACGCACGCCGACGCGCAGGAGGCGGTGCGCTGCGCGAAGGAGGCCGCGCCCGGGTGGCGGGACCTCTCCTTCGACGACCGCGCCGCGGTCTTCCTCCGGGCCGCCGAGCTGCTCGCCGGGCCATGGCGGCAGACCCTCAACGCGGCGACCATGCTCGGCCAGAGCAAGACCGCCTACCAGGCCGAGATCGACAGCGCCTGCGAGCTGGTCGACTTCTGGCGGTGGAACGTGCACTTCGCGCGGGAGGTCCTGGCCGAGCAGCCGGTCTCCAGCCCGGGCGTGTGGAACCGGGTCGACCACCGCCCGCTGGAGGGCTTCGTCTACGCGATCACCCCGTTCAACTTCACCGCGATCGCCGGCAACCTGCCCACCGCCCCGGCGCTCATGGGCAACACCGTGGTCTGGAAGCCCGCGCCCACCCAGCAGTTCGCCGCGCACTTCCTCATGCAGCTGCTCGAGGAGGCCGGACTGCCGCCGGGGGTGATCACGATGGTCACCGGCAACGGCGTCGAGGTGTCCGAGGTGCTGCTGGCCGACCGCGACCTGGCCGGCATCCACTTCACCGGCTCGACGGCCACGTTCCAGCACCTGTGGCGGACCGTCGGGCAGAACATCGACCGCTACCGCGGCTACCCGCGCATCGTCGGTGAGACCGGCGGCAAGGACTTCGTCGTCGCGCACGCCTCGGCCGACGTCGACGTGCTGCGCACCGCGCTGATCCGCGGCGCCTTCGAGTACCAGGGGCAGAAGTGCTCGGCGGCGTCGCGGGCCTACGTGCCGCGCAGCGTCTGGGCGCTGCTGCGCGACGACCTGGTGGGGGAGACCGAGGCGCTGCCGATGGGCGACGTCACCGACCTGTCCAACTTCCTGGGCGCGGTCATCGACCGGCGGTCGTTCTCCAAGCTCGCAGGCGTCCTGGACCGGGCGACCGACGACGACGCGCTTACCGTCGTCGCGGGTGGCAAGGCCGACGACAGCGAGGGCTTCTTCGTGCGGCCGACGATCATCGAGGGCACCGACCCCGGACACGAGGTGTTCACCACCGAGTACTTCGGGCCGGTGCTCGCCGTGCACGTCTACGACGACGCCGACTACGACGCGGTGCTCACGCAGATGGAGTCGGTGGCGCCGTACGCGCTCACCGGCGCGGTCATCGCCTCCGACCGCGCGGCCATCGCGCACGCGCAGCGCTTCCTGCGGTTCGCCGCGGGCAACTTCTACGTCAACGACAAGCCGACCGGCGCCGTCGTCGGCCAGCAGCCCTTCGGTGGCGGGCGGGCCTCGGGCACCAACGACAAGGCCGGCGCCGCACAGAACCTGCTGCGCTGGACGAGCACCCGCTCGATCAAGGAGACGTTCGTCCCGCCGACCGACCACCGCTACCCGCACATGTCGTGATGCGGAGGCTCACGGCGCAGGGAACCTGCGCCGTGAGCCTCCGCTCACCAGCGGTCGAGGTGCAGCACGCTGTCCAGCGGCTCGCGCGCGGCGGGCTTGAAGGTCTCGCCGGTGTAGAAGGCCGTCGGCACCAGGGCCGCCTGGTGGACGCCCTCCGGGAGGCCCAGGATCTCGGCGACCTCGGCCTCCCGCGCCAGGTGCAGCGAGGTCCACGCCGTGCCCAGCCCGCGGGCGCGGGCGGCCAGCATGTAGCTCCACACCGCGGGCAGCAGCGAGCCCCACAGCCCGGCCTGGTTGCCCGCGGGCAGCGGCCCCCCGGTGGCGATGCACGGGACGAGCAGCACCGGCACCCGGCCCATGACCTCGCCCAGGTGGACGGCGCTGTCGCCCACCCGCTGCTGCACCTGCGACCGCTCCGGCCGGTCGGCGAACAGCTTGCCCGCGAAGATGCCGGACTCCGCGTAGCGCTCCACCTGCTCGCGGTAGATCTCGCCGATCGCCTTGCGCTGCCCGGCGTCGGTGACCACCACCCACTGCCACGACTGCACGTTGGACCCCGACGGCGCCTGCAACGCGATCTCCAGGCACTCGCGGACCAGTTCCAGCGGCACCGGCCGGGTGAGATCCAGCCGCTTGCGCACGGCGCGGGTGGTGGTGAGCAGCTGGTCGGGTGTCAGCGGCAGCGTCATGGGGTCACCCTGCCCGACGCCGGCCAGTGCACCAGGCCGTCGGGACCGGTCACGGCACCCGCCGACGGGGCGTGCGGGGTCAGCCGGCCGTCGGGCATCAGGTGGTCGACGGGCACGCCGCGGGCCAGGACGGCGACGTCGGCGACCAGCCGCCGGTGGCAGCGCCACCACACGCTCTCGCTGCACATCACCGCGACGGTGGCCGCGCGGGCCTCGGCCAGCACCGCGTCCAGGGCGGCGCCGAACCCCGCCGTCCGGGTGTGCGCGGCGTAGGCGGCGAACTGCGCGACGGTCCACCAGTCGTCGGCGACCGGCTCGCCGGGCGGCAGCCGGCGCCGGCCGCCGAGGCGCTCCTCCCACCGGTAGCCGATCCCGGCCGCGGGCAGCCACTCCTCCAGCGCCTCGCGCCGCACGTCGGGGTGGGTGCGGCTGCCCGGGAACCGGCGGACGTCGACGACGAGGTCCACGCCCGCCCCGGCCAGCCGCGCGCCCAGGCGGGTGCGGTCGTCCCGGCCGTGGCCCACGGTCAGCAGCACGGGCGCTCCCTACCCGGCGGGCGGCCGCCCTCCCGCGCCGGTCATGCTGGTCGGCCGGGCGACGGGGCCCGGAGCGAGGGGAGCGGCGTGGCGGGGACGGCGGAGGTGCGGACGTCGCTGTGGCGGCTGCCCGCGATGCGGGCGCTGATCGGTGCGACGGCGCTGGGGTTCGCCAGCTACTGCCTGACGCTGGCGTCACTTCCGGCGTACGCGGTCACCGGGGGTGCCGGCGCCGGGACTGCTGGCGTGGTCACCGCGGTCTTCCTGGTCGTCACGATCGCCGTGCAGTCGGTCGTGCCGGCGCTGACCGAGCGGTTCGGCATCGGCCCGGTCCTCGCCGCCGGCCTGGTGGCCCTCGGTGCGCCGTCCCCGCTGTACGTGCTGGACGACGGGCTGGCCTGGCTGTCGGCGATCTCGGTGGTGCGCGGCGCCGGCTTCGGCGTCCTGACGGTGCTGGGGGCGACGCTCGCCGCCCAGGTGGCCCCGGTGGAGCGGCGCGGGGAGTCCATCGGGCTGTACGGCCTGGCCATCGCGGTGCCCAACCTGGTCGCCGTCCCCGCCGGGGTGGCGCTGGTCCTCGACGGGCACGTCGCCTGGCTGGCGTGGCTGGCGGCCTCCCCGGTGCTGGCGCTGCCGCTGGTGCCGCTGCTGGCCCGGTCGGTGCGCCTGGAGGCGACGGCCGGGCGGCCCTCCCGCGCGGCGGCGCTGGCCGCGCTCGCCCCGTCGGGAGTCCTGCTCGTGGTCACCCTCGCCGGCGGCGGGCTGGTGACGTTCCTGCCGATCGAGCGTCCCGAGGGGGCGGTGGCGACGGCGGCGCTGCTCGTCCTCGGCATTACCGGCGCGATCACCCGCTGGCGGGCGGGGTTGCTGGCCGACCGGCTGGGCCCCCGGTTGCTGATGCCGCTGGGACTGCTCCTCTGCGCCGCCGGGCTGGCCGTCGTGGCGCTGGGGCTGGTCGCCGGCGACGCGGTGGTCCTCGTCGGGGCGGGGGTGTTCGGCGCCGGGTTCGGGGCGGTGCAGAACCTCACCCTGGTGACCGCGTTCGCCCGGGCCGGGGAGGGCGGGGCGACAGCGGCCAGCGCCATGTGGAACGCCTCGTTCGACGTCGGCACCGCCGCCGGAGCGCTGGCGCTCGGGGTGGTCGCGACCGGGCTCGGGCTGCCGTGGACCTACGTCGTCGTCTCGGTGGCGCTGGTCGCCACGCTGCCGGTCGCGCTGGTCGCCACCCAGCGCTGACCGGGGCCGGCGACCCTGTCGGCCGGCCGGGGACGGGTGTAGGAGACCGGCATGGGCGAGGCCGAGGTGCTCGAGCTGTTCCGCCGCGCGGTGGCCGGCGACGACGCGCAGGCGATGCGGGCCGGGCTGGAACGGCTGCTCGGCCTCTCGTCGGGCGGCGCGCTGTCGGCCGAGGACGAGTACCGGGTGCGGCACCCGGACTACGTCATGGAGATGCCGCAGTCCGGCGAGCGCATCCGCGGCCGCGACGCCATGCGGGCCATGCAGGAGGCGTTCCCGGCCCCGCCGCGCATCCGGTTGCGGCGGGTCGTCGGAGCCGGCCGGGTGTGGGTCGTCGAGGGCGTCAACGACTACGGGGCCGGCGACGTCTGGCACGTCGTCCTGACACTGGAGCTCGACGACGACGGCCGGATCCTGCGCGACACCCGCTACTACGCCCAGCCGGTCGAGGCCCCGGCCTGGCGGGCCGCGTGGGTGGAGCCGCTCGGCTGAGCGTCAGCCGGCGAGGCCGTCGGCGACCGCCTGCTGTGACCGGATGAGCACGACCTCCTCGGCGGCCCGCAGCAGCCAGCGGCGCAGCCCCTCCGGGTCGTCGCGGTGGGCGTCGCGGAGCTGGCCGAGCCGCAGCTGCCGGGTGCTGGCCTGGGCCCGCTGCGCCGGGGGCAGGCGACGGCCCTCGGCGCGGGCGACCGACGTGAGGCCGGCGCCGACGAAGACCAGCTCACGGATGGTCGGGACGCCGGCCAGCAGCTCCTCGGCCGCGGCTGCGTCGTCCTCGGTGAGCAGGCGGAGCAGTTCGTCGGCGGTGCGCCGGCCGGTGCCGTGTGCGTCAGTCACGGGGAGCCATTGTCCTGCACCCGCACTGCCGGCGTTCCCCGCGCCCTGCGGTGCCTCCAGGACCCGCGGTGCACGAGGAACGCCGGCAACGGGGGACTACGCGTCGCGGCGCGAGAACGTCGTCGCCGCGAGCGCGAGGAGGACGGCGACCTCGGCGGCGAAGACCGCGAAGCCGGCCCACGGGTCGAGCAGCATCGGGTTGAACGACTCCGGGGTGGCGATCCGGCCACCGGCGTTGCCGGGCATGAGCTTGGTGGCCCACTCGCCCCAGGCGTCGGGCAGCAGCATCACCATGTTGCCGACCACGAACACCAGCCCCAGCACGATCGACAGCGCCGCGGCGGTGTGCCGGACCAGCAGACCGACCGCGGCGGCGAGCAGCCCGAGGCCGGCCATGTAGAGGCCGCTGCCGACCAGGGCGCGCAGCACCCCGTCGTCGGTCAGCGCGAGGCCGATGCCCTCCCGATCGAGGAACCAGTTGCCCGCGAGGTAGCCGGCCAGGGCGGTCAGCGTGCCGGCGACGGACAGAGTGCCGGTGAGGACGACGGCCTTGGCGGCGAGCACCGTGCCGCGGCGCGGGTTCGCGGCGAGGGTGGCCCGGATCATGCCGGTGCCGTACTCGCCGGTGACCGCCAGCGTGCCCAGCAGGATGGCGGTGACCTGGGCGAACATCATCCCCCAGGTGACGAAGGCGCCGGCCGGCTCACCGGTGTCCCCCGCGGCGAGGTCCTCGGCGGCCAGCGCGCAGACCAGCGTGGTCAGCCCGGCGCCGAGGACGAACATCGCCACGACCGACCAGGTGGTCGACCGCACCGTCCAGAACTTGATCCACTCGGCGCGGACGGCCGCGTCGAACCCGGGGGCGGGGGTCTCGGTGCGGGTCCAGGCGTGGGTGCCCACGGCGGTCATCGCTGTGCTCCGGCGGGGGTCGCGGCGTACTCGACGCTGTCGGCGGTCAGGGTCATGAAGGCGTCCTCCAGCGAGGAGCGCACGAGGGTGAGCTCGTGCAGCAGCAGCCCGGCGCGGCCGACGAGCTCGCCGACCCCCGGGGCGTCGAGCCCCTGCACGCGCAGCTCGTTCCCGTGCGCGGCGACGTCGAGGCCGTGCCGCCGCAGCACGGTGGCGGCCTCGTCGTGCTGGGGGCTGCGCACCCGCACGTAGGAGGCGGCGTGCTCGGCGATGAAGTCGGCCGTCGAGCAGTCGGCCAGCACCCGGCCGCGGCCGATCACCAGCAGGTGGTCGGCGGTCTGGGCCATCTCCGCCATGAGGTGGCTGGAGACGAACACGGTGCGGTCCTCCGCGGCCAGGTCGCGGGCCAGGGTGCGCACCCACCGGATGCCCTCCGGGTCCAGCCCGTTGACCGGCTCGTCGAGGACGACGACCGGCGGGTCACCCAGCAGCGCCGCGGCGATGCCCAGGCGCTGACCCATGCCGAGGGAGAACCGGCCCACCCGCTGCTCGGCGACCGCGGTCAGCCCCACGAGGTCGAGCACCTCGTCGACGCGGGCGCGCGGGATGCCGTTGCTCGCGGCCAGCCAGCGCAGGTGGTCGCGGGCCGAGCGGCCGGGGTGCAGGGACCGCGCCTCGAGCAGCGCGCCCACCTCGCGCAGCGGGGCGGGGGCGGTGGCGTAGCGGCGGCCGTTGACGGTGACGTTGCCGGAGGTGGGCCGGTCCAGGCCCAGGACCATCCGCATCGTCGTCGACTTGCCGGCGCCGTTGGGGCCGAGGAAGCCGGTCACCCTGCCGGGCTCGACGGTGAAGCTGACGCCGTCGACGGCGGTCCGGGTGCCGTAGGTCTTGGTGAGCCGGTGCGCGGTGATCATGCGATCACCGGGGCGGGAGAGGTCATGCCGTCGAGGCTGTCGGCTACGGGCGCCGGGGGACATCCGGGAACGCCCTGGACCGACCCTGAACGGTCCCGGACCCGTCGCCAGCGGCGAGATCGGCGATCTCGCCCGATTGGACCGCCGGGAGTGCGCGAAATCGGCGATCTGGGTGGGTTGGACCGCCGGGAGTGCGCGAGATCGGCGATCTGGGTGGGGTGGACCGCCGGGAGTGCGCGAGATCGGCGATCTCGGCGGCCCGGATCAGGCGGTGCGGGGCAGGTCCACGGCCGGGTGCAGCAGCCGCCGCAGGGTCACCGCGGCCTCCCGGCCGGCCCGGTTGGCGCCGATGGTGCTGGCCGAGGGGCCGTAGCCGACCAGGTGCACCCGCGGCTCCCCGGCGACGTGCGTGCCGTCCATCCGGATACCGCCGCCGGGTCCGCGCAGGCGCAGGGGTGCCAGGTGGCCGAGCGCCGGACGGAAGCCCGTGGCCCAGAGGATCGCGCCGGCACGGACCGACCGGCCGTCGTCCCAGGCGACGCCGTCCTCGGTCAGCCGGTCGAACACCGGCAGCCGGTCCAGGACGCCGCGCTCCCGGGCCGCCCGCACCCACGGGGTGACCACGAGCCCGGTGACGCCGACGACGCTGCCGGGGGATCGCCCCTCGCGGACGGCGTCGGCCACCAGCGCGACCGCCGCGCGCCCGGCCTCGGGACCGAACGCCTCCTCGCGCCAGACCGGCGGGCGCCGCGTCACCCAGGTGGTGTCGGCGACCTCGGCGATCTCGCCCAGCAGCTGCACCGCCGACGCCCCGCCGCCCACCACGACGACCGACTGCCCGGCGAACTCGTCGGCGCCGCGGTAGTCGACCGGGTGCAACTGGCGGCCGCGGAACAGCTCCTGCCCGGGGTAGCGCGGCACGAAGGGGCGGGTCCAGGTGCCCGTGGCGTTGACCACGGCCCGGGCGGTCCAGTCGCCCTGCGGCGTCCGGACCAGGAACCGGTCGTCGCCGAGACGCCGGACGGCGCGCACCCGGACCGGCCGCTGGACCGGCAGCCCGAACCGCCGCTCGTAGTCGGCGAAGTAGGCAGGCACCGCCTCGGCGGCCGGGACGTCGTCGGCCGCGGCGGGAAAGGCGAGGCCGGGCAGGTCGTGCACGTGGTGGGTGCGGGCCAGGGTGAGCGAGGGCCACCGGTGCTGCCACGCGCCACCGGCACGGGCGTCGGCGTCCAGGACGACGAAGCCCGTGCCGGGCGCGAAGCCGACCCGCGCCAGGTGGTACGCGGTGCTCAGCCCGGCCTGCCCGGCGCCGATGACCACGACCTCCACGTCCCTGTCCACGTACGGGACAACCGGGGGCGGGCCCGGCTGCTTCCACGGTCAGCCCGGCCGGGTGACGGTGAGCCGGGCCAGCTCCGCGCCGGAGAGCGTGACGGACTCCCGGTCGTACCCGAAGCGCACCGTGACCTCGCCCAGCCGCGCCTCGACCAGGGTGACCGGGCGCTCCGGGGACCCGTCGGCCGGGCGGTACCACCAGCGCTCGGCCAGCAGCGGCAGACCGCGGCGGCGCAGGAACTCGGCGGCCTGCTCGCGGTCCGCGAACTCCTGCAGCGGAGCGCCGAAGAGGGAGTGGGCCACGCACGCGTCGCCGTCCTCGCGGCGCGCGGTGGTCAGGTGGCCCACGAGCTCGCCGTCCTCACGGCGGTGGACCGGCTCCAGCTCCTCGATCGGGGTCACGTCCCGACGGTAGGGAGGCGGGCAACGCCGTTTCGGCATCTTGCGGAACCCTTGCGGTTCCCCGGCGGGAGGCCTGCGGTCGGGCCGCCAGAGTTCCTCCTGTCGCCGGAACACCGGCGGCGACCCGCACCGAGAGGAACACCCCGTGACCGCCGCAACCTCCCGTACCAAGGGCCGGATCGCCGCGTCGATCGCCGTGGTCGGCGCCGCCGCAGCGGTCGCGGGCCTGGGCACCTTCGGCACCTTCACCGACAGCACCACGCCCGTGGTCACCCAGCTGGACACCGGGGTGCTCTCCATCGAGCTGACCAAGGCCGCGGACGCCGCGACGCTGTCGCTGTTCGACCACGGCAGCTTCCTGGCCGGTGACTCCGAGAGCTCGGCGATCGACCTGGTCAACGCCGGCTCGGTCGCCCTCGACGAGATGCGGATGGCCTCGGTCACCACGAGCTCCAGCGCGCTGGACAGCGACGAGGTCAACGGCCTGCAGCTGGCGGTGGACTCCTGCTCGCAGTCGTGGACGCACGACGACGGCAGGTGGAGCTGCGACGGCGAGACGACGCGGTTCTACTCGGGCCCGATCGTGGCCGACGCGTCCTTCGCCGGGGCGGCCAGCCTGGCGCCGGGCGGGGTGGACCACCTGCTGCTGACCGCGACGCTGCCGGCGACGACCACCGCCGACATGGTGGCCGGCGCGACCAGCGACCTGGACTTCACCTTCAGCACCACACAGCGCGGCGGCACCGCGCGATGAGCCGGCCCTGCGGGGCCTGATGACAGCCGGCGTCTCCATCGCACGGGGGGACGGAGCCGCCGGCCGGCACGACCGGTGCTCCCGGGGGGAACGGGAGCACCGGGAGGACGACCGGCGACGGCGCGGGGGAACGCCGCCGCCGGCAGCAGGACCGGGGCTCCCGCCGGGGGACGGGAGCACCGGGAGGACGACCGGCGACGGCGTGGGGGAACGCCGCCGCCGGAGTGGCCGGGGACGCCGCGGGGGAACGGCGGAACCGGTCGAGGGGGAACGCACGGGGCCGGTCGCGGGACACCGCGGCCGGCCCCGCCGCGTCTCCCGGGTTCCGGGGGGTTCCACCGGAGCGCGTGTTGCAGGCTGTGTCGTTCCACCACTCTGCGCTACCGAGGGATACGGGATACGTTCAGTCGGTGACTGTGGGTGAGGGATTTCGCCGTTCGGAGGGCGCACCGGCGCGGACCCGCACCAGCCGGCGTCGGCTGGACCCCGCGCGGGACCAGGCGATCGCCGCCGCCGTTCTCGACGTGCTGGCCCGCGAGGGCTACGCCGGGCTGACCATGGACGCCGTCGCGATGGCGGCAGGCGTGGGCAAGGCCACCATCTACCGGCGGTGGTCGAGCAAGGCCGACCTGCTCCTCGGCGTCCTCGACGTCGCCGTGGAGGACGCGCTGCCGCTGCCCGACACGGGCAACCTGCGCGACGACCTCGTGACGCTGCTCACCACCACCCTCGACCTGATGGACGGGCCGACCGGCCGGGCGACCCGCAGCCTGTTCGGCGCGGTCGTCGGCGACCCGGTGCTGGCGGAGGCCTCCCGGAGGGGTCCGCTGGCAGCCTGGTCGCAGGCGCTGGCCGGTGTCCTCGAGCGGGCGGTGTGCCGCGGCGAGATCACCGCGGCGGCCGCGGCGTCCTGCGCGGCGGAGGTGGGACCCGCCGTCCTCCTCGTGCGGTGGCTGGTCACCGGGCGGCCGCTGGACGCCGGGGTCGTGACGGAGCTGGTCGACGAGGCGATGATGCCGCTGCTGCGTCGGCGGTAGCGCGTTTCGGGACCGCCGGTTCGGGGCAGCGGGCAGGGCCACGAGACGGGAGGCCGGGTGAACCTGGAGAAGGTCGTCTTCGGCTTCTTCGTCGTGCTCGCGGCCACCCTCAACTTCGGCTTCTTCATCGGCGACATCGACGACCCCGCGCTGCACAACCCCTACGAGCTGTTCGCCGCGGTGGTCGTCAACCTCATCGCCACCGTGCTGAAGTTCGGCGACCGCACCCAGATCGGGGCGGTGCACCTGGCCACCAGCCTGGTCGCCGACCTGCAACTGATCGGCGCCACGCTGATGTTCGGCTATGCCGAGTACGTCTCGTCAGCCGGCATGACCCCGTCCTGGACGGCCAGCGTGGTCTCGCTGTCCGGTGGCGCCCTGCTGGCCAACGTCGTCTCCGTCGTCCTGCTCGTCGTGGAGACGGTGTCCTTCCACCGCGGGTGACGGGAGGTCGTCGTGGGCAACCCCCTGCTCGCCTTCTGGCGCACCATCTTCGGCCGGGAGGACCAGGACCGGCGCGTGCGCCGCAGCAGCCTCCGGGTCGCCGCCACCTCGGCGGTCGAGGCCTCGGAGACGATCTTCCTGGTCATGCGGCGCATGCGCGTGCCGCTCATCGTGCTCATCGGCATCTTCGCCGTCAGCGTGCTCGGGCTGACCCTCATCCCGGGGCAGGACGCCGACGGCGAGCCGTACCGGATGGGCTTCTTCGACGCCTTCTACGTCATGAGCTACACGGCCACGACGATCGGGTTCGGCGAGATCCCGCACCCGTTCACCTACAACCAGCGCATGTGGGTGACCATCTCGATCTACCTCGCGGTGATCGGCTGGGCCTACGCCATCGGCTCGTTGCTGGCGCTCGTGCAGGACCGCGCGTTCCGCTCGGCGCTGGCCCTGCAGCACTTCACCCGCAAGGTGGCCCGGCTGCGTGAGCCGTTCCTGTTGATCGCCGGGTACGGGCGCGCCGGTGAGCTGCTCGGGCGCTCGATCGACGCGCTCGGCCTCCGGTTCGTCGTCCTGGACGTCTCCTCCGAGCGGATCGACGACCTGGAGCTCGCCCCGCTGCACGCCGACGTCCCGGCGCTGGCCGCCGACGCCCGCGACCCCGGGCACCTGGGCGTCGCCGGCCTGGACCACGCGTGCTGCGCGGCGGTGGTCGCGCTCACCGACGACGAGGAGACCAACCTCACCGTGGTCATGGCCGCCGCCCTGCTGCGGCCGGACCTGCCGGTCATCGCCCGCGCCACCTCGGAGGCGATGGCCGACCGCATGCGGGCGTTCGGCACCCCCAGCGTGGTCGACCCCTTCGACCGGTTCGGCGACCACCTGCGCCTGGCGCTCAGCGCGCCGGCGTCCTACCAGCTGCTCACCTGGCTGGAGAGCGGGCCCGGGGCGCCGCTGCCCGAACGCGGGACGCCGCCGCGGTCCGGGCGCTGGGTGGTGTGCGGGTACGGCCGGCTCGGCCGGGAGCTCACCGCCGACCTGCGGGCGGAGGGGATCGAGGTCACCGTCATCGAGCCCAACCCGACCGGTCCGGAGGACGCCGACATCATCGTGGGCGAGGGTTCCGAGCCGGAGGTGCTCGAGCAGGCCGACCTGGCGCGGGCGGTCGGGTTCGTCGCCGGCACGGACAACGACACCGCCAACCTCTCACTGGTGGCGGCGGCCCGGCGCGTCAACCGGGGGCTGTTCGTCGCGGCCCGCCAGAACCGGCCCGAGAGCGCGCCGCTGTTCGCGGCCATGGAGCTGGACGCGCGGCTGGTGCCCACCGAGGTGATCGCGCACGAGGTCTACGCGCAGCTGTCCACCCCGCTGCTGTGGCGGTTCATCCGGGAGATGCCCGCCCGGGGTGACGCCTGGGCCGCCGAGCAGGTGGACCGGCTCACCGACCTCTGCGGCTCGGAGCTGCAGGCGCTGTGGAAGGTGCGGCTGACCTCGCAGGAGGCGCCGGCGCTGCGGCGGTGGCTCTCGGCGGGGGAGGTCCGGCTGGGCGACCTGCTGCGCAACCCGGAGAACCGGGACGAGCCGCTGCACGCGATGGTGCTCCTCGTCCTCCGCGGCGAGGAGGCGCTGCTCGCGCCGGACGACGACCTGGTGCTGCGCGCCGGCGACGAGCTGCTGCTGGCCGGCTGGGGCGCCGCGCGCCGGGCGCTGGGCAGGATCCTGCTGGTCGACTCCGTGCTGGAGTACGTGATCACCGGACGCCGGGTGCCCTCCGGCTGGGTGTGGCGCAAGATCAGCCGCACCCCGGCCGAGGCACCCAGGGCCCCTGCGGGCCGGCCACCGACCCGGACGGGGGCGTAGCCGACCGGCCCCGAACGACGACGCGGCCCCCTCCCGGAGGAGGGGGCCGCGTCGTGTGGTGCGCCATCAGGGACTCGAACCCCGAACCCGCTGATTAAGAGTCAGCTGCTCTGCCAATTGAGCTAATGGCGCGTGTCCCGCGGCTGCACCGCGCAACGAGGGAGAACGATACACGCGCCGTCCGGGGTCCCGACGGGGTGGTCCGCAGGCGCGGCGTCCGACCGCGTTCCGGATCTTCCGTGGACACTGGAGTGCTGGCGCCGGTGGCCGGCGCGGGGACGGCCACCCAGCACGCAGGAGGAACGCGGATGAGACGGACGGCTGCACTGGTCACGGCGGGGGCGCTGGTCCTCCTGGCCGGCTGCCAGGACGACGGGGGCGACGCCGGGGCGGCCGCGGCGCCGACCTCCGAGGCGCCCCCGGCCTCCGTGCAGGTGGCCCCCGCCGACGGTTCGGTCGACGTCTCGCCCCTCGTCCCGGTGGAGATCTCCGTCACAGACGGCGAGCTGACCGACGTCACGGTCGTCGACGGCGCCGGTGCCACGATCACCGGTGCGGTCACCGACTCGCCGGAGAACCCGGCCACCGACCTCTGGACGCCGGACGCCCCGCTGGCCTACGGCACCAGCTACACCCTCACCGCCACCGCGGAGGGAGCGGACGAGAAGCCGGTCGAGGCCGCCTCGACCTTCACCACCGTCACCCCGGCGACGGTCTCGACGCCGTCCATCGGCCCGCTCGACGGCCAGACCGTCGGGGTCGGCATGCCGATCCGGGTGTGGTTCGACGACCCGGTGGTCGACAAGGCCGCCGTCGAGAGCCACCTGCGGGTCACCAGCACCACGCCCACCGACGGCTCCTGGAACTGGTTCAGCGACACCGAGGTGCACTTCCGGCCGTCCCAGTACTGGCCGGCGAACACCGACGTCACGCTGGAGGCCGACCTCTACGGCATCTCCTTCGGCGACGGCGTGTGGGGGGAGAAGGACCGCACGGTCTCCTTCTCCATCGGCGAGAAGCACGTCTCGATCGCCGACGCCTCCACGCACACCATGGAGGTCTACGACGGCGACCAGCTGGTGCAGACCTGGCCGATGAGCGCGGGCAGTCCCGACAACCCCAGCTACAACGGCCCGCACGTCGTCACCGAGATGAACCGCGACCGGATCATGGACTCCAGCACCTACGGCGTGCCGGTCGACAGCCCCGACGGCTACCGGACGCCGGTCGAGTACGCCGTCCGCATCTCCGACAGCGGCGAGTTCGTGCACGCCGCGCCCTGGTCGGTGGGCCAGCAGGGCCGGGCGAACGTCTCACACGGCTGCATCAACCTCAGCACCGAGCGCGCGGCGTGGTTCTTCGACTTCTCCCAGCCGGGGGACGTCGTGGAGATCCGCGGCTCCAGCGCCGGGACGCTGCGCTCGGACATCTACGACTGGACGATCCCGTGGGAGGAGTGGCAGGCCGGCAGCGCGCTGAAGTGAGCTGACGGCCGTCGGCCAGGCGTTTCGCGCGCCGCTGCGCGGCTATTGATCATCCGGTTCCCGACCGGAGGAGAGTGCCGTGGACACCTGGGTGATCGTGCTCATCGTCGTGGTGGCGGTGGTGCTGCTGGCGTTGCTGGCCCTCGCACTGGCCAAGCGCAACCGGATCAACGGGGCGAGGAAGCGGGAGCAGGCGCGCGAGCACCTGCAGGAGGCCCAGCTGCGCGGGGCCCAGGCGGAGAAGGAGCGGGCCGCCGCCGAGGAGCAGGCCGCCCGCGCCCGCCGGGAGCGCGCCGAGGTCGAGGAGCGGACGCGGCTGGCCGAGCAGGAGGCCCGGCAGCGGGCGGAGGCGGCGCAGGAGCACGCGTCGGCCGCCGACCAGCTGCGCGCCAAGGCCGAGAAGCTCGCCCCGGGGCTGGCCCAGCAGCACGGCCGGACGGCGGCCGACCGTGGCCAGCAGTACGACGGGACGGCGGCGGACCGTGGCCAGCAGTACGACGCGACGGCAGCCGACCGCGCCCGGCACGCCGCCGACCCGGAACAGCCCGGCGGCGCCACCCGCCGCTGAGTTCTGCGCCCCTCGGCGGTCTGACCTCCGAGGGGCGCGGCGCGCGCCCCGACCGACGCACGGAGGGGCGCCATGACCGACCTGCTCGCCATCGGCACGCGCAAGGGGCTGTGGCTGGCCCGCAGCGACGACGACCGGCGCACCTGGACCCTGGGGGAGCCGCACCTGCTCGCCCAGGAGGTCGCGGCGGTGTCGATCGACACCCGCCGGCCGGAGCCCCGGGTGCTCGCCGGCATCCAGTACGGGCACTGGGGCCCGACGGTGATGTGGTCCGACGACCTCGGCGGAAGCTGGCAGGAGACCGAGTCCGGGGCCATCCGCTTCCCGGAGGACACCGGCGCCGCGCTGGCCCGCGTCTGGCAGCTGCGGCCCGACGCCCCGGGGCGACCCGATGTCGTGTGGGCCGGCTGCGAGCCCCACTCGCTGTGGCGCAGCACCGACGGCGGGCGCACCTTCGACCTGGTCCGCGGCCTGTGGGACCACCCGCACCGGCCCACCTGGGAGCCCGGCGGCGGTGGCGCTGCGGTGCACACGGTGCTGCCCGACCCGGCGTCGGACCGGGTCGTGGTCGCGATGAGCGCCGGCGGCGTCTACCTCAGCGAGGACGGCGGCACCGGGTGGACGCCGCGCAACAGCGGCATCAGCGCCGTCTTCCTCCCCGAACCGCCGCCGGAGTACGGCCAGTGCGTGCACAAGGTCGCCGTCGACGCCGGCGACCCCGACCGCATGTACGCCCAGAACCACTTCGGCGTCTTCCGCACCGACGACGCCGGGAAGGCCTGGACGTCGATCGCCGGCGGTCTGCCCGCCGACTTCGGCTTCCCGATCGTCGCCTCGCCGTCCACGCCGGGGACGGCGTGGGTGGTGCCGCTGGTCGCCGACATGCAGCGGGTGCCGCCTGGGGGCCGCCTGCGGGTGCACCGCACCCGCGACGCGGGGGAGACCTGGACCGAGCTGGGGGCCGGGCTGCCCGACGGGTTCTGGGCCGCGGTCATGCGCGACGGGTTCTGTGCCGACGACGCCGACCCCACCGGGATCTACGTCGGCACCCGTGACGGCTGCGTCTACGCCAGCGCCGACGAGGGGGACACCTTCCAGCTGGTGGCCGACCACCTGCCCGACGTCCTCGTCGTGCGCGCGGCGCGGGTCTGACCATGGCCGTCGAGGTGGTGCTGCCCGGCGTCCTGGCCGACCTGGCCGGCGGCGCGCGGCACCTGGAGGTGGAGCCGGACGGCGGCACGCTGGGCGGCCTGCTCGACACGCTGGACGCCGTCCACCCCCGGCTGGCCCGCCGGATCCGGGACGAGTCGGGGGCGCTGCGGCGGTTCGTCAACGTCTACGTGGACGGCGACGACGTCCGGTTCAGCGGCGGGGTGGACACCGCGGTGCGCGACGGCGCCGTCGTCCAGGTGCTGCCCTCGGTGGCCGGCGGCTGAGCCGGGGTCAGAGCGTCGCGAGGGTGGCGCACTCGGCGCACAGCTGGGAGCTCTCGTACCCCTCCGGGGGCCACACCGTCTGCTCGTCGACGGCGACGTAGGCGCCGCACAGCGCCTTGCGGCTGCGGCCGGTGACCCGGCCGATGGTCGCGTGCGCCGGGCCGATCTGCCGGGGCTGGAGGCCCTCCGCGGTGCCCACCGAGCCGACCATCACGACGGCGTGAGCGGTCCCGTAGGAGTAGGCGAGAGTCATGCCCCCAGGGTCACCAGCCCGGCTCGGCGCCCGGCGGAACCGGATCGCGCGTGTTCGGCGCAGGCGCCCCAGCCGTCCCACGGGGCACGCGGCCGCGGTGGAGCGGCCGGCGCAGCCCGGGCCGCCGTGTGCACACGACGTCCTCCAGCCCGGGCCGCCGTGTGCACACGACGTCCTCCGGCCCGCCGGGAGATCACGATGAGTGCACACGGCGCCGTCTCGGGCCCCGCGACGGGTGAGTCTGTCGACAGTCGTCACGGACGTGTCGACAGTCGCCGGTAGGCTGCCGGTCGACGAGGAGGTGCGTCGTGAGCCTGGAGCCACTGGCCAGCCTGGACCGCAGCACGCTGCGCGAACGCGCCCTGGAGGCGCTCCGGTCGGCGATCATCTCCGGCCAGTACCGCCCGGGGGACCACCTCGGTGAGGTGGAGCTGGCCGGCTCCCTCGGCGTCAGCCGGGGCACCGTGCGCGAGGCCCTGCGGCACCTCCAGCAGGAGGGCCTGGTCACCGCCGGCAACCGCGGGATGCTCCGGGTCAACAGCCTGACCCCGGCGGAGGTGCGCGAGCTGTTCCAGGTCCGAGCGGCCCTCGAGGGGCTCGCGGTCCGGGAGATCATCGCGTCGCCGCGCCGCGAGGCGGCCGTCGCCGCGCTGCGGACCGCACTCGACCAGCTCACCGACGAGGGGACCGACGCCCCGGCCCGGATCGAGGCGGACCTCGCCTTCCACCTCCAGCTGTGCCGGCTGGCGGGCAACTCCATGCTCGTCGAGGCGTGGCGGAACCTCGAGGGCCGGATGCGGGTCGCGATCCTCAACGCGGCGTCGTGGCAGGCGCCGATGATGGCCCGCGACCGGCACGCCCCGATCGTCGACGCCATCGAGCGCGGTGACGTGACCGCGGCCCTGCACGTCGTCGACGAGCACATGGCCTCGGCTGCGGAGCGCTTCGCCCAGGCGCCCGAGTCCGCCTGAGCCATCCGGCGGCGACCCGTCGCCGTCCCCGCTCGACCGCCGGTCCCGAGATGCCGGCCGTCGGGCGTCGTGGTGTGCCGGCGCAGCTCTGACCAGCGCACCTGAAGTGACCCTTGACACTGTGACGCGCGCCTCTCAGACTTCGTCATCAGTCGACTGTTAACAGTCAACTGATAACGGCGTTACTGACGCCCACCCGCTCACCGGAGGTCACCCATGACCGGACGGCAATCTCCAGTCCGCGATCCCCACCTCGAGGAGGTCGCCGCCTGGCACCCGATCGACGGCACGCCGACCAAGAAGAAGGTCGCCGTGGGGTGCTCGATCGGCGCCACCATCGAGACCTACGACTTCATCGGCTTCGGCATCGCGGCGGCGCTGTACTTCAACACCGCCTTCTTCCCCGCGGACGACCCGCTGTCGGGCACGCTGCTGTCGTTCGCCACCCTGGGCATCGGCTTCGCGGTCCGCCCGCTCGGCGGGATCATCGGCGGCTACCTCGGCGACCGGATCGGCCGCAAGCCGGTGCTCGTCGGCTCCCTGCTGCTCATGGGCATCGCGACGGTGCTCATCGGCTGCCTGCCCACGTACCAGCAGGTCGGCGTCTGGGCCGGGGTCCTGCTCGTGGTCGTGCGGGTGGTGCAGGGGCTGGCGTTCGGCGCGGAGTGGGGCGGCGCGATCCTCATGTGCTTCGAACACGCGCCCTGGCGCAAGAAGGGCTTGTACACCGGCATCACCCAGGCCGGCTTCCCCGTCGGGCTGCTGCTGGCCAACCTGGCGTTCCTGGTCAGCGTGCCGCTGGGCGGCTCGTGGGCGTGGCGGGTGCCGTTCCTGCTGTCGGCCGTGCTGATCGTCGTGGGCATCGTCATCCGGCTCAAGGTCGAGGAGTCGCCGGAGTTCGAGGAGCTCAAGGAGGAGGGCGAGCTCTCCAAGAACCCCCTGCTCGAGGTGCTGCGCGACGACTGGCGCAACATCCTGCGCGCCTTCTGCCTGCGGATCACCGAGACCGCCGGCTACGCGGTGTCGGTCACGTTCATGCTGTCCTACGTCGCCGCCGAGGAGCTGGCCGGCCGGTCGGTCACCCTGACCGCGACGATGATCGCCGCCGGCATCGGCATCTTCGCCACCACCTACTGGGGCTCGCTGACCGACCGCATCGGACGGCGCCCGGTGTACCTGTGGGGCACCGCGCTGCACGTCCTGTGGGGCATCCCGCTGTTCCTCGTGGCGAACACCGGCGTCGCCGTGGCGATCGTCGTCGCGTTCGTCATCAGCTACGCGGTCCTGCAGAACTCGCTGGCCGGGGTGCAGGGCGCCTGGTTCTCCGAGCTGTTCGCGGCCAAGACCCGCACCACCGGCGCGTCCCTGGCCTACCAGATGTCGGCCGTCGTCTCCGGCTTCACGCCGCTGGTGGCGACCGCCCTGTACGCCGGCGTCGGCTGGATCGGCCCGGCGCTGCTGTTCGCCGGCTTCGGGGTGCTGGGCCTGGTCGCCGCGCTCCTGACCCGCGAGACCTGGGGCCGGGCCGAGCGGGACGAGGTCGCCGCTCTCCAGCAGAGCCTCTCGGAGCGAACGACGCCCGACGGGCTCCCCGCCCCCCGGAACGGCGGGGAGCAGCGGTTGCTGACCCCCCGGCCGACGGCCGACTGACCCGACGAACGACGAGGAGACCGTCATGACATCGCTGCGCACGCCGCGGACGGCGGCCGGCCCGGTCGACCGGACCGCACGGATCGAGCGGATCCGCGAGGCCGCCTACCGCATCCGCCGCAACGCCCTGGACATGGGGGAGGTGCAGGGGCAGGGCTACATCGGGCAGGCGCTCGGCGTCGCCGACGTCCTCGCCACCGTCTACACCGACCAGCTGCGGTACCGGCCCGAGGACCCGCACTGGGCCGACCGCGACCGCTTCCTGCTCTCCATCGGCCACTACGCGATCGCCCTGTACGCGGCGCTGGCCGAGGCCGGGACCATCCCGCTCGAGGAGCTGCAGACCTACGGCTCCGACGACTCCCGCCTGCCGATGTCGGGGATGGCGTCCTACACCCCGGGGATGGAGATCTCCGGCGGCTCGCTCGGCCACGGCCTGGCGGTCGCCACCGGGATGGCGCTGGGGCTGCGCCGGCTCGGCAACCCCGCCCGGGTCGTCAACCTGCTCTCCGACGGCGAGCTGGACGAGGGCTCCACGTGGGAGGCGGCGATGGCCTGCGCCCACCACGGCCTGGACAACGTCACCGCGATCGTCGACGTCAACGCCCTGCAGGCCGACGGCCCCACCGCCGGGGTGCTGCGCACCGAGCCGGTCACCGACAAGTGGCGGGCCTTCGGATGGCACGCGCTGCGGGTCGACGGCAACGACGTCGCCGCCCTCGTCGACGCCTTCGACGAGATCCGGGGACACCGCGGCTCGCCGTCGGTGCTCATCTGCGACACCCGCATCGGACGCGGGGTGCCGCTGCTGGAGAGCCGGGAGAAGGCCCACTTCATGCGGGTCGAGGAGCACGAGTGGCAGATCGCCCGCGACCAGCTGACGGAAGGGATCCTCCGATGACCAGCACCAGCCCCCGCAAGAAGCTGACCACCTCGGCGATGATCGCCTCCTTCGCCGACCCCGGGCAGCGCACCACCAGCGCCCCGTTCGGGCACGCGCTGAACCGGCTGGCCGAGGAGCGGCCCGAGATCGTCGGGCTGTCGGCCGACCTGGCGAAGTACACCGACATGCACGTGTTCCGCGACGCCCACCCGGACCGCTTCTTCCAGATGGGCATGGCCGAGCAGGTGATGCTGGGGGCCGCGGCCGGGATGGCCGAGGTGGGCCTGGTGCCCTTCGCCTCCACCTACTCGGTGTTCGCCACCCGGCGGGCCTACGACTTCCTCTGCCTCGACATCGCCGAGCCGGGGCTCAACGTCAACGTCGTCGGCGCCCTGCCCGGCCTCACCACCGGCTACGGGCCGAGTCACCAGGCCACCGAGGACCTCGCGATCCTCCGCGGCTGTCCCGGCCTGACCATCGTCGACCCGTGCGACTCGGTCGACATCGAGCAGGCGGTGCCGGCCCTCGCGTCGGCCCCCGGCCCGACCTATCTGCGGCTGCTGCGCGGCGCGGTGCCCACGGTGCTCGACGAGTACGACTACCGGTTCGAGCTCGGCAAGGCCGCCGAGCTGCGCACCGGCCGGGACGTCGTCCTCGTCGCCACCGGGCTCATGACCATGCGGGCACTGCAGGCGGCGGCGCGGCTGGAGGCCGATCACGTCGACGTCGCCGTGCTGCACGTCCCCACGATCAAGCCGCTGGACACCGAGGCGATCCTGCGGGCGGCACGCACCGACCGGCTGCTCGTGACCCTGGAGAACCACACCGTCGTCGGCGGGCTGAGCGAGTCCGTCGCGTCGACCCTGGCCTTCGCCGGCGTCGGCAACCGGGTGGTCCCGATCGCGCTGCCCGACGAGTTCCTCGCCGCCGGCGCCCTGCCCACCCTGCACGACCGCTACGGCCTGTCCACCGACGCCATCGTCGCGAGGGTCAAGGCCGAGCTCGAGGGCACCGGACGCCGTCCGGCCGCGGCCTGGTCGGCCGACCCCACCCCCGCCACCGTCTGACCGCCCCCACCCGACCCCTGCTGGAGGAACACCATGTCCGTGTCCGACAAGACCGCCGTCATCACCGGAGCCGGCTCCAAGCGCGGCATCGGCCGCGCCACCGCCCACGCGCTGGCCGCGGCCGGCTGGAACGTCGCCGTCCTCGACCTGGACGAGGCCAGCGCCAAGGACGCCGCCTCCGAGGTGGAGGAGCGCTCCGGCGTGCAGGCCGTGGGCATCGGCTGCGACGTCACCGACGAGACATCGGTGGAGACCGCACTCGCGGTCCTCGACGGCGCGCTGCCCCCGGTCGGCGCGCTGGTCAACAACGCCGGCATCACCTCACCGACGCCGTTCCTCGAGGTCACCGGCGAGGAGTGGGACCGCATCTTCGCCGTGAACGTGCGCGGTGCCTTCAACGTCACCCGGCGCCTCGCGCCCGGCATGGCCGAGCGGGGCTTCGGCCGGATCGTCTTCCTGTCCTCGGTGTCGGCCGAGCGGGGCGGCGGGGTCTTCGGCGGCGTCGCGTACTCGGCGGCGAAGGCCGGCCAGCTGGGCTTCACCCGCGCGCTGGCCCGCGAGCTGGGGCCGGCCGGCGTGACCGTGAACGCCGTCGCCCCCGGGCTGATCGACACCGACATCACCGGCGGCGCGCTCGAGGGGGAGCGCAAGACGCAGCTCGTCGCCGGCATCCCGGTCGGCCGCAACGGCCGGGTCGCCGACGTCGCCGACCTCATCACGTACCTGTGCCGCGAGGAGTCCGGCTACGTCACGGGAGCCACGTACGACGTCAACGGCGGCTCGCACATCCACTGAGCGTCCCCGCCCGCACCGGCGCCCGCCGGCGGGGCACGGCGAGGCCCTGGTCGGTTCCCCGGCCAGGGCCTCTGCCGTGGGCGGGCGGCCGGCGCAGCCCGGGCCGCTGTGTGCACACGACGTCGTCCGGCCCGCCGGGAGATCACGATGAGTGCACACGGCGCCGTCTCGGGCGCGGGGCCGGCCGTCGGGAGCAGGTGCAGCGCCGCGCCCGGCAGATGTGGCAGGGTTGGGTGCTCGTCGCGGCGGGCATGCCCGCCCGGCACGGCAGGGGTGCAGCACGTCGCCCCACGGGCCGCGCACGAACCCGGGTGGCGGTGCTCCGTGTTCCCCAGTACCTCGACTCCCTCGCCCCGACGCGACCCGCACCGGCGGGAGGTGTCCCGTGGTCGCGCGGCCTGAGCTGCGCCGGCGGTCGCTGACCGCCGTCCCGACGATCACCGGCACCCCGTGGCGGCCACCGTCGGAGCACCAGCTGCGCGGCATGGACACCGAGGTCACCCTCGACCTCGGCTGGGGACGGCTGGTGTTCGGCCAGACCTTCGCCGACCCGCACCGGCTGGTCGAGGCGATGCGCGCCGAGGCCGACGGCCAGCGCGACATCTGCATCTACGCCCGCGACCCGCAGGTGCTGCTGGCGCTGGCGCCCACCGAGCTGTTCCTCGACCCCTCGCTCACCTTCCGGCTGGACCTGCACCACTACCGCCCGCGCCGGGAACTCGTGGAGAACGTCTTCGTCCGCACGGTGAGCTGCCCGGACGACGTCGCCGAGATGGAGCGCATCGTCACGCGCACCGGCATGGTGCACGGGGACCGCGCCACGGTCTGGCACAACCACTCCACCCGCACCGTGGGGTACCTCGTGGCGGAGGACCGGCGCACCGGGCGGGTCGTCGGCACGGTCACGGGGGTCGACCACGTCCGGGCGTTCGGGGACCCGGAGGGCGGCAGCAGCCTGTGGTGCCTGGCCGCGGACCCGGGCGAGGCCCCGCCGGGCACGGGGGAGGCGCTGGTCCGGGTGCTCGCCGAGCGCTACCTCGCCCGGGGCCGCAACTACCTCGACCTCTCGGTGCTGCACGACAACGGGCCGGCGATCGCGCTCTACCGCAAGCTCGGGTTCCGGCAGGTGCCCGCACTCGTGGTCAAGAGCCGGAACGCGGTCAACGCGCCGCTGTTCGCCCCCGGCCCGCCCGGGCTGGACCGGCTCAACCCCTACGCCCGGATCCTCGCCGACGAGGCCCTGCGCCGGGGGATCCGGGTCGAGGTGACCGACGCCGCCTCCGGCGAGATGCGGTTCACGCTCGGCGCCCGCAGCGTACTGACCCGCGAGTCGCTCTCGGAGCTGACCACCGCCGTGGCCATGAGCCGCTGCGACGACAAGCGGGTCACCCGCCGGATCATGGCGGGCGCCGGGGTCCGCGTGCCCGTGGGCGTCGAGGTGGCCGGGGACGACCTGGGTGCGGCCCTGGCCCTGCTCGAGCGGTTCGGCGAGCTGGTGGTGAAGCCGGCGCGCGGGGAGCAGGGCAGGGGCATCACCGTCGGCGTCAGCGACGAGCCGGGGCTGCGGTCGGCCGTCGCGTTCGCGCGGCAGCACTGCCCCGACGTGCTGGTCGAGGAACTGGTGCCGGGGGAGGACCTGCGCGTGGTCGTCATCGACCACCAGGTGGTCGCGGCCGCCGTCCGCCGCCCGGCCACGGTGGTCGCCGACGGGGTCTCCGACGTCACGACGCTGATCCGCCGGACCAGCCGGCGCCGGGAGCGGGCCACCGGCGGGGAGTCGCGGATCCCGCTGGACGCGACGACCGCCGCCGTCGTCGCCAGTGCGGGCTGGGCGATGGACGACGTCCCGCCGGAGGGGACGACGATCCGGGTCCGGCGGACGGCGAACCTGCACACCGGCGGCACCATCGAGGACGTCACAGACCGGCTGCACCCCGAGATCGCCGAGGCCGCCGTGCGGGCCAGCCGGGCCATCGGCATCCCGGTGACCGGCCTGGACTTCCTCGTTCCCGACCTCGACGGGCCCCAGCACGTCTTCGTCGAGGCCAACGAGCGGCCCGGGCTGGCCAACCACGAGCCCCGGCCGACCGCCGCCCGCTTCGTCGACCTGCTGTTCCCGGAGACCCGTCCGCGCTGACCACCGGCCGGCTGTGCTCGATCGACGCGGAGAGGCCCGCGCGTGTCGCATGGACCACCGGCCGGGCGGGTACGCCGCAGACCGGTAGGAGCTGCAACAAGACGGGTCCGACCGGTTCTCGGCGGGAGGGTGGACACTCGACCCGGCGAGCCGAGCGTGGCTCGACACCCCCGGGATGAGCACATGGGCCAGGCAGCATGGGTGCGCCGACCGCCACCGGCGTCGGTCCACGGCGCGGCGGCGGCCTGGCAGGGGCATCCGGCCACCCCGGGGCAGCTCACCCGCATGCGAGTGCAGTTGCGACAGGCGCTGCTCACCGGCGCACTGGCGGCCGGGCAGGACCACGGGGAGCGGCTGCTGCTGGCCTTCGAGGAGCTCGTCTCCAACGGGCTCCGGCACGGTCGGCCGCCGGTGGAGGTCGCCGTCATCCCTGCCGGTTCGGGCTGGCTCCTGGAGGTCAGCGACGGCGCGACCGACCGGCCGCCGGTCCCGGCGATCGACCGGGACGCGGCCGAGGGTGGCATGGGCCTGGGGATGGTGGCCCGGATCTGCGGCGCGCACGGCTGGTCCATCGCCGGCGACCGGAAGATCGTCTGGGCCCGCGTGGACTCCGAGCCGTCGATCCACGAACGGGCCCGGGCGGCGACCGACCGCGCCCACGAGCTGGCCGTCCGGCTCTCGGCGACGGCCACCCGCACGACGCTGGCCCTGGACCGGCTGGTGGTCGTCACCGCGGACGGTGTGCACCCCCGGGAGCTGGAGCAGCTCCGCCGGACGGCCGAGCAGTTGCGTCGGGTCAGCCTGGCCGCGGCCGGCCCCCCGGGTGGGTGAGATCGGCTCGGACCGCGCCGCGGAGACGGGAGAGGCCCTGGTCAGTCGCCCGACCAGGGCCTCTCCGACATGGGGTGAGTGACGGGGCTCGAACCCGCGAGTGAGGCCGGTCCCGGGCCTGGGCCCGGCGAATGCGCAGGGCACGCGTGCCTCGGACGATCTGGAGCGGTCCTGAGCGGTCAGTTGCCCCCCCAATCTGCCCCCCGACCGGGAGCGCATCTCGGGCTGGCGGGGACGGCCTTCGAGCTCTGTTGGCGACGTCGGGATGGTCCATCCCGAGACGCCGCGGACGGCGAGAAGCGGCTGGAGCGTGCGAGGCATGGTCGTCGTGAGGCTGCTGGCGTGGTGGCCCGCAGCTTGGCGCCGCGTCACCGACCGCGCTCCGTGCGTCGGTCCTCGCGTCCGTACCGATGACGTCGTGGAGGCCGGGTCACATGGCACCGCCGGAAGCCCTCACGGCGTCAGCGTCTCGTCCGTGGTCGGCGGCGCGTCGTCGAAGAAGAGGTGGTGACTCAGGTGCAGTCGAGTCAGAGCGCTGCGCAGCTGCGGTGACGCGCCGCGCAGGGTGAGCCGCCGGCCCCGCCGCATCGCGCGGCGGTAGGCGTCACCGATGGCCCGCAGCGCGGCGTGATCGGCGACCTCCATCCCGCTCGCGTCGACGGTCACAGTCGGCTGCTCGGTGCGCAGCAGGACCGAGACGGCGTCGTGCAGCAGTGGTGCAGTGCGGCCGTCCAGCCGTCCGATCGCGGTCACGCGACCGGTCTGCAGGTCCAAGTGCACGTCGAGCGTTGACCAGCCGCTGGAGCGCGGCCGCCGGGGGCCGGGGACGGACATGACCGTCAGCCGGGTCGGCAGACGCGGGGCTGCCGGCCGGCGGGCCGCCTCGGATCCAGCCGCTCGCGCGGTCGGTGGGCCGCTGCTGGACCCGTCGGGGAAGCCGAACCGGAAGCTGGCGCGGGCGGCGTGGGCCGCGCCACCTTCCCGCACGCGGGCTGCGCCCGCGACGTCGCTGACGCCACGCTGGCACCCTCCTCGCACTCCGGTCGGACGGCCGCACTGGCCGACGACGTCCGGCCACATGCCTCGCTCCGGCGGGCGGGGCACGCCTCACCCGACGTGGAGGACTTCGAAACCCGCCGCGCGATCGGATGCGGGGTCTGCGGTGCTCCGGCCTGGTACACCTGCGAGACGCCGGCCGTTCACGTGTGGATCGAGAAGAAGGTTCACGTGGAGATCGCAAAGAAGTACGCCGCGCAGAAGTCGTTCGAGCTGCCGCCCCTGGCTGAACTGGTGGCCAGATCGGCGGAGGGCCGCAGCACGGCGGTCGACCCGGCGACCCCGGTCGCCGAGGGCGAGGCGGAGGACCAGCGGCTGGAGGCGGTCCATTTCGACACCGCGGACCTCCGTCTGGCGGCGGCGGGGTTGACCCTGCGCCGGCGCACGGGCGACGAGGACGCCGGATGGCACCTCGAGGTCCCCGCGGGGACCAGGGCGCGCTCGGAGGTGCACCTGCCGCTGGGCCGCGCCACCCGGACCGTGCCCGAGGCGCTGCAGAACATGGTCTGGGCCCACAGCCGAGGCGCCCCGCTGCGGCCGGTCGCCGAGATCACCACCGACCGGACGGTGCGCCGGCTGGTCGATGCGACCGGGCAGGCGCTGGCGGAGATCGCCGACGACCGCGTCAGCGCGCGCAGGCTGTGGTCGACCGACGGCAGCGGAGACGCGGCCGGCGCCGCAACGTCCTGGCGGGAGATCGAGGTGGGACTCGTCGGCGGCGCGACCGAGCTCCTCGAAGCCGTCGACACCCACCTGCGGGCACGGGGACTGCGTGAGGCCCCGAGCTCCTCCGAACTCGTGCAGGCGCTGAACGGGCACGAGCGCGTCCAGCCGGCGGAGCGGAAGGCGGCGAAGCTCACGACCGAGTCGGCCGCCGGGGACGTGATCCTCGCCTATGTCCGCGAGCAGGTGGAGCAGATTCGGTCGCAGGACCTGCCGGTGCGCCTGGACGCCCACGACGCCGTCCACAAGATGCGTGTGGCCACCCGGCGGTTGCGCAGCGCCCTGGCCACGTTCAAGCCGCTGTTCGCCGGCGACGTGGTCCGCCCGCTGCGTGGGGAGCTCAAGTGGCTGGCCGGGGAGCTGGGCGCGGCCCGGGACGCCGAGGTGATGCGCGACCGCGTGCGCACGGCGGTCGAGGCGGAGAACCCGCTCGGCGAGCCAGGTTCGGTCGCCGAGGTCGCCGAGGTCGCCGGAGCGGAGTTGGGCGTCGCCTACCGCAGCGCCCACGACCGGGTGCTCGCCGAGCTGGACGGCGATCGCTACCACCGCCTCCTGACCGACCTCGACGACCTGGTCGCCTGCCCGCCGTTCACCGCACGCGCCGGAGCGCGCGCAGGGAAGGCGCTGCCGCGCTTGGTGGCCCGCAGCTACGCCGGAGTCCGCCGCCTCGTCGAGGACGCATCCGCCCGGCCCGCCGGCGCCGAGCGGGAGGAGCTGCTGCACGACGCCCGCAAGGCCGCGAAGGCCGCCCGCTACGCCGGTGAGTCGGTCGGCCGGGTCTTCGGAGCCGACGCCACAGCGTTCGCCCAGGCGATGGAGGCGGTGCAGGAGGCGCTGGGGGAGCACCAGGACTCCGTCCTCACCCGGGAACGGCTGCGCGAGCTGGCCCTGAACACCTCCAGCACGAGTACCGCCTTCCTCTACGGGCGCCTGCACGCGCTCGAGGAGGCGCGAGCGGAGCAGTCCCAGCAGCACTTCGACGACGCCTGGAAGGCGGCCGGCCGCAAGTCCCTGCACCGCTGGCTGCGATGACTCCTCGTCGCTCCGGTCGGCTGCTACCCGGCGGTCAGGCCCGGCAGGCCGGACCTCGCGCGCGACGGGCCGGACGCGGACCGCTGCGGCGGTCGTGCCGGAGACGACTGCTCCCGGACGGTCGCCCGCCCCGCTACAGCAGGCCCAGGTCGCGGGCACGGCCGACGATGCCGTCCCGGTTCGGCGCGGTGAGCTTGCGCCGCAGCGTCTGGATGTGGCCCCGCACGGTGTTCGTCGACAGGGCCAGCGCGGCGGCCATCCGTGTGGTGGAGTGCCCGGCGAGCTGGTGGAGGATGTCGCGTGCGCGTGGGCTCAGGTCCGGGGCGGCGACGCGGTCCTGCGGCGTGTCGGGAGCTGTCTGCGGTGCGCGGTCGCCCCGCCACTGCCCCCGATCTGCCCCCACGAGGGGGCAGAAGGCGTGATCTCGCCCCCCACTCCGGGCCGGGGAACGGGAGAGGCCCCGGTCAGTCGCCTGACCAGGGCCTCTCCCACGTGGGGTGAGTGACGGGGCTCGAACCCGCGACACCCAGGATCACAACCTGGTGCTCTACCAGCTGAGCTACACCCACCACGTCTCCCGGCCGGCCGCTGGCGAGAGCGGGTCGGCCGGGGAACCGGAGCAACGATACCCGGCGACTCAGATCCCCGACGCAGCGGGTGGCTGGCCCGGCTCGCCGGCCTCCTCGGCGGCGAAGACGGCCGCGAAGGCGTCGGTCACCCGCGCGGAGGCGGCCTGCGCCTCGGACGTCGACGGGCCGGGGCCGTCGACGAACAGCGTCTGCCGGTAGTAGGCCAGCTCCCGCACGGACTCGATGATGTCGGCCAGTGCGCGGTGGGCCAGCCCCTTCTGCGGCTGGGCGAAGTACACCCGCGGGAACCAGCGGCGGGCCAGCTCCTTGATCGAGGAGACGTCGATCATCCGGTAGTGCAGGTGGTCGTCCAGCTCGGGCATGTCGCGGGCGAGGAAGCCCCGGTCGGTGCCGATCGAGTTGCCGCACAGCGGGGCGGTGCGGCGCTCGGGCACGAAGCGCTTCACGTAGGCCAGCAGCTGCTGCTCGGCCTCGGCGACGGTCAGCGTCGCGGCGCGGACGGCGTCGGTGAGCCCGGACTTGGCGTGCATCTCGGTGACGACGTCGGCCATCCCGTCGAGGTCGGCGTCGGAGGCCGAGATCACCAGGTCCAGCCCGGGGTCGAGCACGGTGAGCTCGGAGTCGGTGACCAGCACCGCGACCTCGATCAGCTTGTCCCGGGTGAGGTCCAACCCGGTCATCTCGCAGTCGATCCAGACCAGGTGTCCCGCGCTCTCCGCCACGTCGGACGACAGTACGTCCCGTTCGCCACGGCCGCCCCGCGCATGCCCCCTCTACCGCATGCGGCACACCGGTGCCAGTCGAGCGTCGAGGAACGGGGGCGTCCGCCACTAGGCTCGGTCCGGTCCCGCCCCGAGCCCAGGAGTACCCGCCGTGCCCGCTGCCACCGTCCCCGTCGCGACCGGGCGACCGGTCCCGCCGGCTCCGGGCTCGCTGCCTGCCGCGTTGCGCCACCCGATCGGCGCGCTGCGCTGGCTGTGGCTGGCGTACGTGACCCCCGGTCGCCCGGGCCGGCCCACCTCGCAGGAGGAGCTGCGGTGGATCTACACCGCCTGGCTCGGCGCCTTCCTGCTGAAGATGCTCGGGTCGTCGTGGGACGTCTCCTGGCACTTCAAGTGGCTGCGCGACGACCTGGCCCCGCCGCACCTGCTCAACTCCGCGGGCACCGCCGTCGTCGTCGCCCTGGTGGTCTTCCACAGCTACAGCGGCTACGGCGTCGACCGCCGCGCGCTGCGGCTCATGCAGGCGGGCATCGCGACCTTCCTGGTCGCGATCCCGATCGACATCGTCAACCACCGCGTCAACGGCCTGGACATCACCAGCTGGAGCCCCAGCCACGCGCTGCTCTACCTCGGGACGGCGATCATGCTGGCCGGCGCCGTCCGCGGCTGGTGGCTGTACGCCGCGCCGGGCCGGGTGCGCGACCTCGTCTCGCTGGGCCTGTGGCTGTTCTTCGTCGAGAACGTCGTCTTCCCGGCCCAGCACCAGGAGTACGGCGTCCTGTCGCTGCAGGCCTACGACGCCGGCCGGACGACGGCCGAGCCGCAGCTGCTGGACTTCGCCGCCGCCCAGGGCCAGACGCCGACGATGTTCATGCTCCCGGTGCCCTCGTGGGTGCACCCGGCCTGGATGCTCTGCGCCGGCCTGCTGGCCCTGGTGGTGGCGCGCGAGCTCGTCGGGTTGCGCTGGACCGCCACCGTCGTGGCCGGCACCTATCTGGCCTACCGCGCCGCCATGTGGCTCGGCCTGGTCGCGATGGACTTCCCGCCGTCGGTCCTGCCGCTGGTGCTCGTCGTCGGTGCGGTGGCGATCGACCTCGCGGTCACCTGGCGGGTGCCGGGCTGGCTGGCCGCGCCGGTGGTCACCGCCGTCTTCTACGCCGCGGGTGCGGCGCAGGACGCGATCGGCTTCCTCCCGCCGTGGGACTGGACGTGGTGGTCGGTGCTGCTGGTCGGCGCCTCCTTCACCGTCCTGTGGACCGCGGTGGACCTCGTGGCGCGCAGCCGCTGGCTGGCCGCCTGGGCGCAGCCGGTCGAGGCGGACGACGACGACGTCGCCGTCCGGTCCGGCGGCGCGTCGGCCCGCTGATGGCGGGGGACCGACCCGTCACATGACGTAACGTCGGACGACGACTCCGCCGGCCCCTCACCGCCGCCGGTCGCGGCTCCGCGCCGCCCCACCCCACCCGACCCGCCCCCGGAGGACGACGTGCTGCCCCTCACCCCGATGCCGCTGCAGACGGCGGGTGAGCGGGCGCTGTTCGAGGAACTGGTGCGCTGGGACACCGGCGGGGCGGTCCGGGGCGCGGTCGTGGCGTCGATCCCGGTGGTCGACGGGCCGATGGAGCGCCGGCTCTCCGACGCCGTGGTGTTCGTGCCCGAGGGCCTGGCCGTCGTCCGCGTCGTCGAGGTGGTCCGCCAGAGCGGTGTCGTCACCGCCGCGGCCGAGGGCGCCTGGACCATCGGCCCGGAGGCCGGGCAGCCCGGTGACGTGCTGCAGCTGGCCGGCGGCGGCTCCAGCCCCCTCGACGGGCTCATGCGGGCGGGCATGGACGCCGCCGTCCGGTTGCGCCGCACCGGCCTCGAGCCCGGCCGCATCGCCCGGCTGACGGTGCTGGTCGGCGACCTCACCGGGCTGGTCCCCGCCGACGGCGACCTCGGCGAGGGCGACCAGGTGGCGCTCCTGGAGCCGCGGTCCCTGCTGCTCGGCATCGCCCGCAGCGCCCGGTACGCCGGCGTGGACAACCCCCGGCTGTGGACGACGGCCGACGTGCGGGCCGCGCTCGAGGCGCTGGGCCTGGCCGGGCGCGGCCCGTCGGTGCAGGAGCTCAACGGCGAGGGCTTCCCGTACTCGCCCTACGTCCTGCGCACCCCCGAGCTGATGGCCCCCGCGGCGATGACGTCGGGCCCCGCGTTCGCCGCCCCCGCGACGGCCCCGCCGCCCGCGCCGGTGCCGGCCGCTCCGCAGGCGCCCGCCCGCCCGCTCGTGGACCCGGCGGCGGCCGCGGCGGTCGCCGCCGCGGCCATCCGCGCCGACGAGGAGGCCGCGTCCCGCGCGGCCGCCGCCCGGGACGCCGCGGTGGCCGCGGCGTCCGCCGGACCGAAGGACACCCTCGTCGGCCCGACGGTCGGCGTGCCCGCCGACGAGACCGGCGGCATCGGCGGCCTGTTCGCCGGCGCCGAGCGGGAGGAGGTCGCCCCGCCGGCGCCCGCGCCGGCGGCCGCCGAGCCGCTGCCCGCGCCCCGGGCGCCGCTGCCCGAGGGCGTGCCGCTCGTCGCGGCGCGCCGGCGCCCGCGGCCGCGGCTGCGGACGGCGCTGCTCGCGGTCGCGGCGCTGCTCCTCGCCGCCGTCCTCGGCGTCGGGGCGACGCTGCTGTTCGGCGACGACGAGACGCCGGCTGCCTCCGGTGCCGGGACGGCACAAGCCGGGGACACCGCCGCGCCGACCGACGCCCCGGCCGGTCCGCAGCCGGGGGACCGCGAGGTGGTCGACGGCAGCACCTTCGTCGCCCAGCGGGTGCAGGTGGACCCCACGTGTGCGGGCAACGCCTATGGCGCGGTGGCCGACTTCTTCGCCGACAGCGACTGCACCGGCCTCGCCCGGGCGCTCTACTCGACCGACGCCGGCGGGCGTCCGGTCGTCGTCTCGGTCGCCACGGTGGACATGGGCGACACCGTCGGGGCACGGGCGCTGCGCGCGCTGACCGACCGCAACGGCAGCGGCAACGTCAGCGACCTGCTGCGGGAGGGGCTGCGCTACGACGGCGGCCCCGACGGGCTCAGCGGGGCGGAGTACGCCAGCGCCGTCTCGGGCAGCACCGTGACCATCGTGGAGACCGCGTGGGCGGCGCCCGGATCCACCGGCAGCGCCGCGGACCTCGACGTCCTCGCCTCGACCGCGCTGGTCCTGCCGATGCCCTCGCCGACCGCCTGAGATCCAGAGGCTCGCCGCGAGCCTGCGCGCGGTGAGAGGGACGGGTTCTCTCTCAGGAGGTGGCGGCGGCCTCGGCCATCGCGGCCAGCAGGGCGGCCATCTGCGCCCGCGGCACCCGCCCGGCGCTGTGCGGCGTGGAGTTGATCAACCCGAACACCGCGTGGGCCCGGGCCCGGCTGGTCGCGGCGTCCGCCGAGGGGTGCAGCCGGCCCAGGACGCCGACCCACACCTCGACGTAGCGGCGCTGCAGCCGGCGCACCTGGGCGGCGTCGTCGCCGGGCAGCGAGCCGAGGTCGCGGTCGTGCACGGTGATGAGTGCCGGGTTGTCGAGGGCGAAGTCGACCTGGAAGGCGATGAGCGTCCGCAGCTGCGCCAGGGGGTCGTCGCCGGCGTCGGTGACCCGTTCGGTGCCGCCGGCCAGCAGCCGCTCGCTGATGCGCAGCAGCATCTCGGCGAGCATCGCGTCCTTGCTGGCGAAGTGCCGGTAGATCGCCGGGCCGGTGACGCCGACGGCCGCGCCGACGTCGTCCACCCCCACGGCCCGGGCGCCGCGCTCGGCGAACAGCTGCGCGGCCGCCCGGAGGATCTGCTCCCGCCGCGACGGACGCGCGGCATCGGCGTGCAGCGCGGTGTCGACGTCGGTCACGCGACCTCCTCGCCGGCGCTCGTCGGCCTCGCGACCGCTGGTGCTGTGCCCCTGGGTGACCTCGCGAGCTCGGTCACCTCCGGATGCTAGCGCGCGTTGACCGGGGACGTGAACCGTCGTTAACATCCGCACCGTGGACGCCCCCGTGCTGGCCCGCACACCCGCCGCCGACGCGGACGCCGCCCGGCGCAACGCCGAGGCCCACGCCGCGCTCTCCGCCGACCTGGCCGCGCAGCTGCGCCGGGTGGCCCAGGGCGGGGGAGAGCGGGCCCGGCAGCGGCACGTCGAGCGCGGCAAGCTGCTGCCCAGGGAGCGGGTCGACGCCCTGCTCGACCCGGGCAGCCCGTTCCTGGAGCTCTCCCCACTGGCCGCGCACGGCCTCTACGGCGGCGACGCCCCGGCCGCCGGGATCATCACCGGCATCGGGCGGGTCTCCGGCCGCGAGTGCGTCGTCGTCGCCAACGACGCCACCGTCAAGGGCGGCACCTACTACCCGATGACGGTGAAGAAGCACCTGCGCGCGCAGGAGGTGGCCCTGCACAACCGGCTGCCGTGCGTCTACCTGGTCGACTCCGGCGGTGCGTTCCTGCCGATGCAGGACGACGTCTTCCCCGACCGCGAGCACTTCGGCCGGATCTTCTTCAACCAGGCGACCATGTCGAAGGCCGGCATCCCCCAGATCGCCGCCGTCCTCGGCTCGTGCACCGCCGGCGGCGCGTACGTGCCGGCGATGAGCGACGAGGCGGTGATCGTCCGCGAGCAGGGGACGATCTTCCTGGGCGGCCCGCCGCTGGTGAAGGCGGCGACCGGCGAGGTGGTCACCGCCGAGGAACTCGGCGGCGGCGACCTGCACAGCCGGGTCAGCGGGGTCACCGACCACCTGGCCGAGGACGACGCGCACGCGCTCCAACTGGTCCGGCAGATCGTCGGCACGCTCGGGCCGCGCAGCCCCCGCCCGTGGGACGTCGAGCCCGCCGAGGAGCCGCTGTACCCGGCGGAGTCGATCTACGAGGTCGTGCCGCCGGACCCGCGCACCCCCTACGACGTGCGCGAGGTGATCGCCCGCCTGGTCGACGGCAGCCGCTTCGCCGAGTTCAAGCCGCTGTACGGGCAGACGCTGGTCACGGGCTTCGCCCGGCTGCACGGCCACCCCGTCGGGATCATCGCCAACAACGGCGTCCTGTTCAGCGAGTCGGCGCTCAAGGGCGCGCACTTCATCGAGCTGTGCGACCGGCGCTCGATCCCCCTGCTGTTCCTGCAGAACATCTCCGGGTTCATGGTCGGCCGCGACTACGAGGCCGGCGGCATCGCCAAGCACGGCGCGAAGATGGTCACCGCCGTCGCCTGCGCGCGGGTGCCGAAGCTCACCGTCGTCATCGGCGGCTCCTTCGGCGCGGGCAACTACTCGATGTGCGGCCGGGCCTACTCGCCCCGGTTCCTGTTCACCTGGCCCAACGCCCGCATCTCGGTGATGGGCGGGGAGCAGGCGGCGTCGGTGCTCGCCCAGGTGCGCCGCGACGGCCTCGAGGCCCGCGGCGAGGAGTGGCCGGCGGCGGAGGAGGAGGCGTTCAAGGCGCCGATCCGGGAGCAGTACGAGCACCAGGGGCACCCCTACTACGCCACCGCCCGGCTGTGGGACGACGGCGTCATCGACCCCGCCCAGACCCGCACCGTGCTGGGCCTGGCCCTGTCCGCCTGCGCCAACGCACCCCTGGAGGAGGTCGGCTATGGCGTGTTCCGGATGTGACCGGCCGGTTCCCGACCTCGCCGCACGATGCCCGGCCGGTCCTACGGCAGTGAGTGCAGCTGCACTCCCTGCCGTAGGACCCACGAGGGAGAGGTGAGCCGCGTGTTCGACACCGTCCTGGTCGCCAACCGCGGCGAGATCGCCGTCCGCGTCATCCGCACGCTGCGGTCGATGGGCATCCGCTCGGTCGCGGTCTACAGCGCCGCCGACGCGGGGGCGCTGCACACCCGCGTCGCCGACGTCGCCGTCCCGATCGGCCCGGCGCCGGCCGCCGAGAGCTACCTGTCCATCGAGCGGGTGCTGGACGCCGCCGCCCGCACCGGCGCGCAGGCGGTGCACCCCGGCTACGGGTTCCTGTCGGAGAACGTGGAGTTCGCCCGGGCCTGTGACAAGGCCGGCGTCGTCTTCATCGGCCCGCCGGTCGCCGCGATCGAGGCGATGGGCGACAAGATCCGCGCGAAGCAGACGGTCATGGCCGCCGGCGTCCCCGTCGTCCCCGGCCGGACCGAACCGGGCATGGACGACGACACGGTGGCCGCCGCCGCGGTCGAGGCCGGCTTCCCGGTGCTGCTCAAGCCCAGCGCCGGCGGTGGCGGCAAGGGCATGCGGGTGGTGCGCTCGGCCGCCGAGCTGCCCGAGGCCATCGCGGCCGCGCGACGCGAGGCGCGGGGCTCCTTCGGCGACGACACCCTGCTGGTGGAGCGCTACATCGGCGCCGCGCGGCACATCGAGGTGCAGGTGCTCGGCGACGCGCACGGGACCGTCGTCCACCTGGGCGAGCGCGAGTGCAGCCTGCAGCGACGGCACCAGAAGGTCATCGAGGAGGCACCCTCGCCGCTGCTGTCCCCGGCGCAGCGCTCGGCCATGGGCGCCGCCGCCGTCGAGGCCGCCCGCGCGGTCGGGTACACGGGTGCGGGCACGGTGGAGTTCATCGTCGACGCCGAGCGGGCGGACGACTTCTTCTTCCTCGAGATGAACACCCGGCTGCAGGTCGAGCACCCAGTGACCGAGTGCGTCACCGGCCTGGACCTGGTCGAGCTCCAGGTGCGCGTGGCGGCCGGTGAGCGGCTGCCGTTCGGTCAGGACGACGTCCGGCTGGACGGGCACGCGATCGAGGCGCGGCTGTACGCCGAGGACCCGGTCCGGGGCTTCCTCCCGCAGACCGGCACCGTGCTCGGCCTCCGGGAGCCCACCGGCGCCGGGATCCGGCTGGACAGCTCGCTGGCCGTGGGCTCGGTCGTCGGCACCGACTACGACCCGATGCTGGCCAAGGTCGTCGCGCACGGCCCCGACCGCGACACCGCGCGGGCGCGGCTGGTCGGGGCGCTGGGACACACCGCCGTCCTCGGGGTGCCGACCAACACCGCCTTCCTGCGGGCCCTGCTCACCGACCCCGACGTCGTCGCCGGGCGGCTGGACACCGGGCTGATCGAGCGGCGCGGCGAGACGCTGACCGCCGCCGCGCCGGTGCCGCCGACGGTCTACGCCGCGGCCGCGCTGGCGCTGCTGGTGGAGGCCGAGCCGGCCGGGCCGGTGGTGGACCGCTGGGACGTCCCCGACGGGTGGCGGCTGGGCGAGCCGGCGTGGACGGTCCGCCGGCTGCAGGCCTCCGGCGGTGACCCGGTGAGCGTGCGCGTGCGCGGGCGCTCCGGCGCTGCGCAGGTGCGGGTGGGTGACGGCGACCCGGTGCGGGCCTCGGCGGTGCGCGACGGCGACGAGCTGGTCGTGACCCTGGACGGCGTCACCTCCCGGTTCGCCGTCGTCCACACCGGCGGGGACGTCTGGCTGGCCGCCAACGGCCGGGTGGCCGCGTTCCGCGAGCACGAGCGGCTGCACTCCGCGGCGGAGGGGGCCGGCGGGGGCGGTGTCGTCACCGCGCCGATGCCGGGGACGGTGACCGTGGTGCAGGCGTCCGTCGGCGACCGGGTGGAGGCGGGGACCCCGCTGCTGGTCGTCGAGGCGATGAAGATGGAGCACGTGCTGACCGCCCCCGTCGCGGGGACGGTCACCGAGCTCGGCGTGACGGCCGGCCACCAGGTCCGGCTCGACGAGCGGGTGGCCGTGGTGACCCCATCGGCCGCCGACGAGGGGGAGTGACGCAGGTGCTCGACTACCGGCTCGACGAGGAGACCGACGCGCTGCGCAAGGTCGTGCGCGAGTTCGCCCAGGAGGTGATCGCGCCGCAGATCGGGGGGTTCTACGAGCGCGACGAGTTCCCCACCGCGATCGTGCGGCAGATGGGGGAGCTGGGCCTGTTCGGGTTGCCCTTCCCCGAGGAGTACGGCGGCTCCGGCGGCACCTACTTCACCTTGTGCGTGGCGCTGGAGGAGCTGGCCCGGGTCGACTCCTCCATGGCGATCACGCTGGAGGCCGGCGTCTCGCTCGGGGCGATGCCGATCTACCGGTTCGGCACCGAGGAGCAGAAGCAGCGGTGGCTGCCCCGGCTGTGCGCGGGGGAGGCGCTCGGCGCGTTCGGGCTCACCGAGCCAGGCGGCGGCTCGGACGCCGGCGCCACCCGCACCACCGCGCGCCTGGAGGACGGCCACTGGGTGGTCAACGGCTCCAAGGCGTTCATCACCAACTCGGGCACGGACATGACCGAGCTGGTGACGGTCACCGCCGTCACCGGCACCCGGCCGGACGGCGGCAAGGAGATCTCGGCCATCGCGATCCCCTCCGGGACGCCGGGCTTCGCCGTCGGCCAGCGGTACTCGAAGATCGGCTGGAACGCCTCGGACACCCGCGAGCTCTCCTTCAGCGACTGCCGGGTGCCGGAGGAGAACCTGGTGGGGGAGCGGGGCCGCGGCTACGCGCAGTTCCTCTCCATCCTCGACGAGGGCCGCATCGCCATCTCCGCGCTGGCCGTGGGGCTGGCGCAGGGCTGTGTGGACGAGTCGGTCAAGTACGCCGCCCAGCGCGAGGCGTTCGGGCAGCCCATCGGCCGCAACCAGGCGATCCAGTTCATGATCGCCGACATGGAGGTGCGGGCCTCCACCGCGCGGCTGGCGTACTACCGGGCGGCGGAGAAGATGCTGCGCGGGGAGCCGTTCAAGCGCGAGGCCTCGATCGCCAAGCTCTACAGCTCCGAGGTGGCGATGGACAACGCCCGCTACGCCTCCCAGGTGCACGGCGGCTACGGCTTCATGAACGAGTTCCCGGTGGGCCGCTTCTACCGCGACGCCAAGATCCTCGAGATCGGCGAGGGCACCAGCGAGGTGCAGCGGATGCTCATCGCCCGCGACCTCGGCGTCGGCTGAGCGCCGCAGCCTCGGCGGCCCGGGCTCACTTCAGCAGGCGGCGCAGCACCTTGCCGGTCGGCGACCGGGGGATCTCGTCGACGAAGACGACGTCGCGCACCCTCTCCTGGGGAGCCACCCGCTCGGCCACGTAGTCGGTCAGCTCCTGCTCGGAGACCGGGCCGCGCCGGGCGACGAAGGCCCGCGGCAGCTCCCCGGCCTCCTCGTCGGGGATCCCCACCACGGCCGCGTCCGCCACCGCCGGGTGGGTGGTCAGCACGGCCTCCAGCGCCGCGGGGGCGACCTGGTGGCCCTTGTACTTGATCAGCTCCTTCACCCGGTCGAGGAGGAACAGCCAGCCGTCGGCGTCGACGGTCGCGAGGTCGCCGGTGCGCAGCCAGCCGTCGGCGTCAAGCGTCGCCGCGGTGGCCGCCGGCGCGTTCAGGTAGCCGGCCATGACCTGCGCGCCGCGCACCCACAGCTCCCCGACCTCGGCGTCCTGGCCGCTGATCGGGTCGACCAGCCGCGCCTCGGTGCCGGCCACGAGCATCCCGGCCGACCCGGGCGGTCGGGGGCGGTCCCCGTTCAGGGGCGCGATGGCCAGCATGGGGCCGGTCTCGGTCATCCCGTAGCCCTGCAGGACCACGCAGCCCAGGCGGGCGGCGCAGGCCTGCTCGAGCCCGGCGCCGAGCGGGGCCGCGCCGCTGCCGAGCACCTCGAGCGCGGAGAGGTCGACGTCGTCGACGGCGGGGTGCTTGGCCAGCGCCAGCACGATCGGGGGAACCACCACCTGCTTGGCCACCCGGTGGCGCGCCAGCAGGCCGAGGAACTCCGGCAGGTCGAAGCGGGGCATCGTCACGGTCGTGGCGCCCACGTGCAGCGGGTGCACCAGCTGGGTGGCGAACCCGGCGGCGTGCCACCACGGGAGCACGGCCACCGTGGTGTCGGTCGGGGCGTAGGAGAACAGCGGTTCGGTCTGCACACAGCTGGCGACCAGCGACCGGTGGGTCAGCCGGACGCCCTTGGGCAGGCCGGTGGTCCCGCTGGAGTACGGCAGCAGGGCGACGTCGGTGGGGCTCCCGGCGACGGGTGGCCCGCCGACGGCGCCGAGCAGCTCGGCGAAGGACCGGGCGCCGGGTGCCTCGCCGAGGACGACGACGTCGGTCACGCCCGCCTTGTCCGCGGCGACCCCCACCCGGTCCAGCAGGGCGGGAACGGTGACCAGACACCGGGCGCCGGAGTCCTGCAGCTGGACGGCGACCTGCTCGGGCGGTGCCAGCGGGTTGACCGGCGTCACCGCGGCCCCCGCGGCCTGGGCACCGAGCAGTGCCACCGCCCACTCCGGGCAGTTGGGCGCCATGAGCGCCACGACGTCGCCCCGGGCGGTGCCGGCGGCGGCGAAGCCGGTCGCGGCCCGGCGCACGGCCTCCTCGAGCTCGGCGTGGCTGGTCACCCTCCCGGTGGCCCCGTCGACGAGCGCGGGCGCCTCGCCGCGCTCGGCCGCGCGATCCAGCAGGAAGGCGGGCAGGGTCCGGTCGGGGACGGGGACGGCGGGGAACCGACTGCGGATGATCATGGCGGGTCCTTCCCGGTCCGCTCTCGGCGCCGAGCCGGACGACGAGGTGGTGCTCGACGCCACCCCCCATGCTGGCCCTCGGCCGGGCCGATGGGGAGGCGCTCGCCCACGCATCGGCCCGCGGGCGGTGCACCCCGACCCAGCGGAGGCCGGGAGCGCAGGTCTCCTGCGCTGCCGGCCTCCGCTGCGGGTCAGGCGGTCACGTCGACGAGCACCTTGCCGACGGCGCCCTCCTCCACCGCCCGGTGTGCCTGCGCGGTCTCGGCCAGCGGGTACACGTGCAGCGGCAGCCCGGCGTCCTCACCGACCCGGACCGCGCCGTCCAGGACGGCGGCGTTGACGTCCTCGACGGCGATCGCCTTGGCCCGCTCCGGCTCGGTGTAGACGTAGACGAACTGCCAGCGGACGTTGGCCGTCATCTGCGCGCGGACCGGCAGGGTCACCTCGTCCCCGCCGTTGTTGGCGTAGACCGCCACCGCGCCGTGCTGCCCGAGCACCTGGGCGTCCACGGCGGCGTTCTGGGCGGGTGCCACCTCGACGACCGCAGCCACGCCCTTCGTCGTGATCTTGCCGACCTCGGCGACGACGTCCTGCTCCCGGTAGTCGATGACGTGGCTGGCCCCGGCCGCGGCGGCCAGCTGCGCCTTGCGCGGGCTGCTGACCGTGGCGATGACGGTCGCGTCGGCCCAGCGGGCCAGCTGGATCGCGGCGTTGCCCACCGCGCCGGCGCCGCCCTGCACGAGGACGGTGTGCCCGGTCAGCGAGCCGGGACCGAGCCGGTCGGGGAGAGACTCGGCGACGGTCAGGCAGCGGTGGGCGGTGAGGAACGGGATGCCGAGCGCCGCGCCGAGCTCGAAGGACGGGCCCGCGCCCAGCAGCACGACGTGCCGGGCCGGGACGACCGTGTACTCGGCGGCGGTGCCGAACGGTCGCTGCCAGGCCGCCTCCCAGATCCACACCCGCTCGCCGACCAGCACCGGGTCGACACCCTCGCCGACGGCGTCCACGGTGCCCGAGCCGTCCTGGTTGGGGATCTGCCCGTCCGGGCCGACCGCGGCGCCCCCGGCGGCGCCGCTGCGGGTCTTCCAGTCCGTGGGGTTCACACCGGAGAAGGCGACGCGCACCCGGACCTCGCCGGGGCCGGGCTCGGGGGTGGGGCGGTCGACGAGCTGGAGGACGTCGGCGGCGCCGCGTTGCGTGTAGGTGATGGCTCGCACGCCAGCGCCCTACCCGTTCGCGCGGCGATCAGCGCACGGATCGGTTCCGGGGCGGTCTCACCGCCAGCGGACGGTCTCCGGGCGGCGGCCGAGGACGCGGGTCACCTGCCGCGCGGCCCGGTCGTCGGCGTTCACCAGCACGGGCCGCTCCGTGCCGGCGAACAGCGGGAGGTCCGACGGGCTGTCGCTGTAGACGGCGGTCCACGGTGGCGGGTGGCCGCGCTCGCTCAGCATCTGCACCTTGGTCGCCCCGATGGCCCGGCGCGTCCTAGGCGGGAGGAGCGACCCGGTCGAGCCGACGACGTCGACGTCGGCCAGGTCGACGGCGGCCAGGAACCCGCGGGCCATCGTCTCCTCGCAGCCGGTGGCCACCACCACCTCGTCCCCGGCGGCCCGGTGCGCCCGCACGCGGGCGACGGCCTCGGCGACGACGGCTTCGGGCCGCCGGGCCATGGCCGCCCGGTAGGCGTCGGCGACCGCCGCGACGTCGGACGCCGGACGCCCGCCGACGGCGAGCCGGGTGAGCAGCCGGGCCGCCAGGGGGCGGGTCCAGGGCAGCGCGGAGCCGACGAGCAGGAGCGGCGCGGCCAGCAGCAGGGGGACGGCGCGCCACGGTGCCTGCCGCAGCCGCCCGGCGAGGAAGAGGGTCGAGGCGTCGCCGCCGAGCAGCACCTTGTCGAGGTCGACGACGACGGTCCGGGCCACACCAGGGGAGTACCGGCCTGGGGTGGTGCGGGAAACCTGCGGGTGCGCACGGTCACCGACGTCCTGGCCGTGGCGCGGCAGATCGGCGCGGCACCGGAGCCCGGGACGGCGGCGGACCGCGTGGGGGTCGCCGTGCAGCGGCTCGGTGCCTGGCGGCGTCGCCGCTCGGGACGCGGCCGGCGGTCCGCCGCCGGCTGACCGGGCCGCCTGGGCAGGGGTCCCCCCTCGGGGTGAGCGGGAGCGGAGAGCACTCCACCCGGGCGCCGCCGCGCCGATCACAGGGAGGTGCAGCTCAGACTCCCCGGCCGCCTCGCGGCCGTGCTCCCCGAGGGGCGCAGCCTGCCCCGCGAGGTGTGGCTGCGGCGGCACCGCGCCATCGTGTGGATCGCGGCCGTCCAGGCCCTGGCCCTGGGCGTGCTGACCGTCGCGGTCGGGCACTCGCCGCTCACCGCCCTGTTCGTGGTGTGCGCCGTCGGCTACCCGTTGGTCTTCCTGGTGCTGCCGGGCGCGTGGCGGGGGCTCTGCGCCACCGCGACGTCGCTGAGCCTGCTCGGTGCCTCCGTGGCGCTGGTGCACGTCCTCGGCGGGCTGACCGAGACGCACTTCCACTTCTTCGTCGTCATCGGTCTGGTGGCCCTCTACCAGAGCTGGCTGCCCTTCGGGCTGGCGCTGCTGGTGGTGCTGGTCCATCACGGGGTCGCGGGCACCGTGTTCCCGCACGAGGTCTTCGGGCACGAGGGCGCCCACCGCTCCCCGTGGGCGTGGGCGGCGGTGCACGGCGTGTTCGTGCTGGCCGCCAGCCTCGCCCACCTCGCCGCCTGGCGGCTGAACGAGCAGCAGGGCCTGCGCGACCGCCTCACCGGTCTGGCCAACCGCACGCAGCTGGTGGAGAACGCCGACCGCCTGCTGGCCGGCGACCGCGCGCCGGTGAGCGCGCTGGTGCTCGACGTCGACGACTTCCGCGACGTCAACGACGCCCGCGGCCACGCCGCCGGTGACCGGCTGCTGGTCGCCGTCGCGCAGCGGCTGGCCGGGTGCTTGCGCTCCGGCGACGAGGTCGCCCGCCTCGGCGGCGACGAGTTCGCCATCGTGGTGGACGGCGGCCCCGAGGTCGCCGCCGCCGTCGGTGAGCGGATCCTGCGGGCGCTGGCCGACCCGGTCACCGTCGACGGCCGCCCGCTGTCGGTGCACGCCAGCATCGGTACCGCCGACACCGGCACCGCCGCCGAGCGCGACGCGGTCACCCTGCTGCGCAACGCCGACCTGGCGATGTACATGGCCAAGGCCCGGGGAAAGAACCGGCTGGTCCAGTACGCCGACGGGATGGCGGAGGACGCGCAGGGCAAGGCCGAGCTCCTCGAGGACCTCGCCGCCGCCACCGCGGCCGGCCAGTTCGAGGTCCACTACCAGCCGACCATCGACCTGGCCGCCGGAGTCACCACCGGCTACGAGGCGCTGCTGCGCTGGCACCACCCGACCCGCGGGCTGGTGTCCCCGGTCGAGTTCGTCCCGCTGGCCGAGGAGGGCGGGCACATCGTCGAGATCGGCCGCTGGGTCCTCGGGGAGGCGACCCGGCAGGCCGCCGCGTGGTCGGCCTCGGCCGGCCGGCCGATCGGCATCGCCGTCAACCTCTCGCCCCGGCAGCTGGCCGACGACGACGTGGTCGCCACCGTGCGCGCTGCACTCGCCGCGAGTGGCCTGCCGGCCCGTCAGCTCACGCTGGAGGTCACCGAGGGCGTGCTGGTCCGGGACGTCGACCAGGTCGTCGGCCAGCTGCTGGCGCTGCGCACCCTCGGCGTCCGGATCGCCATCGACGACTTCGGCACCGGCTACTCCAGCCTGTCCTACCTGCGCCGGCTACCGGCCGACATCGTGAAGATCGACCGCAGCTTCGTGCAGGAACTGGGCACCGGTAACCGGTCGACCACGCTGGTCGCCTCGATCATCGAACTGGCCCGCAGCCTGCACCTCGACGTCGTCGCCGAGGGCGTGGAGACCCCGGAGCAGCAGGCCGTGCTCGGCCGGCTGGCCTGCTCGCACGCCCAGGGCTACCTGTTCGGGCGGCCCGCGCCGGCCGGCGCGCAGACCCCGGCGGCCGCGGACGCCCCCGCCGTCCCCGCCCCGCGCGGACGGGTGGCCGTGCGCCGCTGAGCGTCCCGCCGGGGTCGGCGGTCACGCACGCCGGACGTCGTGCAGCGTGCGAGACCGCCGATCCCGGCGCACCGGGACGCGTGCACACACCGCCGCCGGTCAGCCGCTCACCGGCGGTTCTCCGGCTCGCCGAGTCCGGTGACGTGGACCTGCGCCGTACCCGGCGGGACGGGGTCCTCCTCCACCGTGCCCACCTCCGCGAGCACCTGCGGGTTCCGGATCCGGACGCCGGCGTACCAGGCCAGACCGAGGACGAGCGCGCCCACGAAAATCCACGGCATGAGGTTCATCGGCCAGTCCGGGACCGGGACGACGTTCTTGTAGAAGACGTAGAGCAGCGCCGCCACGACGACGATCGCGAGGACTGTCGACAGCGGGTTGGCCTCACCCCGGCGGCGGAGGAAGAACGGCAGCGCGACGGCCATCAGCAGGTACCCGAGCATGTAGCCGAACGTGCCGATCGTGCCGACGTAGGCGTAGACCTCGAGCGGGGCCCGCCCGGCGATCATCAGGAGGATCGGCACGAGGCCGACGACGGGCGCGAGGACGCCGATGGCGATGTGCGGGGTCTTGTGCTTGGCGTGGGCCCGGCCCAGCACCGCGGGCAGCACGTCCTCCTCGCCCATCGTGTAGAGCACGCGCGCGGCGGCGTTGATGCTGGCGATGGCGACCGCGAAGAACGACGCCGTGACCCCGAGGTCCACCAGCCAGGTCACGCCGCCGAGACCGTTGCGCTGGGCGAGGTCGCTGATCGGGGCCGAGCTGCCGCTCAGCGCCTCGGTCCCGCCGAAGCCGAGCACGGAGGCGTAGGTCGCGAAGACGTACAGGATGCCGACGAGGACGGCGCTGCCGATCACCGCCCGGGGAATGGTCCGGTGCGGGTCGCGGGCCTCCGCGCCCAGGCTGGCCGCGCTCTCGAACCCGACGAACCCCAGGACGGCGAGGACGATCCCGAACGTGACGCCGTCCGAGGTGAGACCGGACAGGTCGAACTGGGACGGAGCCGAGCTCTCGCCGCCGTTGGCGACCACGACGACGAGGACCAGCAGGACGGCGGATACCGAGACGACCTCGAGCACCAGCCCGATGCGCGTGGAGATCTTGATGCCGGCGATGGCGAACGCGGCCGAGGCGACCGTCGTGATCGCCGTGATCACGATGAACCCGGTCATCGTCGCCGCGGGCAGCCCGAGGGTCTCGAGGAAGCTGGCGGCATAGGGGCCGATCAGGGTCACGCCGAGCATCGCGATGCACGTGTACCCGATGACCAGTCCCCAGCCGGCCGCGAACGCCCCGGTGGGGCCCAGTCCCCGGGCGACGTAGCTGTAGAGCGAGCCCGACGACGCGAACCGCCGTCCGAACTGCGCCACGACCAGCCCCACGAGCACCACGACGATCGTGGCCGCCACGTACGACAGCCACGCCCCCTGGCCGGCGAACAGCACGATGAGCGCAGGCCCGGTGGCCATGACGGCGCTGGGGGCGATGCCGGCCACCGACTGGGACAGCACCTCGACCTGGCTCATCGAGTTGTGCGCCAGGCCCCGGTCGGGGTGGACCGCGTGCGGCTGCTGCTCCGGCCCGCTCACGGGACCACCGGCCCGTTGCCGGCGGCGGCGTGCCCGTTGCCGGCGGCGTGCCCGTTGCCGGTGTGGCAGGCCGGCGCCGACGGCGGCAGGTCGAGGGCGGGGTTGCCGTCGAAGAACCCGACCGGCTTGAGGTGGAACCCGACGTAGCTGACCGGCATGACCGGCCAGTCCTCGGGGCGGACGACGTGGTGGGCGCCGAACGAGTACCAGACCACCACGTCCTGGTCCTCGAGGGACCGGTCGGCCTTGACGAACTCGGGCAGCCCACCGGCGTTCTCGCACTGGTTGGGGTAGTCGCCGGCGGCGAACATCTCGCGCGGGTCGTACGCCGTCACCCACAGGTGCTTGTACGCGAACTGCGCGCGCGAGAAGGCCTGCGAGCCCTCCTGCTGGAGCGGGAGCACGTTGTCCCCGGGCATGAGCTTGTAGCCGGCCGGCTGGCCGAGTTCGTTCACCGAGGAGGGGTTGACGATGTACCAGACGCGGGCGGCGAACGGGTCGATCAGCCGCTGGGCCTCGCTCTCCCGGCCCAGCAGCGTCTTCTGGGTGACCCAGGCGTTGCCGTAGGGGTTGTCCGCACCCGGGGGCAGCGGGACGGAGTCGACCTCGTAGACGGAGTTGCGCTCGCCGTCGACCTGCATGTCCAGGCGGACGTTGAAGAAGTGCTGGTGGTGCGGGCCGTAGAGGCCCGGGGCCACGAGGTTGCCGAACCGCGGCTGCTCACCGGGCTGGACGGCGCCGGTGGAGATCACGCCGGTGAGCTTGACCTCGAACTGGATGCTGCCGTCGGTGTAGAGGTACCAGAAGAACCCGTACTCGTAGTTGCCGACGGTGGCGAAGCAGGAGATCACCAGCCGGCGCGAGCGCCGGACCTCCATCTTCTCCGTGCGGAAGTCGGTGTGCTTCCACGCGACCCCGTAGTCCTCCTCGTGCATGCAGATGGCGTTGGGGATGGTGACCGGCTGGCCGTCCTGGTCGTTGGCGACGGCGTCGAAGTAGTGGATCTCGCCCAGGCAGTCGCAGCCGAGCTGCAGCGGGTTCAGCAGCAGCCCCACCCCGTACTCACCCTCGTCGAAGACGTTCTTGATCCGGTGCGTGGGAGCCGGGTCGGCGTAGGGGATGTACATCTCCGACAGCGACGCCCGGTAGATGACCGGGCGCAGCCGGCCCTTGTCCTCGTAGCCCACCTGGTGCAGCACGAGGCCCTCGCGGGGGCTGTAGCCCACCCGCAACCGCCACTTCTGCCAGCTGACCGCGTGGCCGTCGACGGTGAAGCTCGGCCCCTCCGGCTGGGTGATCTCGATCGGCCGGACGTCGTCGCGCAGCCCTGGGAACGCCGGGCGGTTGTCCTCGTCGAACGCCAGCTCGGGCGTGTAGTTGCCGGCCTTCCCGGGCAGCGGCACGACGCCGTGGTCGCGGACGTCGATGACCTCCATCCGGTCGAGGTCGACCAGCACGATGAGCCCCTCGACCGGGCGGGCGTAGCCGTTGTCGTCCTCGCGGGAGCGGACGAAGGTCAGCGGGCGGATGAGCCGACGCCCCTTGGGGTCCTCGAGGTCGTAGCCGGCGGCCCACGGGTCGATCATCGTCAGCGAGAAGTCGGTGACCCCGCGCTTGCGCATCGCCTCCTGCCACCTCGGGTCGGCGCGGGTGATCTCCTCGGTCTGGAAGAACTCCTCCAGCATCACGCTGGGCTGGACCCCCTCCACGACCTCCCAGGAGGTGACCAGGCCGCTGGAGAGGGAGACGACCGCCTCGATCGTCTGCTGGTGACCGCGGTCGTAGAGGACGACGGAGGCCGCCCGTTCCGGTTCGGGGCCGCCCGCGCGGTCGTGCGCGAGGACCTCTTGCTTGGGCGGCTCGTGCAGGCGGGTCATCACGAACCGGACCTGGTCACCGAGATCCCGCTGCTCGCGGAGGATCTCCGAGGTCCGCCGGATCTCATCGGGGTTCAGGGGCTCCAGCGGGTTGCTGGTGGTGGTGCGTACATCCGGAGCGTGGAGGGCCACGGCATTCTCCTCGAGGAGCGTCGACCGGGCCTGGGGCGCGGGGGCGCGCGGCCAGGTGGGCCGGACCGTACCGAGGGCGTGGTGCGGCCGACAAGGAGTTCCAGTGACCTAGGTCACAACCGCTGGTGGGAGCTGGGCCCTCTCAGCGTGTTTCGCTGAACACCCAGCGGAGTCGGTGACGGACAGTGGTGCGTTGTGACACACCCCGCGGAGGTGCCGGGCAGGGACTGCCATAGCCGAGCCCGCGGAGGTGCGCATGAGCAACTCCGACCTGAGAACGGACGACCTGCGGCGACCCGCCCCGCTCAGCGCGGGGTGATCGACAGGGTCAGCGCGCGGCGGCCCTCCTCCGACCGCGCGGTGGCCGTCCGCTCGGCCGACGGGGTGCCGTACTCGGTGGTGCGCTGGCGGGCGGGGCGGCCGATGGCGGCGGCCATCGCCTCGAGCTGGGCGATGGTCTTCAGCGAGCCGTTCTCGCTGCCGGCCATCCGGCTGATCGTCTCCTCCATCAGCGTGCCGCCGAGGTCGTTCGCGCCGCCGGCCAGGACCGCCTGGGTGCCGACGTCGCCGAGCTTGACCCAGGAGGTCTGCACGTTGGCGATCCGGCCGTGCAGCAGCAGGCGGGCCACCGCGTGCACCGCCCGGTTCTCCCGCACGGTGGGGCCGGGGCGGGCGACGCCGGCCAGGTAGATCGGCGAGCTGTGGTGCACGAACGGCAGCAGCACGAACTCGGTGAACCCGCCGGTCTCGTCCTGCACCCGGGCCAGGGTGCGCAGGTGCGCGACCCAGTGCGCGGGGGTGTCGACGTGGCCGTACATCATCGTCGAGGTCGTCGGCAGCCCCACGCGGTGCGCGGTCGTGATGATCTCGATCCAGGTGGCGGTGGGCAGCTTGCCCTTGGTGAGCACCCAGCGGACGTCGTCGTCGAGGATCTCCGCCGCGGTGCCCGGCACCGAGTCCAGCCCGGCCTCCTTCGCGGCGATGAGGAACTCCTCGAACGACAGCCCGGTGCGGGCGGCGCCGTTGACGATCTCCATCGGGGAGAAGGCGTGCAGGTGGATGCCGGGCTGCCGGCGCTTCACCTCGCGGGCCAGGTCCAGGTAGGCGCTGCCGGGCAGGTCGGGGTGGATGCCGCCCTGCATGCAGATCTCGGTCGCCCCGGCGGCCCACGCCTCGTCCACCCGGTCGCCGACCTGGGCCATCGACAGGGTGTAGGCGTCGGCGTCGGTGCGCCGCTGGGCGAACGCGCAGAACCGGCAGCCGGTGTAGCAGACGTTGGTGAAGTTGATGTTCCGGTTCACCACGTAGGTGACGTCCTCGCCCACGGTGTCGCGCCGGACCGAGTCCGCCAGAGCCACCAGCGCCTCCAGGTCCGCCCCGTCGGCACCCAGCAGCGCCAGGTACTGCGCGTCGGTGAGGCCGGCGGGGTCGGTCTCGGCGTGCGACAGGGCCGCGTGCACCGCCGGGTCGCCGACCCGCAGGGCCGACGACCCCGCCGACCGGGCCGACTCGGTGCGGGAGCGCAGCTCGGACCAGTCGCCGTAGACGGCGTCGAAGTCGCTGCGCCGGTCGCCGGTGCGCCCGACGGTGTCCACCTCGACGTGCAGGTCCACCCGCCCGGACGACGTCCACGCCTCGTCCGGCTCCTGCCACGGCCGCCCGACCGGGGTGCGGCCCTCGACCGCCAGCCCGCCGGGGCCGGCCAGCGCGGCGACGTGCGGGCGCACCCGGGGGTCCAGCCACGGTTCCGGGGAGAGGACGTAGGGCGGCTGGGCGGCCAGCCGCTCCCGCAGCTCGAAGCCGGCCTCGGCGGTCAGCGCGGCCAGCTTGTCGATGTTGGGCCAGGGCCGCTCGGGGTTGACGTGGTCCGGCGTCAGCGGCGAGACCCCGCCCCAGTCGTCGACGCCGGCGCGCAGCAGCAGCTCCAGCTCGGTGGAGTCGGACAGGTTCGGCGGCGCCTGCACCCGCGCCTTCGGCCCGAGCAGCAGCCGGGTGACGGCGACCGCGGCGACGTACTCCTGCAGGTCCAGGTCGGCGGAGGCGGCCATCGCGGTGCGCGGCTTGGCCCGGAAGTTCTGGACGATGACCTCCTGCACGTGCCCGTGCCGGGCGTGCGCCGCGCGGATGGCCAGCACGGCGTCGACCCGCTCGGCGTAGGTCTCGCCGATGCCCAGCAGCACGCCGGTGGTGAACGGCACCGCCGAGCGCCCGGCGTCCTCCAGCACCCGCAGCCGCACCCGCGGCTCCTTGTCCGGCGAGCCGAAGTGCGGGCCGCCGGGTTCGGACCACAGCCGGGTCGCCGTCGTCTCCAGCATCATCCCCATGGACGCCGACACCGGCTTGAGCCGCTGGATCTCCTCCCACGACAGGACGCCGGGGTTGAGGTGCGGCAGCAGCCCGGTCTCCTCCAGCACGCGGATCGCCATCGCGCGCAGGTAGGCCGGGGTCGAGTCGAAACCGTGCGCCTCCAGCCACTGCGCCGCCACCGGCCAGCGTGCCTCGGGGCGGTCGCCGAGGGTGAACAGCGCCTCCTTGCAGCCCAGCGCGGCCCCGGCGCGGGCGACGTCGAGCACCTCGTCCGGCGACAGGAACGGCGCCTTCCCCGCCGCCCGCAGCTGACCGGGCGTGGTGACGAACGTGCAGTAGTGGCAGCGGTCCCGGCACAGGTGGGTCAGCGGGATGAACACCTTGCGGCTGTAGGTGACCACCCCCGGGCGCCCGGCCGAGGCCAGCCCGGCGTCGCGCACCCGGCCGGCGGCGACCAGCAGCCGGTCCAGCGGCTCCCCCTCGCCCAGGCCGCGGGCGGACAGCAGGGTCTCGGCCTCGGTCGCGTCCAGGGCGACGCCGCGCTCGGCGCGGACGACGGCGCGGCGCACGGCGGACTCGGTGGGGATCAGCTGCTCGGTCATCGCGGTCGACGCTATCCCCTGCCCGGTGTCGTCGAAGGGTGGTCTCCTCAGACGTCCCGGCGCTGGAAGGACAGCGCGGTCAGCCCCCAGAACACGGCGATCCAGACCACGGCCCACGCGAGGTACGCGGGGGTCAGCGGCGCCTCGCTCAGGAAGGGGAAGCCGCCCTCCCCGGGACCCATCTGGACCAGGGCGACCGGGTCCTGGAAGGCGTTCATCGCGCCACGCCACAGGCCGTCGGTGGGCAGCAGGACCCGTGACACCGTGCCGACGCGCTCGACGCCCTCGTTGCCCAGGGCCGCGCCGATGCCCCCGACCACGCCGGCGACCCAGGTCGCCCCGAACAGCCCGACGGCGATGATGCCGGAGGCCATCGGCGACACGACGCTGGACAGCAGGAGCGCCAGCGTCAGCAGCACCACGGTCTGGGCGGCCAGCAGGGCCAGCCCCACGGCGGGCGCGGGCGGCCAGTAGCCGACCGCCACCCGGACGACGAGGATCTCGGCCAGGCCGGCCAGGACCACGTACCCGGAGCCGAAGGCGACCAGCCCGAGCCACTTGCCGAGCAGGACCGACGACCGGCGGACCGGACGGGCGAGGATCGCCAGCGCCTGTCCCGACTCGACCTCCCCGGCGAGCGTCGGCCCGGCGAGGAAGGCCGTGCCGATGGCCGCGATCAGGCTCAGCCCGAACATGATCAGGTTGAGCAGCAGCGAGGCGACGAGACGGGCCTCCCCGCTGGTCATGGTGCCCAGCTCGGTGTCCAGGCCGACCAGCTTCGAGAAGCCCCAGGCGCTGAGCGCCAGCAGGACGACGGTCAGCGCCAGGAGCGCCCAGACCACCCGCCGCCGGGCGGCCTCGCGCAGCGTGAGGCCGGCGACGGTCAGCGCCGTCACGGCGTGGGCTCCTCGTGGCGCAGGATCCCGAGCAGCCGCTCCTCGAGGCTGATCCGCACCGGTTCGACGGCGTGCACGCGGACGCCGAGCCCGACGAGGTCGCGGACGAGGTCCGGGACGGTGACGCCGTCGTCCTCGGACGAGAGGGCGACGGTGAACCAGTCGCCGCTGCGGGCCAGCGCGCCGGCCGCCCGCAGCCGGTCCTCGGCCCGGCCGTCCGCGCCGCCCAGCCGCAACCGCACCTCGCGCTGGCCGAGCAGCTCGGCGAGCGTGCCCGACGCGGCCACCCGTCCCCGGTCGAGGATCACCACCCGGTCGCACACCCGCTCCACCTCCCCGATCAGGTGCGAGTTGAGCAGGACCGCCACGCCGCGGGACCGGAGCCCGAGCACGAGGTCGCGCACATCGACCCGGCCGATCGGGTCGAGCGCGCTGGTGGGCTCGTCGAGGACGACGAGCTCGGGCCGGGCGACGAGCGCGACGGCGAGCCCGAGCCGCTGCTGCATGCCCTTGGAGAACCCGCCGACCCGGTCCCCGGCCCGCTCGGCCAGTCCCACCAGCGCCAGGCACTCCCGTCGCTCGGCGGCGGGGACGTCGACCCGGGCCAGCCTCACGTGCAGGTCCAGCACCTCGGCCGGCGTCAGCCAGGGCTGGTAGCGGAAGAGCTCGGGCAGGTACCCGACGGCGGCCCGCGACCGGGGGTCGGTCGACCGCCGGCCGAGCAGCAGCACCTCACCGGCGTCGGGCCGGACCAGGCCCAGCAGCATCTTGATGACGCTGGTCTTCCCCGCGCCGTTGGGGCCGAGCAGGCCCAGCACCTCGCCGCGGGCGACCGAGAAGGAGACGTCGTCCACGGCGGTCCGGCGTCCGTACCGCTTGCGCAGCCCGGAGCACCAGACCGCCGGGGACGGCGGGAGAGCCGCCAGCTCGCCGGCCGCCGTCCCCGCGGCCGTGGTGTCGGAGGTCACGCCCCGGACGGTAGTGGCGTCAGCGGAGGCCACGGGCGACCGACAGGAGCTCGTCGGCGCTCAGCGACCCGGCGACCCCGGTCATCACGCCGTCCTCGACCCACACCACCCCGGCGAACAGCCCGTTGCGCGAGGTGAGGACGGTCGCCTCCACGCCGCCGACGTCGGCGGTGGAGCTGGTCACCATCTCCGCCGGGACGGGGAGGGGCAGGGTCGCGCCGTCCGCCGAGAGGTCGCGGAGCTGGTCCGCGAGCCCGTCGGGCAGGCCGGGGAGGGACAGCAGGTGGTCGCGCACCGTCTCGAACGGGACGCCCGAGGAGTCCACGCGGGGGGCGCCGACCCGGGCGACGACGAGCGTCGGCACGCCGGTCGGCTGGGACCAGACGGTCGCGACGCCCGGACCGGCCTGCAGCCGCAGCCGGCTGCCGTCGATCCCCGCGGGCGCCGGAGGCAGGACCTCGCCCTCCGCGGCCGCGGCCTGCGCGGCCTTGTCGGCCGAGAAGGTGAACGTGGCGTCGAGGACCCCCGCCGCCTGGTAGGCCGGTTCCCCCGTCACGCCGTCGGGCAGGTCGGCGACCTCGGGGACGTCCAGGCCGGTCCGCTCGCGCGCGGCCGCGGCGTCGGGCACCTGCTGCGGGTCCGGCTCCTGGGTGACCTCCAGGTCGCCGTAGGCGGAGAGGTCGGGCACCTGGACGAGGTCGGTGGCGCTCACCTCGACCGGGTCGACGCGCTCGGCCTGGAAGATCGGCAGCCAGTCGTTGGCCGCCGCGACGCCGGCGCCGGTCACCAGCACCACCGCGCTCACCGCGGCCACGGCGGGCTTGCGGACCGTCGTCCACCACCGGCCGCGCGCCGCGGGAGCCACCGGACGACGGGCGCCGGCGGTCGTCGCGGCCGCCGCGGCGGTCGCCGAGAGGCGGGCCCAGGCGGCGTCGGTGTCGACGGTCGCGGAGCCCGCGGGGGCGAGCGCGGAGCCGACGAGCTCGGCGTCGGCGCGGGCGGTCTCCAGTGCACCCAGGCACGCCGGGCAGCCGGCGACGTGGGCGCGGTCGGCGTCGGTCACGCCGGCCGGCTCGTCGACCAGTCGGCGCAGGACGCCCTCACTCGGGTGACGCATGGCGGTTCAGCTCCTCGAGCAGGACGGACTCGGCGCGGCGCACGGTGGTGCCCACGCTCCCTGGGGACATGTCGAGTGCGGCGGCGACCTCGGCGTAGCTCAGGCCGCTGTGCCGGAGCACCAGCGCGGCCGCCTGTTTGTGCGGCAGCCGGCCCAGCGCGGCCCGGACCGAGCTGCGCTCCTCGCCGGTGATCACGGTCTCGGCGACGTCGGGGACGACGGCCGGACCGGGCCCGGCGGCCACCTCACGGGCGCTGCGACGCCGGCCGGAGCGGAGCAGGTTGAGCGCGGTGTGGGTCGCGGCGACGGTCAGCCAGCCCCCGGCCTCGGCGGCCGGCACCGAGGAGCGGCCGAAGGAGAGGAAGACCTCCTGCGCGACGTCCTCGGCGGAGTCGCGGGAGCCGAGCACCCGGGCGGCGACGGCGACAACCCGCGGGTAGTGGCTGCGGAAGACGTCGGCCAGGTCGGTGCGCACGGCACCGCGCGCGGCGGGACTCGACACCGCTACGCCGCCCCTCCCTCGTGCGCCGCGCCCCCTGCCCGGGACCGGGAGGGCGGCGGCCGGTCCTCCGGGCCGGATGAGCTCCATGCCCCTACAGCACCGCCGGGGCCGCGGATGTGACAACCGGTTCTCACCGCGCGGTCAGGCGCGACCGGCCGCGGCGCCGCTGTCGTCGACGTAGCGGCCCCGGTGCCGGAGCAGGGGCGGAGCGGCGGCGTCCCCGGCCAGCACCTCCTCGACGCCCAGCAGGGCCAGCACGTGGTCTCCGGCGTCGACCAGCCGCTCCAGCCGGCAGTCAAGGGCGACCAGCCCCCCGGTCAGCACGATGCCCCCGCTGCCCGGGGCCCGGGTCCAGGGCAGCGACTCCAGCAGGTGACGGGCGCTGGGCCGCCCGGCGGAGGAGAACCGCGACGCCACGATCGCGTGCCCGGCGGCGAGCACGGTCAGCGCGCAGGTGCCCACCGCCTCGAGCACCTCCGCCGGGTAGCCGCCCGCGGTCAGCCCGACCGCGACCAGCGGCGGGTCGGCCGACACGCTCATCACCGAGGTGACGGTGGTGCCGACGTCGTCGATGTCGTCCTGCACGGTCATCAGGCACACCCCGGCGGCGTACTGGCGGAGCGCGTCGGCGAACGTGGCGGGGTCGACCGGCATGGCGGCCAGTCGACCACACCGCCAGGATGCGACGGGTGAGCGGACAGGGACGCGAGCATCGCAGCGAGGAACGAGCGAGGAGCGGAGCGTCCCGCGGGAGCGAACCGGTGACGGTGGTCGCTGCGCAGCTGGTGGTGGACGTCGTCGTCCTCGGGGGCGGCTCCACCGGGGAGAACGTCGCCGACGCCGTCGTCCGCGGGGGCCTGACCGCGGCGCTCGTGGAGGCCGAGCTGGTCGGCGGCGAGTGCTCGTACTGGGCGTGCATGCCGAGCAAGGCACTGCTGCGCGGCACCGAGGCCCTCGCCGCGGCGCGGGCGGTGGACGGCGCGCGGCAGGCGGTCACCGGCGAGCAGGACGTCGCCGCCACCCTCGCCCGCCGCGACGGCTTCACCCACTCCTGGGACGACACCCCGCAGGCGCAGTGGGTCGACGGCGCCGGCATCGCGCTGGTCCGCGGCACCGGCCGGCTCGACGGCGAGCGCGCGGTGGTCGTCACCTCCGCCGACGGGACGACCACCCGGCTCACGGCGCGGCACGCGGTCGCGGTCTGCACCGGCTCGGAGGCCGCCGTCCCCCCGGTCGAGGGGCTGCGCGACGTCGGCGCGTGGACCCCGCGCGAGGCCACCAGCGCCAAGGAGGCCCCCGGCCGGCTGCTGGTCCTGGGTGGCGGGTACGTCGGCTGCGAGATGGCCACGGCGTGGCAGGCGCTCGGCACCCGGGTCACCCTGCTGCAGCGCGGGGAGCGGCTGCTCGACGACATGGAGCCCGAGGCCGGGGCGGCGGTGGCCGCCGCGCTGCGCGACCGCGGCGTCGACGTCCGGCTGGACACCGACGTGGTGGCCGCCTCCCGGGAGGGCGACGAGGTGGTGCTGCGGTGCACCGACGGCGAGCGGCGCGGCGACGAGGTGCTCGTCGCCGTCGGCCGGCGGGCGCGCACCGCCGACGTCGGCGTGGAGACGGTGGGACTGACGCCGGGGGAGTACCTCGACGTCGACGACTCGCTGCAGGTCCGCGGCCTGCCGTGGCTCTACGGCGTGGGCGACGTCAACGGCCGCCGGCAGCTGACCCACATGGGCAAGTACCAGGCGCGGCAGGCCGGCGCGGCGATCGTGGCCCGTGCCCGCGGCGAGGCGGTGTCGACGGCCGACTGGTCGCCGACCGCGGCCACCGCCGACCGGCGGGCGACGACGTCGGTGGTCTTCACCGAGCCGCAGATCGCCAGCGTCGGCCTGACCCGGGCCACGGCGGCCGAGGCCGGGGTGCCGCACCGCGTCGTGACGTACCCGATCGGGCACGTCGCGGGGGCGTCGCTGCACGCCGACGGCTACACCGGGACGGCGGTCGCCGTGGTGGATCCCGAGCGCGAGGTGCTGCTGGGGGTCACCCTGGTCGGGCCGGGCGTGGCCGAGCTGCTGCACGCCGCGACCGTCGCGGTGGTCGGCGAGGTGCCGATCGCCCGGCTGTGGCACGCCGTCCCGGCCTTCCCCACGATGAGCGAGGTCTGGCTGCGGCTGCTGGAGGCGTACCGCGGCTGACGCGCCCGGACGCCTTGTCCCGCTGGGGCCGTCCGGGCCATCCTCGGGACGCATGGACGTGGTGTGCGTCGGCGGCGGACCCGCAGGGCTCTACTTCGCGATCTGCACGAAGAGGCGGGACCCGGGCAGTCGGGTCAGGGTCCTCGAACGCAACCCGCCCGGCGAGACCTTCGGCTGGGGTGTCACGTTCCACGACCAGCTCCTCGACCTGCTCTTCGCGCACGACCCCCAGAGCGCACGGGAGATCCGCGCCCGGTCGGTCACCTGGCACGACAAGGAGCTCGTCCTCCACGGGAGGTCCCTGTTCCTGCAGAAGACGATCTCCGGCATCGAGCGGTCGACCCTCCTGGACGTCCTGACGCGGCGGGCGGTGGAGCTCGGGGTGGAGCTCGAGTACGGGCAGGAGGTCACCGACGTCACGCCGTTCGCGGACGCCGACCTGGTCGTGGCCGCGGACGGGGTCAACAGCCGGGTCCGTCAGCAGTTCGCGGACCAGTTCGGGACGCAGGTGACCGTCGGCCGCAACCGCTACGCGTGGCTCGGCACCGACCGCAGGTTCCCGCACATCACCTTCGCGTGGGAGCGCACACCCGCGGGGTGGGTCTGGGTCTACTCGTACCCCGCCCAGGGCCCGATCAGCACGTGCGTCGTGGAGTGCAAGCCGGAGACCTGGACGGGCCTGGGACTGGACCGCATGCCGCCCGACGAGGGCCTGCGCTTGCTGGAGAGCCTCTTCGAACGGGTCCTGGCCGGGGGGCGGCTCTACGGAGGCCCCCACGGTGAGCCGGCGCGGTGGCTGCGCTTCAAGCACCTGACCAACCTGACCTGGCGGCACGGCAACGTCGTCCTCATGGGCGACGCGGCGCACGCCGTGCACTACACCAGCGGTTCGGGCACGCGGTACGCGATCACCGACGCGGCCACCCTGGCCGAATGCCTGGCTGTTCACGGCGACATCCCGCGGGCCCTGGAGGCCTACGAGGAGCAGCGCCGACCACTCATGGACCGTGCCGTGCAGAGCGGGCAGCGCTCCGCGGGACGGTCGGAGGACGCAGACAGGCTCCTCGAGCACGACGCGGTCGACTACGTCAGCGCCATGAGGGGCTGTCCGGACGTCGAGTTGTGGCGCCACCGCCCGTGGACCCTGACCCGGCAGCTCCGCCCGGTCCGCAGTGCCCTTCGGGGAGCCCGGGTCGTGCGCCGGTGGTCACACGCGCGCAGGCACTGGCCGGACGGCGCCCCGCCGGCCGCGGCGCCCCACCTCGTCGGGGCGTCCTCAGTCGGAACGTCCTCAGCGGAAGGGACCCGGGGCGCATGAACGTCGTCTGCGTGGGCGGTGGGCCGGCGGGCCTGTTCTTCGCCATCTGCGCCCGGAGACGCGATCCCGACCTCGCGGTGCGGGTGATCGAGCGGTACGTCCCCGGGGCGACGTCCGGGTGGGGCGTGACCTACTCCGAGCGGATGATGGACCTGCTGTTCGCCAACGACCTGCCCGGTGCCCGGGAGGTCCACGCCCGCTCGGTGAGCTGGGAGGAACAGGAGTGGTGGAAGGAGGGGCGGTCGGCGTACTTCTCGCACTACCGCTCCGCCCTGGAGCGGTCGGCACTCCTCGACGTCCTCGCCCGCCGCGCCGTCGACCTCGGCGCGGAGGTCGAGTTCGGGCGGGAGGTCCGAGACCTCGCCGAGGTCGCGGACGCGGACCTGGTCGTCGCGTCCGACGGCGTGGGCAGCCGGGTTCGGCGGCAGTGCGGAGACGCCTTCGGGACGACGACCACGTACGGCCGCAACCGCTACCTCTGGCTCGGCACGGACCACGTGTTCCCACGCATCACGTTCGCCTTCGAGCGGACCGGTGCCGGGTGGGTGTGGATGCACGCCTACCCGTCCAGCCGCACCACCAGCACCTGCGTCGTGGAGTGCACGCCGGAGACGTGGCACGGCCTGGGGCTGGACACGCTGCCGGGCGCGGACGGGCTGACGTTGCTGTCCGGGGTCTTCGCCGAGGTGCTGCACGGCCGGCCGCTGACCGGTCGGACCAGCGGTGACCCGGGGACGTGGCAGCGCTTCCCGCACATGACCAACCAGACCTGGTGGCACGACAACATCGCCCTCATGGGGGACGCCGCCCACGCCTCCCACTTCACCTGGGCCTCGGGCACCCGCCTGGCCATGACCGACGCCGTGGCGCTGGCCGACGCCCTGGCCGAGCACCGCGACCTGACCAAGGCCCTCACCGCCTACGACGAGCGACGCCGTCCTCGGGCGAACCGCGCGGTCGACGCCGCCCGGCGCCGGGCGGAGCGCTGGGAGCACTTCGACGAGATCCTGGACCTCGACGTGCTCGACTTCGTCAACGCCAAGGACGGCCGCCGCGACGGGGCCGCGGTGCGACGCCGTCACCCGCTGTCCCGTGCCGGCCAGCTGGGCGTGGTCCGGGCCGCCGGGCGGGGGATCCGCGCGGCCCGTCGGCGGTACGCCGCCCCGCGTCGCTGGCCGGGGCTGGACGGCGAGCCCCCGGCGGAGCCGGCTCAGCCCCGGTCGAGCAGCAGCAGGCTGTAGGCGGCCAGGCTCGGGCCGTCGGTGAACCGGCCGTCCCGGATCCTGGCCCGCAGCTCCACCTCGGGGACGAAGTCGCAGCGCATGTCGGCCTCGGTGGCCTCGCGCGCGGTCGGGCCCGGGGTCAGGTCGGTGGCCAGCCAGACGTCGAACTCCTGGGTGGACAAACCCGGCGCGAGGTCCAGGTGGCCGAGGTGGCGCAGCGTCCCGGCCCGGAGGCCGGTCTCCTCCGCGAGCTCGGCCCGGGCCAGCTCCTCGGCGCCACCGGAGGCCCCGTGGGACCAGGTGCCCTGCGGGAACTCCCAGGCCCGCCGGCCGACCGGGTGGCGGAACTGCTCGACCAGCCAGAACCCGTCGCGCTCGGCGGGCAGCACCAGCGCGAAGTGCGGCTTCTCCACGACGCCGTAGATCCCGGTCGACCCGTCGGGCCGCTCGACCTGGTCCTCGCGCACCCGGATCCACGGGTTCCGGTAGACCTCTCGGCTGCTCGTCGTCCGCATGCCGGCCAGCCTCTCAGGGCAGCGGGTGCGGCGCCGTGGTGGTCTGCGGGAGTCCCCCGTCGACGGTGGCGGTCACCGTCATCGACTCGAACCGGGCCACCCCGCCCAGGGTGGTGAGGAAGGCGGTGTCGGCGGCGTCGCGGCCGGCGCAGATCCGCACCAGCGACCGCAGCGGCGCGAGCCGGGTGGCGTCCACCACGTGCCAGGTGCCGTCGACGTCGGCCTCGACGACGGCGTGGAAGTCCATCCGGTCCAGCCCGGGCGCGTAGACGGCGACCAGTCGGGCCGGCACCTCCAGGGCACGCAGCAGCGTCACCGTCAGGTGCGCGTAGTCGCGGCACACGCCCCGGCCGGCCAGCAGGGTGTCGACGGCGGTGTCGACCGGCCGGCTCGCGCCCGGGGTGTAGACCAGCCGGTCGTGCACCCAGGCCGCCACGGTCTCGACCAGCTCGGCGCGCGGGAGGGAGCGGTCGAACTCGGTCGAGGCGAAGCCCTCCAGCTGGTCGCTGGGGCAGTAGCGGCTCGGCCGCAGCGCCTCCGCCCAGGCGGCCGGCGTGACCGGCCGCGGCGGGCCGTCGCCCTTCACCGCGGCGGTGTAGGCGACCGTCGTCGTCCCCTCGCCCAGCTCCACGCGGTGCACCCGGGCCTCGCCGGCGGCGAACTCCTCGACCGCCAGCGGCCGGCCGTCGCACAGCACGGTCAGCTGCTCCTCCAGCGGGGTGGCGGCGGCCACCTGCAGCAGCGCCGTCGCCGGGGCGGGGGAGGAGATCGTCAGGGTCGCCGCGACGTCGGTGCGCACCCACCCATCGTCGCGTCGTCGCAGGCCCGGCGCCCTGTGTGGTGCCTCACCCCACCCGTGGTCAGCGGGGCTCCCCGGGGCCGTGCTGGAGTGGAGGTCGTGCAGCTCGAGCCCTCCCGTACCACCTGGCGCCGCTACGTCGCCCTCGGCGACTCCTTCACCGAGGGGCTCAGTGACCCCGACCCGCAGCGGCCGGGGGAGTACCGCGGCTGGGCCGACCGGCTGGCCGAGCACCTGGCGGCGGCGGCCGACGGCGACGTGGAGTACGCCAACCTCGCCGTCCGGGGACGGCTGCTGCCACAGGTGGTCGAGGAGCAGGTGCCGGTGGCGCTGGACGCGCAGCCGGACCTGGTGAGCCTGGTCGCCGGCGGCAACGACCTGCTGCGCCCGGGCGCGGACCCCGACCGGCTGGCCGCCGTCCTCGAGGACGCCGTCGCCCGGTTCCGCGCCGCGGGTGCCGACGTGCTGCTGGCCACGGGCGTCGACCCGCGCCAGACGCCGATCATCCGCCGCACCCGGGGACGGGTCGCCGTGTTCAACGCGTCGCTGTGGTCGATCGCGGCCCGGCACGGCGCCGTCGTCCTCGACCAGTGGGGCGCGGAGTGGGTGCAGGACTGGCGGATGTGGGACAGCGACCGCATCCACCTCACCGACGAGGGCCACCGCCGCACGGCGCTGGCCGCCGCCACCGCCCTCGGCCTGCCCGTCGGCGACGACTGGCGGCAGCCGCTGGCCCCGCAGCCGCGGCGGGCGTTCCGGGCGGCGCTGGCCGAGGAGGCGGCGTGGGTGCGCGGCTTCGTCGCGCCGTGGATCGCCCGCCGGCTGCGCGGCCGCTCCTCGGGCGACGGCCGCGCGGCCAAGCGGCCGGTCCCGCTGGCGCTGCCGCGGGCCTGACTCAGTCCCGGTCGTCGTCCTCGTCGGGGTCGGCGTCCGGGTCGCCGTCGGGCTCCGGGTCGCGGACCAGCCGCAGCGCGGGGCCGGACGGCGGGCCGAGGTCCACGGCCGGGTCGATGTACTCCATCTCCTCCACGACCAGTGCGTGCTCGGCGGCCAGGACGTCCTCGACGGTGACCGTCCCGGGCGGCATCGTCCCCGCCAGCTCGACGTCCTCGGTCGTCGGCGCGGGACCGGGCAGCGGGGCGGGGCGGCCGAAGGCGTAGCCCTGGGCCATCACGCAGCCGTGCTCGCGCAGCCAGTCGGCCTGGTCGAGGTCCTCGATGCCCTCGGCGATGACCTGCAGGCCCATGCCGAGGCCCAGTTGGACCAGCCCCTGGACCAGCGCCGCGGTGGAGGGCTCGGTCACCACGTCGGCGACGAACGAGCGGTCGATCTTCACCGTGTGGATGGGCAGCCGGTGCAGGGCGGTGATCGCCGAGTAGCCGGTGCCGAAGTCGTCCAGCGCCAGGGTGACGCCGGCGTCGGTCACCTCCGACACCGCCTGCAGCGTCGCCTCGGCGGCGAACAGCGCGGTCGACTCGGTGATCTCCAGCTCCAGCCGCTCCGGCGGGAGGCCGGACTCGGCGAGGGCGTCGGTCACCAGCTCGGCGAACCCGGGCTCGGCCAGGTGCCGGGCGGAGATGTTGACGTGCACGCGCAGCCCGGCCGGCCAGGTCGCGGCGTCCACGCAGGCGCGGCGCAGCACCCACGCACCGAGCTTGGAGGTCAGCCGGTTGTCCTCGGCCGCGTCCATGAACGCGCCCGGGGGCAGCAGCCCGCGGGTGGGGTGCTGCCAGCGGATGAGCGCCTCGTAGCCGAGCAGCGTCTCGTCGGCCAGCGCCACGATCGGCTGGTAGAAGAGCCGCAGCTCGTCGGAGTCCAGCGCGTGCCGCAGGTCGGCCTCCAGCTGCAGCTGGTCGATCTCGCTGTCGCTGAGCACGCCGTCGTGCACCTCGATGCGGGCCCGGCTGCCGTCGGCCTGGGCGCGGGTGAGCGCGTTGTGCGCCTGGCGCAGCAGGTCGTCGGGGGCGACGTCGGAGCCGAGGGTGAGGCCGACGCTCGCCGACAGCACGATCTCCCGCTCGCCGATGAGGAACGGGTCGTCGAGCACCGACAGCAGCCGGTCGGCCAGCGCGCGCAGGCCCTCCAGGTCCTCGACGTCCTCGGCGAGGATCAGGAACTCGTCCGAGCCCAGCCGCACCGCGGTGTCCTCCACGCGGGTGCTCCACCGCAGCCGGTCGGCGACCTGGATGAGCAGCTGGTCGCCGGCCTCGTGGCCGAGGACGTCGTTGACCGCCTGGAACCGGTCGAGGTCCAGGTGCACCAGGCCGACCTGCAACCCGCGGCGGCGGGAGAGAGCCAGCGCGTGGTTGAGGCGCTCGCCGAGGGCCCGGCGGTTGGGCAGGCCGGTCAGCGGGTCGGTGTAGGCCCGGCGGACGAGGTCCTCCTCCGCGCGGCGCCGGTCGGTGACGTCGACCAGCGACAGGACGACGAAGTGCGGCGCGCCGGTGCTGGTGTGGATCACCTCGTGGGACTGCATCGCCCACAGCTCGCTGTTGTCGGCCCGGCGCAGCCGCCGCTCGCCGTCCAGCCGCAGCCACGGGTCCAGCGGGCCCTCGGGGGCCGGCGGCAGGTCGGGGACCGGCGCCTCGTCCGGGTGGGCGAGCAGGTCGACGTGCCGGCCGACGAGGTCCTCGGCCGCGCGCCCCGTCATCGAGCACAGCGCCTCGTTGACCACGAGGAGGTGCCCGTCGAGGTCGACGAGTGCCTTGGGGATCGGCGCGGCGAGGAACAGCGCGCGGAAGAGCTGGCCGCGGTCGGCCAGCAGGGTGTCGATGGCGCGGAGCCGCGAGCCGGCGGCGGCGCCGGGGGTGCCTGCCCGGGGCCGCGGTACGTCGGGAGCGCTCAGGTTCACCGGTCCAGGGTGAGGGACCGATGCCGTCAAGTGACGGAACCTCTCGTCGGAGAGTCGTGGTCAACTGAACACATTGAGTGACGACAAGTGGTGTCGGCGGCTGGTGTGACCGGTGGGACGCCGCTGTGGCCGTCGTCCCCCGGCGGTGTCCGCCGGGAACACCCGGCCCCTCCGCCGCGCTTGGCTCCGCGGACGACGAGAGAGGTGGAGTGATGGACGGCTTCCCGAAGCGGATCGGTTTCCTGTCCTTCGGGCACTGGCAGCCGGTCCCCGGATCACAGGTGCGCACCGGCCGTGACGCCCTGGTGCAGAGCGTGGAACTGGCGGTCGCCGCCGAGGAGCTCGGTGTGGACGGCGCCTACGTGCGCGTGCACCACTTCGCGCGGCAGCTGGCCTCCCCGTTCCCCCTGCTGGCCGCGATGGCCGCGCGGACCAGCCGGATCGAGGTCGGCACGGGCGTGACCGACATGCGGTACGAGAACCCGCTGTACATGGCCGAGGAGGCCGCCGCCACCGACCTGCTCGCCGACGGCCGGCTCCAGCTCGGCATCAGCCGGGGGTCACCCGAGACGGCGCTGCGCGGCTCCGAGGCCTTCGGGTACGTCCCCGCCGAGGGGGCGACCGACGCCGACTTCGCGCGGCAGAAGACCGCGCTGTTCCTCGCCGCGATCTCCGGTCAGCCGGTGGTGGACGCCGATCCGCAGATGACCGGCGGGATGACCGGCCGGCTGGCGATCCAGCCGCAGTCGCCGGGCCTGGCCGAGCGCATCTGGTGGGGGTCGGGAACCCGCGCGACCGCCGAGTGGACGGCGCGCCAGGGACTGAACCTGATGAGCTCGACGCTGCTGGTCGAGGACACCGGTGTGCCCTTCGACGAGCTGCAGGCCGAGCAGATCGCCCGCTACCGGGCGGCCTGGGCCGACGCGGGCTGGGAGCGGACGCCGCGGGTGTCGGTGAGCCGCAGCGTGATGCCGATCGTCACCGACCTGGACCGGCAGTACTTCGGCGAGCGGTCCGGCGACGACCAGGTCGGCCTGCTGGAGGGGGTGCGAGCGCGGTTCGGCAAGAGCTACGTCGGCGAGCCCGACCAGCTGGCCGAGGAGCTGGCCAAGGACGCCGCCGTCCGGGAGGCCGACACCCTGCTGCTCACCGTGCCGAACATGCTGGGCGTGGACTACAACGCCCGCCTGCTGGAGACGATCGTGCGGCACGTGGCCCCGGCGATCGGCTGGGTGCCGCCGGCCGAGCGCTGACGCCCGGCCGCACGTGCGAGGGCGGTGGCGCCGGGGGCACCCGGCGCCACCGCCCTCGTCGTGTCCAGCCGAGCCGTCACCCGGCTGGGGGAACCGGCCGCGGTGGGACGTCCGCGACCCGTCGTCCCCGCCAGGCTGCGGGGGTGACCGCCGACCGTCCCACCCCCGCCGACGACGCCCGCTGGTCCGAGGCCGAGGCGCTGCTCGGTCCGGCGCCGGCGCGGTCGGCGCGGCGGCGGGCGCGCCGGTCGATGTGGCGGCAGTTGCTCGTCGTCGCGGGTCTCTCCGGCGTCGTGGGAGCGGTGATCGGGGTCGTCGTCGTGCTCGCGTCCGGGTCGGAGCCGGCCGAGGTCCCCGCCTGGCTCGCGGTCCTCGGGTTCGCCCTCGCCACCGGTGGGCTCGTGGTCGCGGGCGTCGCGGTCGTCCGGCAGTGGCGCGCGGCGCGACGCCGCGGTGCCTGGCGCAGCCCGCTGTGGGCACTCACGCCCCGGCAGCGCAAGGAACTGCTGGCGCAGGTGCGCGGCACCGCGCCCGTCGACCCGGCCCGGCTCCCACTGGCGCGCGAGCTGGCCGAGGGACTGCTCCAGCAGCGGCACGTCGTCCCGCTGACCACGGGGCTGCTGGCGATGTGGCTGGGGCTGCTGATCGCCTCTCCGGCCTGGTGGCGGGTCCCCGCGGCGGTGGTCCTGGCGGGGACCGCGGCCTTCGCCGTGCCCGCCATCCGACGGGACGAGCGGCGGGCCCGGGCGTTCCTGACCGCGCACCCGCCGGAACGCACCTGACCGGGCTCGGGCGGTCGGAAGCGCGCCCGGCAGGGATCGAACCTGCGACCAAGTGCTTAGAAGGCACCTGCTCTATCCGCTGAGCTACGGGCGCTCGACTGCCGATCATCGCACTGGACCGTGCCACCCCGCGGGGTGCCGGGCCGGTCGGCACCGCACTGCTGGTGCCGGCCGCGCGGGCGGGACGAGGATGACCGGCGCACCGTCGTCCCCCGTCGGGAGGTGCCCCGTGAGCGAGACGACCGCTGCGGCGGGACCGTGGGCGGGGGCATCCGCCTACGAGGCGTACATCGGCCGGTGGAGCCGTGCGGTCGCCCCGGGGTTCCTGGCCGGGCTCGACGTGCCGGCCGGCCGCGCGTGGCTGGACGTCGGCTGCGGTACCGGCGCGCTGACCGGAGCGGTGCTCGCCGGCTGCGCGCCGGGCAGCGTGCTGGGCGTGGACCCCTCGCCCGCCTTCCTGGCCCTCGCCAGGGCGCAGATTCCCGACGCGCGGGCGTCGTTCCGCGAGGGGGACGCGCAGGCGCTGCCGATGGACGACACGTCGGTCGACGCGGTGGTCTCCGGCCTGGTGCTCAACTTCGTGCCCGACCCGGCCGCCGGCGTGGCGGAGATGCGGCGGGTGGTCCGGCCCGGGGGTGTGGTCGCCGCCTACGTGTGGGACTACGCCGACGGCATGCAGCTCCTGCGGTTCTTCTGGGACGCCGCCGTGGACCTGGACCCCGCCGCGCGGGACCTCGACGAGGGGCGCCGGTCGGGCTGGTGCCGGCCCGGCCCGCTGCGCGACCTGTTCGCCGGCGGGTTCGCGGACGTCGCGGTCGACGCCATCGTCGTGGCGACCGTCTTCACCGGCTTCGACGACTACTGGACCCCCTTCCTCGGCCGGACGGGACCGGCGCCGGCCTACGTGGCGTCGCTCGGGGAGGAGCAGCGCACCGCCCTCCGCGAGGCGCTGCGCGCACGCCTCCCCACCGACGCCGACGGCTCCATCAGCCTGTCGGCCCGGGCGTGGGCGGTGCGCGGGCGGCGCGGGTGAGGCGGTCACGCCCGCAGTGGACCAGCTCCCGCTGCGCCGACGGCTCCGGTCGTCCACAGGCGCCGCTGCCGTCCACAGATCCCGGCGGGCGACGCCGCACGGGCGCTGCGGCGTCGAGGGTCGGTCGCACACCGGCACCGCGCCGGACGCGCCGTCCCGGCGCTGCACACCCGAGGAGCACCGTGAACGACACGATCGTCACCGTCGTCGGCAACGTCGTCGACGCCCCCCGCCGCTACCGCCCGGAGGGCGGCACCCCGGTGACCAACTTCCGCATGGCCTCCACCGCCCGCCGCTTCGACAGCCGCAGCCAGGAGTTCGTCGACTCCGGCACCTTCTGGGTCGACGTCGAGTGCTGGAACGAGCTGTCGGGCAACGTCTCCGGCAGCGTGAGCAAGGGCGACCCGGTGATCGTCCACGGCACGCTCACCACGCACAGCTGGGAGTCCGACAACGGCCGCCGTAGCACGCCGCGGATCCGCGCCACCGCCGTCGGCCCCAACCTCGCCCGGGGCAGGACCACGTTCACACGCACCCGGCCCGCCCGCCCCGCCGACGCCGGGGACGTCGCCGCAGAGACGCCGCCGCGCCCCGCCGACGGCGGCTTCCCGGGAGAGGCCGACATCCCGGTGGCCGGCCGGGACTACGTGGACGCCACCGAGACGTTGCACGGGGTGGACGCCCCCGACCTCACCGCGGTGCCCGCGCACGTCTAGTTGCCCGGGCTGGGAGGATCGGAGGCGAGAACGCACGGGGGGGGGGGGGGGGGGGGGGGGGGCGCCCCCCCCCCCCCCCCCCCCCCCCCCCCCCCCGCCGCCGAAGCCGCCACCGCCACCGCCGCCGAAGCCGCCGCCACCCTCACCGC